>DASZLP010000259.1:0-8090 GCA_035552355.1 Bryobacteraceae bacterium | reverse complement strand
GCAGCGCCAGCACGAGATCGCCCTGGCGGAACACGCCGGAAGCCACCTGGCCGGCATAACCGCGGAAATCCAGATTGGGGCGCAGCACGTACTGGACGGGAAAGCGCGCGGGCAGGGCTTCGCTTCCCACATCCGCCGGCACATCTTCGAGGTATTGAAGAAGCGGCGGACCCGCATACCACGGGCTGCGCGCGCTCTTCTCGACGACGTTATCGCCGTCGCGCGCGCTTATGGGGATGAAGAGAGCGTCCGGCGCGCCGATCTTCCCGAGGAATGTCGTGAACTCGTCGCGGATCGCGTTGTAAACGGCTTCGTCGAAGCCGATGAGGTCCATCTTGTTGATGGCGACGACGAAGTGCCGGATGCCGAGGAGATTGGCGATGAACGCGTGGCGGCGCGACTGCTGCAGCACGCCGTTGCGGGCGTCGATCAGGATGATGGCGAGATCGGCTGTGGACGCGCCCGTCGCCATGTTGCGCGTGTACTGCTCGTGTCCGGGCGTATCCGCGATGATGAACTTGCGCTTCGGCGTCGAGAAATAGCGGTAGGCAACATCGATTGTGATGCCCTGCTCGCGCTCGGCGCGCAGTCCGTCAGTGAGGAGCGCAAGATCGATATGGCCGCCGGCGCCGTTGGCGGAGGCTTTGGCTACGCTCGCGAGCTGGTCTTCGTAGACGCCTTTGGAGTCGTAGAGTAGGCGGCCGATCAGCGTGCTCTTGCCGTCGTCGACGCTGCCGGCGGTGGAGAAGCGGAGCAGGCTCAAGCTAGAAATATCCCTCGCGCTTCTTGATCTCCATCGAGCCTTCCTGGTCGTGATCGATGACGCGGTTTTCGCGCTCCGAGCGGCGCACGAGCTTCATTTCGTCGATGATCTTCTCGATCGTGTCGGCGTCGGAGCGGATCGCGCCCGTGCAGGGGCTGCAGCCGAGCGACCGCATCCGGCACATCACCATCTGCGGCTTCTCGCCGGGCATCAGCATGAAATCCTGTTCGACTGGAATCAGCGCGCCGCCGCGCACCACCATGGGGCGTTCCTTCGCGTAATAGAGAGGGACGATGGGGATTTTCTCGCGCTCGATATATTGCCAAACGTCCAGTTCAGTCCAGTTGGAAAGTGGGAAGACGCGGATGTGCTGGCCCTTGTCGACACGCGAATTGTAGACGTTCCAAAGTTCGGGACGCTGGGTCTTGGGGTCCCACTGGCCAAATTCGTCGCGGAAGGAGTAGACGCGCTCTTTGGCGCGCGATTTCTCCTCGTCCCGGCGCGCGCCGCCGAAAGCCGCATCGTAGCCGCCCGCCGCAAGTCCGTCGAGCAGAGCGCGGGTTTTGAGCAGCCCGCAGCACTTCTGGGTGCCGATTCGCAGGGGATTGGCGCCATCCGCGATCGCCTGCGTGTTCGTGTGGACGATCAAGCGGGCCCCGATCGACTTCACGAATTGGTCCCGGAACTCTATCATTTCACGGAACTTATAGGTCGTGTCGATGTGCAGGAGCGGAAACGGAATCTTGCCGGGGAAGAAGGCCTTCTGAGCCAGCCGAACCATGCAGGAGGAATCCTTCCCAATCGAATAAAGCATGACCGGGTTGGAGAATTCCGCCGCAACTTCCCTGATGATTTGGATGCTCTCGGCTTCGAGCAGGTCTAAATGGTCCACTTGGATTACGTGCTTCTTTGGATGAATCGGCTATCTCTGAGGATACAACGTCAACTCTATCGGGATTCAGGAGAACGTATATCCCATGTAGAAAGCGCGAGTTGCAAGGGCGAATAAACCCGGATAAACGCGGTCGAAAAACTGCCAGGCGACCACGATGCCGATGATGCCGAAAGCGCCCATTTTCAACCGCATTTCCTGCAGCCTGAGGGCGCCGCGCTCGGAAACGAAGAGACCGAGAACGCCATACCCATCGAGCGGCGGGAACGGGATGAGATTGAAGCATCCGAGCAGCACATTCAGGGAGAAGAAGATGCTGAGAATGGTCGCCAATCCGTCGGCCACGCCGGAGGGATCGGCGGCGCGAACGATATGCGAAGGGGTGGCGTAGAGCGGGGTGAAAACGCCCGCGATGAGGCCAATCCGCATCAGGATGGCGGCGATCAGGGCCAGGGCGAAGTTCGCGGCGGGTCCGGCCAGCGACATCCAGGCGGCTCGTTTAGGATGGCGCTGCGACCAGAGCGGATTATACGGAGCGCTGGCCCAGCCGATGAGTCCGGTGCCGAAGGCGATGCCAAGCAGCGGCACGATTACCATCCCGAATGGCTCGCGTTTGATGTGGGGCAGCGGGCTGAGTGAGACTTGGCCGCCTTCGAGCGCGGTCGTATCTCCACCCCACTTGGCGACGAGCGAGTGCGAAGCTTCGTGGCAGGTGGTCGATAGAAGGAAGACGACGTATTGGAGGAATCCAAACGCGAGTTCGTCGGCGTTCACGGGAACCTCAGTATAGCGGAGTGCGCTATGGGGCCATGCGTCCCGTATCCGCGGCGATAAACGATAAATAGAAAATTGGCCCTTGCGACCTGACTACATCATGTAGTAAAGTCCAGATAGTGATGTAGTTGATATTTTTTAAAACGCATGGCCTACCCAAAATTATCCAGACTTGAACTTCAGATCATGGAAACGCTGTGGAATCGCGGGCCGTGCTCGATTCGCGAAATTCAGGAAGCCTTTCCCGAGTCAAAAAGGCCCGCTTACACCACGGTGCAAACCACGGTGTATCGGATGCTCGAAGGCAAGAAAACCGTCAAAATCGTCAGGAGAATCAGCAACGCCAATATCTTCGATGCAGCGATCACCCGCGATGATGCCGGGAAGAAGTTGATCGACGAACTGCTGGCGCTGTTCGGTGGCCGGACCAAACCCGTAATGGCCAATCTCGTGGAATCGGGCCGGCTCACGCTCGAAGATGTGAAGGAGGCTGAGGAGGCAATCCGTAAGCTCGCCAGACCGAAAAAATCCGTACCGAAACCATTGGAACAGGATAAAGAGCCATGATCCAGGCCCTGGCATCTCATATATTGCAATCGACGCTTTTTGCGTGTGCCGTTGGATTAGTGACGCTGCTCCTGAGGCGGAATGGCGCGGCGGTGCGGCATGCGCTGTGGCTGACCGCCTCTGTAAAATTTCTCGTCCCGTTCTCACTGCTGATTACAATCGGCTCCCAGGTTCATTGGCGCAACGCTGCGGCTGTGGTGCATCCTCGTGTGTCTTCGTTGATCGGAGAGATTAGCCGGCCTTTTGCCATGCCTGGCCGGCCTCCATTGCTGACGTCCGAGCCCAGTGAGCCGAGCCGCCTTCCCGTCATCCTGTTGGGCCTGTGGCTTTGTGGATTCAGCGCCAACAGCCTGGCATGGTGGCGGCGATCCCGGCGGGTGGGCGCGGCCCTGCGTTCTGCATCGCCTCTCGCTTTGAAACTGCGGAATTTTGACCTGCCGAACGGGGCGATCCGGGTAATGTCCAGTCCCGCGCGGCTGGAGCCTGGTGTTTTCGGGATTCGCAAACCGGTGTTGTTGCTGCCCGAAGGCATCGTCAGCCGTCTGACGTCGGCTCAGTTACAGGCCATTCTCGCTCACGAATCGTGCCACGTTCGCCGGCGCGACAACCTGGCGGCGGCGATCCACATGGTCGTGGAAGCGCTGTTCTGGTTTCATCCGCTCGTATGGTGGATCGAGGCCCGGCTGATTGAAGAACGGGAGCGCGCCTGCGATGAAGAAGTTCTGCGGATGACCGGGGATCCGCAGGATTATGCCGAGGGGATTCTCACTGTCTGCAAATTCTATCTGGAGTCGCCGCTCATTTGCGTGGCCGGAATAACCAGTTCCAATCTCAGGCGAAGAGTCGAGGCAATCATGATGAATCGCGATACTGACAAGCTGAATTTTGGGAGAAAGCTGCTCCTGACAATCGCCGGGGTCCTGGCAGTCGCTGGACCGTTGGTAATCGGCGTCCTCAATGCGCCCCCGATCCGGGCGCAATCCTCCGCGGCGGTGAGTTCACAATTCGAAGTGGCGTCGGTCAAGCAGTTCGATCGATCCCTGCAACCCGGAACCCCTGACACCTCTTTCGTGGGAAAGTCGGGAAAGCCAATCCATATCGTGGGTAACCGGATCACGATGAGAGGCACACTACGCGCCCTGATTGCAGCTGCTTATGACATAAAGGATTACCAGATTTCGGCTGCTCCGTCATGGGCCGGCACCTTGATTTTCGACGTGGTCGCGAAGACTCCAGGCGAAGCGGTCCTCACGCAGGAACAGGTGCGGCCTATGTTTCAGGCGCTCCTCGCCGACCGGTTTCAGTTGAATGTGCGCCACGAGGCGAAAGAGGTTCCCGTGTATTATCTGATGCCCTCCCAGAAGATTATCGGGTTAAAACCGTCCGCGCCGGGCGAGTCGTTCAACTGGAGTCTGACCCAGGCGCCGGGAAGCACCGTGATGCGGAGCAAGGCAACCAAAGAATCGATCGGGGATTTTGTCGATCTGGTGGGTGTTTCCGCCAATCGGCCCGTGATCAACAAAACCGGTATGACCGGAGATATCGATTACGACATTTTGATCTCCATGCCGGATGGCCGGAACTGGAGCGATATCAACCAGGCCATCGTGGATGCTGTGAAGGACCAGCTCGGACTGAAACTTGAGGCCGCCAGAGACGTGATCGATTTCCTGGTTGTGGATCATGTCCAGAAACCTTCGGCGAATTAGTATTCCACTCGACCGCTCAGTGCCGCGGGCCGGCGGAATTCCGCAAACAAAGTAACGAGAGGATATCCATGAGCAGACGTATAGGGGAGACGTGTCTCATCACGCTCCTGTTGGCGTGCAGGTGCGCGGCTCAGATCAATCCGCCGCCGACACGAGAGCAACTGAGAGCGGCATGGGAGAAGGACTGGACGAAAGTTGGTGATGTGCCGTTCGACTTACTCGCAGAATGCGACACGCCGACCGGCGTTGACCCTGAGTGCAACCAATCTGCCCGGCAGCAAAGTGGAAGCGGGCTGATCTTTGCGCCGCACATGAGGCACAAAGTACCAAAAGAAGCAGCAAAGGCGTTTCAACGCGCACTCAGTATTTCGCACAATGGCGATCATCGAGCGGCCGGGGAGGAATTCGAACGAGCGATTCGCCTCGATCCGGACTTTGCCGAGGCGTATGCCAATGTTGGAATTGAATACGCCTCAACCGGCTTCTATGAGATCGCCGAGGCTCGTTTCAGACGAGCTGTCGAACTCGACCCGGCGTCTTCGATCGCGTACTGCAATCTGGGAGTCCTGCTCGTCAAAGTCGGGCGAGCGCAGGAAGCAGAAACCGCCATTCGACGCTCCCTCGAACTGTCACCGGATAATGCAAACGCGCATTTTCTTCTGGGCCGGCTGCTATTGAGCACTGCCGGCGATCGAACCGAAGCTGAACAACACCTGAAGTATGCGGCCCGGACTATACCCCCTGCCAAAAAGCTGCTCAAGAGAATGTAGCCGTCAGGAACGGAACGCGGGGCGTGTCGACTCAGGTGGGGTAAGCTTTCGAGGAGGGGGAAGTAAACCGTGAGAATCTTTGTCATCGGCACAATGGCGTTGATGCTGTGGGGCTGCAGTAAAACATCCGCGCCCGCAACCAGTCAGCAGGCCACCGTGAGCTTGAGCGACGGCTCGACGTTCAGTGGAACCGTGACCAGCAGCTCGGCATCGGCGATCTCGCTGCAGGGAGCCAACGGCGAGTCGCGCACGTATCCAATGGGCCAGGTGACCTCGGTGCAGTACGGGACGAGCGCGGCCGCGCCGCCGTCGCAGACAGCCGCGGCGGCTCCTCCGCCCGCGCCATCGGACGCGGCGCCCGCTCCCGCAGCGCCGGTTTCGGCGCCCCCTGCGCCCGTGCAGCCAGTGGCGGAATTTCGCACGATCCCGGCGGGAGCAACGATCGAGGTTCGTAACAACGATGCGATCGATTCGCAGGCGGCGCAGGTGGGGCAAACCTTCTCCGGCGTCGTTGAAGCGGACTTGCGGGATACAGAAGGGCGCGTGGCTGTGCCCCGCGGCGCGAACGCGACGCTCGTCGTGCGGGCCGCCAACGGTCAGGGCAAGTTGCAGGGCCAGTCGGAGCTCGCGGTCGACGTCGGGTCCGTCGACATGGACGGACATCACTACCGGCTCGAAACCAGCGACTTTGTCGAAAGAGGCAAACAGGGCGTCGGCACTAACAAGAGGACCGGCGAGTTCGTCGGGGGCGGCGCGGCTCTGGGCGGCATCATCGGCGCGATCGCCGGCGGCGGCAAGGGCGCGGCGATTGGAGCGCTGTCCGGCGCGGGCGCGGGCACGGCAACGCAGGGAGTCACCCGCGGCAAAGCCGTCCGGATTCCTTCGGAAACGCTGCTGCGCTTCAAGCTGGAAGCGCCGGTGAGAATTCGCGAACTGCGGTAGCGGGCTCCTGAAAAGGCCGAAACTCGCTTGCTGACGCGCGCGGCTTGGAAACAGTTCCGCGGGCGTCGCGGCACTTACCGGGCGGCGAACTTCTGAAACCATGTGCACCCTTATCAATGGCGCGCAGTTGACTGGAATCGCGCGCGCAACTACTCTGAAAGGCGCGGGAGGCCTCATGTTTCGCATCAATTCCGGCGCCGCTGCCGTGTTTGTGCTGGCCGGCGCGGCGCTTTTTGTCGCTACTCAGATCGCGTGGGCGGACACTTATCAGGTGATCCTGAAAGGGACTGTAACGCTCGAGGATGGCTCGCCGCCGCCTTTTTCCGTCGGCGTCGAAAGGATTTGCAGCGACGAAACCGGGTCGGCGCCCGGGCCGATCACAAACAAGAAGGGCGAGTGGATCTGGCGGCTGGAGGTCGACGCGTTCGCTACGCGCTCCTGCATTATCCGCGCAACTCACGCCGGGTATACATCGACCACGATCGATGGGTCGAACCTGAACATCACGTCACACGCCACGCAGCTTACCGTGCCGCCGATTATCATCAGCACGGCCGGGTCGGATCCCAGTTCGATCAACGTTTCCGAGGGCAGCCTGCCGGGGAAGGCGAAAGGTCCGTTTGAGAAAGCTATGAAGGCTCTCGACGCGACCCAGTTCGAGCAGGCGGAGCAGGACCTGGCTGCCGCGGTAGCCGCGGCGCCGAAGTTCGTGCAGGGCTGGCACGCGCTGGGCGTCGTAGATGAAAGGCTGCATAAAGAGAAGGAGGCACGCGACGCTTACAGCCATGCCATCGAGGCCGATCCGAAGCAGCTTCAGTCGTATGTAATGCTGGCGCGGCTCTGTATCAGGACCAAAGACTGGGACTGCGCCGCGAAGACATCCGATAGTTTGATCAAAGTGGATACGAAGCATGCCTATCCCGAGGCGTATCTGCACGGAGCGGTCGCGAAGTATCAACTGAAGGATCTGCCGGGCGCGGAAGCAAGCGTTCAGGAAGCGATCAAACTCGATCCGCGGCATAAGCGGCCGCGAGAGGAGTATGTGCTGGGGCGCATCCTCGAGGCGAAGGGCGACATGGCGGGCGCGAAGGAGCACATGTCGAAGTACCTGGAGCTCGAGGCCACGCCGCTCGACGGGACTGCCGTAAAGACGCATCTCGACGGGCTTGGAAAGCCGGATAACGGCGACCCGGACCTCGAACCTCTATAAGGACATGAAAGTCAAAGGCATGGGGCCGATTGTCAATCGGCGTCCGCGATCAAGGAATACCGGCCAGGCGGATTGGCTTTGCTCAATGTGTCCGGCCCCCCAGGCGCAATGAATGCCAAAGGCAGGCGAAGCCGCCTGCCCCACCCGGCCCCTGTTTCATCCGTTCAAACAGAGCCCGAACGCGCCATGCTGCCGTGGGTGCTGCTGCTGTTTGCCGGCAGCGGATGCGCCGCTCTCATCTACGAGATCGTCTGGTTTCAGTTGCTGCAACTGGCGATCGGATCCTCCGCTGTTTCTCTGGGACTGCTGCTGGCGGCCTACATGGGTGGCTTGTGCGCAGGCAGCGCATTGTTCGCGCGGCTGGTTCCGGCGCGCGTGAATCCGCTGCGCGTTTATGCTCTGCTCGAACTGGGAATCGGCGTTCTCGGAGTGGCGGCGCTCGCCGGCGTGCCGCTGGTCGGCC
>DASZLP010000258.1:0-8779 GCA_035552355.1 Bryobacteraceae bacterium | reverse complement strand
GCTCGCCGTCGCTTGAGGGCTGGAAGCCAGGTGGCGAAGGGCGATCAGGCCGTAATCGGCTTTTTTAGTCAGCTTGAGCACGAATGTGGACCGTTGTGGTCCTTGTTCATCCTACTCCCGTTTGGGTAATCGGGTCAATGGGCTAAATTCCGACTGAATAGTCCTCTGGGGCTATTATGGAGACATTCATGGCCGTCGCCGAACTGGTCAGCGCCGAACAGTATCTTCGCTCGAACTTCGAGCACGATGCTGAATTTGTGGAAGGAAGGCTGATTCAACGTCCGGTGCCCACCTGGGAACACGCCGCGATGCAGGGATTACTGATCAGGGGGTTGTGGGCGGTTTGCAGCGCGATGGGTTTCTTCGCCGTGCCGGAACAGCGTGTACAAACGCGCACGCGCCGATTTCGCGTTCCCGATGTGTGCGTGGTGACCGCGAAACCGGAGGGCGAGCCAGGCCGCCGAATCGTAACTCTCCCCCCTTACTTTTGCATCGAGATTCTCTCTCCGGAAGACACGGCAGTCGAAACGATGGAGAAGGTCCGCGAATACCTGCAATTCGCAGTCGAATGGGTGTGGGTCATCGACCCGGTTTCGCGTTCCGGTCAGGTTCATTCCCGCAGCGGAGTCGCCAATGTTGAAGGCGCCTTCAGCACCGATCGCTTCGAAATCGATCTTACGAAGGCCGACATCTAAACCCATTATTTTTCACGAGATTGATTGGTGGCAATGCCTGGTGTCGGCTCGGCATTTGTTGGCATGCGCTCGTTGCGCCACTAACCTTGGGAGAATGCTGAAAAACATTACCTGCCGCTCCCTCACGGTCGGGTTCAAAAGATGGCTGCTGTTTTGAACCGCGCGTTCAGCAAGCGGCAACGCGAAGCCCAGGCTAGTGAAACTGGCGTTTGTAATAAAAGTTCACGCTGAAGATTCCGTTGTAATCGCGCGTGGCAACCGCCGACCATTGCGGACTGAACGCCCACTCTACTCTCACCACGCTCGCATTGGGCTGATCGATCGCCGAAACGTATGTGAACGTCAGGTTGTTTGTGATCCGCTGCTGCAGCGCCATCCGTGCCGTCGGCACATTCGAACCCGTGGTGAACGAGGGATCGATCTTCAACTGCGTCACGCCAAAAACACGCTGCAGTTGATTGGCGACCGGATTCGCCACCGCCTGCCCAAGAATCGCGGACTCGCCCATTTGCTGCAAGCCCTGATCCCCCGGCGTCGGCTGGTTGGCAAGGAGTGTGGGATCCGACGTGGGCGTCTTACCCGAAGCCAGCAGTTGCACGATCTCCTGAAACTGGAGCGGGGGATCCGACGTGTACGACAGCTTCATGTTATCCACCGGCCCTGTCACTTGTAGCGTGACATTGACTCCCTGCACCTGGGCCGCGAGGCTGACGTTCAATACCGGCTCGATCTGCACGGGATTGTAAAAGGCGATGGTTCCCGTATTAACGGTGTAAGTCGTGCCGAAGAACAGGAGCTTGCCCTCGCTCACGTTGATCCGGCCTGTCACGCCCGGCTCCTGCGCTGTCCCCCGCACGCTCAGATCGATATCTGTCTGCAGGTTTTCCGATAGAGAAGACTGCACCGTCATTCCCGGCGAGTTGCGCACCCGGATATCGAGCTTCATCTTCGACAGCAGCGCCGATGGCGTTTCGGGATTTTGCACCGGCGGCGCCGAGCGCGTGAGGATCGAGCCGAAGTCGCTCTGCGGAGCGTAACTGACGCGGTCAACTGTCACCGTACCGTTGATGCGGCTGTCGTTCGTGGTGCCGGAGAGCCGGATCGCCGCGTCAGCCGTCACGCTCACGCCCTGCTGCACTCGAACACGAACGTTGTTTGCGTCGGCCCTTAGTCCGAAGCGCACCATGTCCGTATACGATGCGAATCCTGCAAGGGTGAGCTTGCCGCCGCCCGACTCGGCGGTCAAATCCCGGATCCGCGCCGTGTTTCCGCTGAATACGATGGCGCCGTTCGCGTTGGAAATGCCGATGGGAACCGCTTCGGTGCTGAAGGCGACGTTCTGAATCGTGAGCTGTCCATTTACCAGCGGCTTTGCCGCATTGCCCCGCACCGTTCCCGTTAGCGCCACCGTGCCCTGGGAATACACGGCGCGGTCGAAGTTCTGCACGATTCCGAGATCGGCGTTCGCGTTGATATTCAGGTTCAGGTTGCCGCCGTTAATCCCCGCCGTGCCGGTCGCCTGAACGTCCATCTTCGGCCCGGTGAGGTGAGCGCTTTGAATCCGCACCGTTCCCCGATCGAGCGCAATCTGGATCGGCCCCTGATTCGCAATCGTGATTCGCGCCGCGCCGCGCGCGCGGGGTATCGTCGTGACGTTGAGTTTGGGCACAGTCACCGAGCCGCTGAGTTGCGCGGTATTGAGTAACGGTCCGCGCACCGTGACATCGCCATCGGCGCTGGCCTCGAAGGTCGCGGGTCCCGATGCCGTCTCTCCGGTGAGCTCGGCGATTCGGCTCCACTCCACATTTCGGAACGAGAGTTGCGCGTCAACCGGATATTGAGCCGCCAGCGTGGCGTTTCCGCTGCCATGAATCGTGGAACCGGCCAGATTCGAGTCGAGCGCGAAGGTGATCCGCTGGCCTGTCGGCGAACTCGCGGTGAGTTTCAGATCGCCGAACTGCTTGCCCTGCGCCGCAATGCCGGTTGCCGAGAGGTTTCCGTTCAGTGCCGTCAACAACACGCGCGGACCGCCTGCCTGCACGTCCGCGGCAGCGTTGATATTGATGTCCACCACGCCGCCCAGACCGGGCCTGTACTTCTGAACCGTCGCCACCCGCGAGAGATTGACGTTGTTCGTCGCGAGTGTGAACCGCGCTTTTCCCGTCTGCAGATCGCCGACGGGGTGATCGTAATGGGCTGTCGCGTCGACGCGCGCCGGTCCCGAGACGATCTGCAGTTGCTGCACATCGATGCTGCGCGCCAGATAGGTCACGCGCAAATGGGCCTGATCGATTTTTTCGTCGTAAGCGGCGGCATTCGAGAGATCGAGTTGCGCATTTCCTTCCGGCGCTTTGATCGTTCCGGTTACGTGTGCCGTCCCCGCAAGCATTCCTTTCGCGGGAATGCCGGTTTCACGCGCGACTGCCAGCACGCGTTCCACCGGCAGACGCGCGATGCTCAGATCGGCCGTGGTCGGATAATCCGGCGTCAATTGCGTCCGGCCGTTGGCTTTGATACTCGACCCCGCGAAATCGGAGTTCAGGTTATACGCGACCGTCTGTCCGCTCGTTTTTGCCGTTGCGTCCAGATCGCCGTAGTTGTAGCCGCCCATGGTGAGTGCGCGGGCCGAGACGTCGCCGTTCACGGCGGTCAACTGAAGCTTCGGCTCCGCCTCGCGCAACACGCCGTTCACGTCGGCATTCAGACGCGCGGTTCCGGAAGCTTTACCCGGTAACTGGGCCAGGTTCAGACTCGCCGACTGCACGCGCGCATGAATCTGCCCCGTGCTGAAGCTGTCGCGCGGATGCCGGAACTCGGCGCTCATATCGATGCGGCCGGCGGGCGTGATTGCGTATGCCGCCGGCAGCGTAACCAGCTGGTCCGCCAGATTGACCTGCACTTGAATTTGGTTGAACGGCTGGTTATCGATTGTGCCGTTCACGGCCTGGATCGAAGCTGAGCCGACGGGATTACCGTAGGTCCCGCCGACGTGAGCCGATACCGAAAGCATTCCGGAATACCCGGTGTTCGGCTGTCCCGCCAGCGCCATCGCATCCGCCAGATCTCCATTCGTCACACCCGCATCGAGAGACACCGGCGACCGGCTAACGGGACGCCAGTTCCGAAGACCGATGCGTCCTGTAACGTGCCCCTGCATCGCGTCGCGAGTCAGCAGGGCGTTCGTTATCGCGGCCGATGCCGGGGACGCGGCGACGTCGGCATTCAGCGCGGTGAAGGCGCGCCCTTCCACCGCGAAGCGATTCACCGCCAGATGCCCCGCGACCTGCGGGCTCGACAGCTTGCCGGTGACTGTTCCCGAGAAATCAGCCTCACCATTGTTCGCGAGAGTCACCGGACCGGCCCCGGCGAGAAGATCGTTCAGGTCTTTCGAGCGCAGATCGATATTGAGCCGTTTGCCGAGCGTGCCGGCAATCGTCGCTCGCGTGTGAGGCAGCGCAACGTAAGAGTTGTCGACCGTTACGTCGTCCGCTTCGCCATTGTACGCGGCATTAAGGCGTCCCGAAACCGGAATCCCCGTCCGTCCCGGCGCGATGCTGAGGCGCGCGTTCGCGAGCACGCTCTTTGTCCCCGAGGCTTTCAGATCGCCTCGCGCGTCGAGAGTTCCCGAGATCGCGCCACTATAAGGAAGCCGCTCGCCCAATGCCCGCAATGCAGATTGAATTTCGATCCGCTGCAGCCGGCCATCCACTGTGTAGCGCGCCATGTCAGCGAGCGTGGCATTCGCGACGATTTCGCCGCCGAAGCCGCTGAGCCGAAATCCGTCCAGCGTAATGTTGCGTGGATCGGCGTGAAATGCCGAGTGGAACGCGAGATTCTGGATGCGCTGCTTTCCCTCCACGAAGGAAAATGTCTTTGCCCCGATCTCGCCATCCGCGCGAAACTGATTGGCGCCATCGAGATGCGCGGTGGCGTTGATGGAAACCTCGCCTTCAGGCCGTGCGGCGATGTTGGCTATACGCGCCAGTTCACCGGCCGCTAAATCCGCGCGCACCTGGAAGCCGCCGCTCCCGTTCGGCGTTTTCAGCGGGCCCGATCCTTCGATCGTTGTCGCACCGAATCCGACGTGCAGGCTGTTCACCTGGATTGTGTTCTGATCGGCCGTTGCCGTCGTCTCGATGTTCAGGTCCGGCATCTCGCGGCGCGTTTTGGGGTCGATCGGAATGTTGCCCCCGTTGAGAAGATCGGCGGCGCCGATATGCCCGTACACATGCCCCGAGAACTTCGGGTTCTTCATGTTCTCTATCGACGCATCGGCCTGGATATTCGAAATCGGCGTCACGATCGTGGCATGGTGAAGATCGATGCGATCTCCTGCCAGGGTTACCGGCAAATCCACTCTGAAGTTGACAGGTGTGTTGCGGCCGTTCAGCACGTAGAGCGGTTCAATCGCAAGGTCCCCGTCGTAGGCCCGGCGCGGCGTGCTGTAATCGAGCCGTACCCTGACATTCTTCGCCTGCACCGTTATCGGCTGTCGCACCGAAAACAGCGTCACCATCCCCTGATTGAGAACGGCTCTGCCAATTGCCAGATCGACTACAGTTTCGAGCGCCGATTCGTTCGACTGGCTCTTCTGCGTCGGCGTGGGGATATTCGTGCGCCCATCGGCCAGCATCGTGACATTCACTTCAGGACGGTCGATGCGGAGGTACGTAATGTCGTAGAGCCGGTGCAGACTCGTGAACAGTCTGAGATCGACCTCGATCAGAGCGGCTGAAACGAACGGCTTCGCGCCGGCCGGCTCGTTTCCGTGGATCACGAAGTTGCGCACGAGGGCGCGCATTTTCCCCTCATCGAACTCGAATGAGCCCACTTCAACCCGGCCTCCAGTGCTCTCTTCGACGCTCGCAATAATGTTCTGCCGGACATACTCGCGAAACCAGCCGGTTCGGACAATCAGCAAAGCCGCCACAATCGCAACTCCAACCAGGGCCACCAGACCGATCGCGATATTCCGGGCAATGCGCGCGCGCCGGCTCATTGTATGGCTCCCGCCTTGTAATCGATCTGCATTCGTTTCCTCTCGTCGCCGAGCCAGGTCTCGAATTGCTGCGTGACTTGATTACCTTCGAGCGCGCTCCGGATGGATGCCGATGCCTGGTCCAGCGGCTGGCGAAAGCTCGACCGGTGCTGCTCGTAATATTTCTGAACATCATCGTCGGAGACGAGCACCCCGGTGCGGAATCGCTCATTGATGAAGCGCAGCACGGTCAACTGCCACAACAGCCGTTGCCGCAACTCATCCTCAGTCAAACCGTATTGCTCGAGAGACGCACGCAGCCGCGCCTCCGCTCCGCCAAAGCGATCGTGTTGGATCTGCCGCAGCAGCGCCTCGGCATCCGCGTCGGAGGCCCTGCCATATCCACCCGAAGAGAGCTCCTGCCGGATAATCTGCTGATCGATCAATCTCTCTTCCGCCGCCTTCTTCGCCGCCGTGTCTATCGTGAGGTTCGCTTTGTTCAGGAAATCCGTGAGCCGAACGTCCTGCTCGATGTCGCTCGTTTTGATCGCATGACGGTTCACCGCAACGGCAATCCGGTCGATGACGACCGCGCCGCCCAACATCGGGATAGTCAGCAAAACACACAAAGCGCGCATCAGAACGTTTGTCCGATCGAGAAGAAGAATTGAAAGTGGCTGATGCTTTGCCGGCTGGGCTGGCAATAACTCGGAAGCGTCGCCGGGTTCGCATTCGGATCGCACTGCAGCAACTGCGCCGGCGTTCCGCCGAACCCTGTATACGCCGGCGGATTGATGCTGTACGCGAGGTCCAGGCGCACTGGGCCTACAGGGGTCCTGTACCGCACGCCGAATCCCACTGCCTGCACCGCGTAATCGAAATCCTGCAGGTTCCGCTGATTGAAGCGGAGTGACATGTTCCCAATCGAGCTGTATACATTCCCCATGTCATGAAAGAACACGCCGCCGATGTTTTCCCCGAGGAGCGGAAACCGAAGTTCGACATTGTTGAAGAAGAGCGCATTGCCTCCGAGAGGAAAGCCGGTGGCCTCGGACGACGGGCCGCCCGTAACCACCGCCGCCCCCGTATCGCGCGGACCCGCCTGATTGTAGGGAAACGCGCGCAGGGAGTCAGCCCCGCCGCCGAAGAAGCGCTCGGGCAGCGGAACCGATTCCGCGGCGCTTAATCCAGCAGGCGCGGAGAAGGGAGCGATGATGCCGAATTGCGTCTGCCGCGCCAGAATCAGCGATTTGGTCAGCTTGTAGTATGTTGCGTTGCGCGCGAGCAGGCGCCCGAAGCTGCGCTGCCCGCCGAGAACCTTCGTGGCAATCCCCGCGTCAACGGTTGTGTACATCCCACGCGACGGCTCGGCCGGATTGTTCCGCCGGTCGTGCACGAGGTTGCCGGTGAACATTCCGATTCTCACCGGCTGCACAAGCTGCGGAATCAGCAGAACCGGAATCACGATGCTGCTGACGCTGACTCTCCGGTACTGCATGCTGAACTGGCCCGTCAGCGTTTTCGAAAACTTCTGCGAAAGCTGCACCGACGCCTGCTCGCGTCTCGCGGCGAACGTTCGAACATCCAGCGTATTGTCGTAGAGCACCGTATAGGAGAGATTTCGGCCCGCGCTGTTCCGAAATCGCGGCTGAAGGTAGTTCAGAGACGCGCGCTTTTCGATGTTCGAATAATCGGCGCGCAGCGATACCGTGTGTCCAAGCCCGAGAAAGTTCAGCCGCGTGACATCGAACGAGAATTCGGGACTGAACCCCGTGCTGCCGCCGGGCGACGCGAGACTCGTTGTGCTCGGCGTGCCGAAGCGCGCCACCTGGGCTCCGATACCGACGTTCACCGAATAGCGATTCGCCTCCTGCAGGTGATAAATCACGTATTTGTGTGCCGCCGTTCCATCGGGATTTTCGATCGCGGTATCGACACGTGCAAAAATTCCGAGGTTGTAAAGATCCTGCTGAATGGCTGTCTGCTTCACGGGCGAGAGCGCCTCGCCCGCCTTCATATCGATGTGGTGCTTCAGCACACTTTGGCGAGTCGTCCGGTCGCCTGTTATCAGCACATCGCGAACGTATTGGCGTTCGCCTTCTTTAACCGTATAGACGATCGCGACTCGATTCGCGCCGCTCGGCCGCCACGCGGCCTCAAATGTAGCCGCCGGAAAGCCCTGCTCGAAGTACCGCGTCAGGATCGTCTTTCGGTCGATCGCAATGTTGACTTCCGAAAACGGCTGCCCCGCCGCCGACGCAAGTTCGTTCTGAAAGACATCCGCTTTGATCTGCTGCGTGCCCACGAACGAAAGGTTGTCGACAAGCCATTGCGATCCTTCGGCGATCGTGACCGTCACGCCCATTTGGCCGGACTTGCCTTTGTAGTTATCCTGTGTGGCGGTCGTGACTTTCACATCCCGGAATCCGTTCGACTTATAGAGCTCCGTGATGTTCTCCTCGTCTTTGCGGCGGAATGCTTCGCTGTACCTGCCGTGCCTGAGATTTAAAGCAGCCGGCTGGATGAACATTCGGTCCCGAATGGTGTCCGTGTCGAAATATTTATTGCCCGCGATCGCGACATGCACGACCTTGCGTCGCAACCCTTTCGATATGACGTATTGGATTGTCTCGACATCGTTCTCCACCGGCTTCACCTCGAATGCGACATCGACGTCGTAATAGCCCTGGCTCTGAAAGTAGTCTTCGAGATTGCGCCGCCCTTCCAGCAACAGATCGGCATCGACGGATCTCTCCTCAAACACCGGCACGTACCTTTTCAAAACGCGCTTCGAGACTTTGGCCTCTATCGCGGTCACCTTGACCTTCGGGCCCGGCTTCACGCTCAGATGCGGGCGGACACGTTTCGCAGCCTCGTCATACTCGACATCGGTAAGGTTCACAGAGGCGGTGAGACGCCCCTGGCCTTCATACTTCGAGAGGATCCCGTGTACCCCTCCGTTGGTGCGCGCCTGCGTGGCCTGCCGCCACCAGTGAATGATCGGCAGACGCCATCCGGAAGCGCGCAGAATCACCGCATCCGGAAGAAGCGTTTCGCCCTCGATGACGGGGTGCTCGTATTTCGCGCGCTTCGGTTCATGCACCGT
>DASZLP010000257.1:0-63778 GCA_035552355.1 Bryobacteraceae bacterium | reverse complement strand
CGAAATGGACGAGGTGCTCGACTCGCAGGAACGCATGCTGATCCGCCGCGGCCATGCGCGCGAGTCCACGGCCGGCCGCAGGCGATTGCTCAGCCGGGAATACCAGCGGTTGTTGGATGCCGCGAAAACCAGGCTGGCGCTCCGGCCGCACACGGCTTTACTGGTGGTGCGGCACAGCGAAATGATCGCCGATCCTGTTGCCGGTGCCGAGCTGATGAACCGGTTTCTCGACCACGTACTGGACACAGCCCGTATGGCCGCGGCCATTGAGCCTGCGCTCCATCGCGTTCGGTTGGCGGGCGCCTGAAGAAGCGAGACGGCCAATCTCAATAGCCGCAGCCACCCCGATGGGAGCGCCGGGCTCCTTCGCATTCAACTTGCACAGTTTTCCTGCCGTTCATAGTGAAAGCCAGGCAAACCGCAATGTGCGATTCAATTCGTCTGACCCGGCCGAGCAGTAAACGAAATCGTATCCCCGGTAGTGAAGCACGCTCCGCGAGTATCGGCCCTACCTTTGCGTGGGTTTAATGCCGCGCGGCATTCCTGAGCGCTCCCATAAATACCGCAGCCGCGGTATTCTCGCGGGCGCTGCCGAGGTGTAGCCTCCTGATGGGTGATCATTTTCAGGAGTTTTCCGCGCATGTGCGTTTTAAAACCTGTCTTGAGCAGTCCGCTCGTGCTGACTGTCCTCGTCGCGAGCTCGACAGGCTTTGAATCCGAAGCCGACATGCTGGGTCTCGAATACGTTTACAAAGCTGGATACGATCCCGGCGCATTTGTCGATTTCTTCGAAAAAATCGAATCGCAGGAGAAGAAGAAGCCGGGCACGATGTCGAAATTGTTTTCGAGCCACCCGCCAACGGAGAATCGAATCAAGAGCTCACAGGCGACGATCGAGAAATATTTGAAGGCGAAACCCGAATACGTCCTGAACACGAGCGAGTTTCAGGACGTGAAAACACGTGTGGTCGCGTTGCATGATCGCCGGAAAATCGACGACCTTAAGCAGGACAGCGGCCGTCCGACCCTTCGGCGGAATCCAAACGGTCAGATTGACGCGAATGGAGACGAGAAGGATGTGAAGCCCGATCAGGACGATCGACCCACGCTGAAACGACCGGATTGACGATGACGGTTCGACTTTGCGTCCGCAGAGCGCTCGGGCTCACGTTTTTTTGCACGCTGTGCTTTGCCGCGGAAGCTCCCGAGCCTCGCCTGCTCGATTTCAACATCGTGGCCGTCAACGGGCAGGGCCAGCCGGTCAACGATCTCGGCAGCAGCGACTTTGAAGTCACCGACGCCGGCAAGCGCCGGAACATTGTGCTCTTCCGGCACGACGGCGGCGAACTGAGGCAGCCTGAAGCGCTCGCCCCCAATGAGTACTCCAACCGTCGCGGCAACCCAACGCGCGTTACTGTCGTTTTGTTCGACCTGATGAACGAACGGTTTTCAACGCGCGGAGTGACGGCGAATCAGATCGTCCACGATCTTCAGGGCATCGAAACTTCCGGCAACCTTTACCTGTATTTTCTGACACTCGAAGGGCGCCTCTTCGCGGTGCACGGATTTTCCCAGCCCGAACAAAGCTCTCCAGGGCAGGAGCCGTGGACGAAACAGATCAAACCCCTGATGGACGCTGCTCTGCGCGCCGTGCTGCGAACCAGACCCGTCGATATCGATGTGGCCGTGCGGGTGCAGTTGACGCTCAACGCTCTCGATTCCCTTGCGGCGCAGCTTGCCATGTTTCCGGGACGTAAGAATGTGGTGTGGGTGACAGACGGAATTCCGATCGAGCTCGGACCCGCACGGTCCGATACAGGTGATTTCGTGGACTTCACGCCTCAGCTTCGGCAGCTCAGTGAGGCATTCGATCGGTCCGGAGCCGCCATTTATCCGGTTCAGCAGATTATGCTCGGCAGTCCGGATGCGATGGGCGGGGGATCGGGAATCGGCAGCCACATGACGCTCGATGAACTGGCCGGTTTGACCGGAGGACGTCCGACAGGCAGCAAAGATGTCGGCGCGGCAGTTCGTCAGGCGATGAACGATGCGCGCGGCAGCTACCAGATCGGATACTACCCGCCGGCCGGGAATTGGGACGGCAAATTCCACAAGCTCAAAATCACCAGCAAGCGGAAGAACGTCAGGCTGCAGGCGCGAACAGGCTACTATGCGTGGCCCGAGGAAGCAGGCGCGAGAGCGGAGCGGGCAGTTGACGCCGCCATCAATTCGCCTTTCGATGACGGGGAAATCGGTATTCGCGGCGCGTTGATTCGCGACGCGGATAATCCCCAAAAGGGCCATCTGACGTTGCATATCGACGCCCACGACGTGGGGTTCGCGCAGGATGGCGATCGTTACCTGGGGCAATTGAGGCTGGATCTGATCACGGCGGAAGCTTCGGGGAAAATCGTGAATTCGAAGATCGTCCCTCTGGATGTTCATTACACCGCGGCGGAGCGGGATAAGGCACTCCAGGCAGGCATCGGCATCGCACAGGATGTTACGCTCGCAACGGAAGTCACCACGTTGCGCTTTATCGCCTTCGACCGCAACTCGAATTCACTTGGGTCATTGACGATTCCCCTCAGGGCGTCAGCCGCTGCGGGAGCATCGGCCGCCTCTCATTGAGCAATTGCGGGATAGACCGCAAGTTGTCAGTAGCCCCAGGGCGCGACGCAACCGGCATAAGGATGCCAGTAGCCGTAGTTATCGTAATAGCCATCGGTGCAATAGTCCGGACCGAACGAAAAGCCGCCATAGAAAGGCGCCCCGTAGTATCCACCCCAGCCGCCGCCGTAATAGCCGCCGCCATAGTAACGGCGCCCGCCGCGGTCATAGTCGCGTCCGCCTCTCCGGTCATGGTCGCCGCCGCGGAAGTTACCGCCGCGATACTGACCGCCGCTGTAGCTGCGTCCGCCGCCGCTGAAACTTCGGCTTCCGCCGCCGAAACTTCGGCCGCCACCCGAGAACGACCGCCCGATCGACCCCCCGCCGTGACCCGCGCTGTGTCCACCGCCGCCATGGCTACCGCCGCCATGTCCACCACCGCCTCTTGCGAAGACGGCGCCGGGGGTTGACAACGTAAGCATGGCCGCTATTGCCAACGCGGGCAAACTCGATTTCCGCAAGACACTCAGGATTCGGCGCTTCATTTTGTTTTTGTCCTTTCCGCACCATCGGATGGTGCAAGAAGGAGACCGAAATCAGGCGGCTGATGGCAAAGGCTTTAGCGTGTCGTTAGAGGATTCGCTGTAGTTGGAAACTACCGGAGCGGTGGTTGCGAATCGTCGCAGTCAAACGCGCGCAGGCGAGTTACGCTCGACGTGATCGCCTCCACGCTGTAACAGGGCCTTCAGTTTTTCAATCGAAAAGGCGGGATCGGTGCAAAGACCTATCAATTCCCTCTCGCGGGCCGCGATCCGCGCGACCGCCCCGGGAATCTCAGGGGCTATCTCGAGCGGTATCTTTTGAACGCCATGACAGTCGGCGTGAAGCAAATCCCCGGTGCGAATCTGCAGGCATCCGATTTCCACGGGCTCATTCATTTCGATCAGGTGCGCGTAGGCATGCGAGACGCTCACACCTTCCGCGAAGCAGGGAAAACCCGCGGCCTTCATCTCCGGGAGATCGCGGATGGTTCCGTTTGTCACGTACGCAACGCAGCCCAGCGCTTTTGAAATCCGCATGTGGATCTCGCCAAAGAACGCTCCTGTGCCGGGCGCGCTGTCGACGTCGGCAAGCACAACAATTTTCGGTCCGGGCAGACTCGCGACGAACTCCCACCACTCGATGTTCTGATAATAGTAGTGATGCGCGATAGGAGGCGCCCCGGTGCGAATCCGCCCGGTTACGGCATATCCCGCCGATGGCGGCAGATCCGGAAACATGGAGCGAATACGGCCCTGAATGTAGCCCTCGTTGCGCATACGGACATTAAACGTTTCAATCGCGTTTGAAACAGTACATGTATCTGTGCGTCCAAGAAAATCGAGAACCAGGGGCGGCGCGTGTCTGGTGGTTTTCATATCCCCGTGCCCCCTCAGAATACGCCTGGAATTCAGCGGCACGCATACAGTATTCGTTGGATTTTGAGCGATATCGGACAAGGCGGGGCTGCAAAAACCAATTGGCCGCTGTATGGATTCGACGCAACGGCGAACTTAAGCTGGAGATAGAGGCCGGCAGATGAAGACCGGGATATCTATTTGCAGCGCGATGGTTTTGCTCGCTGGGGGTATGACACTGCACGGTGCCGCTCCGGAGTTCCCGAATGATCCCGCGCCCGGCGTCCTGAATTCATTCACGGGCGATGTCTGGATAAACGGAACTCACGCGAACGCATCGAGCGCCGGTCGCGCGACACTTGAAACCGGTCAGGAAATCTCGACACACGAGGGCATGGCGGAGCTGCTTCTTACGCCAGGGAGTTTTTTGCGGCTGGGCAGCGGGAGCATCCTGCGGCTGGAGTCGTTAAGCGCGTCGGACGTTCGGCTTCGACTGAAGCAGGGGCGCGCCATCGTAGAGGTTCTGATTCCTCGGCCCGCAATCATTATGGAGCAGAGCGGCGTGATGGCCGCTTTCCAAAAGTCGGGCCTCTACGGCTTCGACAAAGGGCGCGGCGAGATAGCGGTTTATTCCGGCGAGGCGCGCCTGAGCAGAAGTGGAAAGCAATTGCTGGCCGATCAGGGCTTTGGCGTGAAGACGCGCCGGTTTCGCGAAGTTCGAGTCGCGGCAAACTCCACCGACCGCGTGATCGCCTGGAGCAATCTGCGCTCGGAGCAACTCAGCAGTGAGAGCGCGGCCTCCGCGCAATCGGCTACAAATGGCTCGGGCTGGCATTGGGACCCTTGGGCCGGATCTTACACATGGCTCTCGGCCTCGGGCGCCGTGACCGGGCCTTTCGGCTGGCCATACTATTCGCCCGGCTACGTGCCGAATTCGATTCCGGTGCACCGTGGGGATAGCTACTTGTATGGTCCGCCGGTCATTCAAAATCCGGGCATTGGGCAATCCGCCACGCCTGACTACACCAGACCGGCGCCCACGGTGCCATTGACGGCGCCGGGCGTTCCGCAATTTCCCAACAATAAATTCTAAACGGATGACGAGCGCCCGCCATCCCCTTCAGGGGTGACGGCCCGGCATCCCCTTCAGGGGTGTCGGCTCGGGATTCATCCCGGCTCTTCGTTCGCGACAAGACGTGACTGTATTTTCGAAATCGCGGCCTAAGCCCGCCGTGCCGTCTCACGGCTTGATCGGCAGAAGCGTTGGGTTTCGCGGACCATAGCCTACGTAGACGCTTTGCAGGCCTTCATTGAACCGGACGGTCCGAACCCGGCCGTTAGGCTTCAAAAATTCCATCGAAGGCTTTCCGTCCTTCTCAATGCCAATGACTTCCTGCGCGGCGCCGCTCTCATCCGCAACTACGAATTCGTGAGCCCAGATTTGTTGCGGGATCTCCCGAGCTTGCGCATGAACCGTTCCCGGAAGCAGGTAATTGGAAGCGAGGCCGCCCGCGAAACCAGCGGCCAGCGCGAGTGTCAGCATAGCTCTGTTGTTCATGGACTAAATATTCCCTGTCTCTACCGCAGCGCGCCAACGGTGTATTGCAACTGCGCGTAAGCGATCTGATAGTCGTAAGTCGCCGACACGTTCTCAATCTGCGCCTGCGTCAGGTTGAGTTGAGCCTGCGTGATCTCGACAATGGACGCCAGACCGAGATTGTAGCGGCCATTCGCGAGTTCCAGAGCCAGTTGCGCCTGCTTCATCAGGTCTTCGGTCACCGGTATGCGCTGGTAAGCGGTCGATGCCGAAATCCACGCTGCCCGCACATCGCGTTCAACCTGCTGGCGAAGATTCCGGAGGCGCTCGGTGCTGGCCTGCATCTCATAATGCGCCGCCTCGCGCCGAGCTGAAAACAGATGTCCATTGAAGATCGGGATATCCACGTTCAACGCCGCGCCCTCGTAGCCGTAAGGCGCCACGCGCGGATCCTGGCCAAGATACGGCAATCCGCCGCCAACTGCGATAAAGCTGACGCTGGGCCGTGAAAGATCTGCTTCCGCCTGTTCAAAAGATTGCGCGCCCTGTACCTGGAGTTGCTGATTGCGCAACTCCGGCCGGTTCTGAATCGCGTCGGCGATGAGCGGCTCGGCACTCGCCGGAGGCGCTCCGGGGGAGGCAACGTCCGCAAGTTTGTAGCGAACTACCTGCTCCTGCCCGAGCGACCGCGCGAGATCGGCATATGCCTGATCTACCGCATCCTGCGACCGGATGAGCAGAAGCTTCGCTTCCGACAGGTTGACTGCGGCGAAGTTGACGTCAAGCTGCGACTTCAGATTGGCGTTGGCGAGTGCCGTGACCTGGTCCGTGAGCGTTTGTCGCGCCCGCACTGTTTCGTTGGCGACGGTGACGAACGACTGTGCCTGCAGGACACCGAAATAACCGCGATTGACTCCGAGGACGACATCGTACGTCGCGGCCTGCGTGTTCTGCGCGGCCGCCTGCGCCTGAAATTCAGACTGCGCGACGAGGCTTTTCCGCCGCCCGAAATCGGCAACGAGCTGCGTGATCTGCAAGCCGGACCCGGCCCGGTTGAATAACTGCGAAGCCGAGAGAGCTCCCGCACCCAGACGGGCCTGCGAAAGTCCCTGCGCGCCGGTGATTTCGCCGTCGAGCGTTGGATAATACGCGGCTTTCGATTCGGTGATGTGCTGGCCAGCCGCCGCCGCGCTGTTTTGCGCCGCGGCTATTTGAGGATGGCTCCGGAGCGCGAGCGCCGTCGCTTCCGGCAGCGAGAGCATGGTCTGCGTCGCAGTGCCCAGCGGAGGCGCCGGAAGCTGCGGGGCGGCGGGAGTACGCGGCGGCTGCTGGCCGTGCGCCATGCTTCCAATGCCGAGCGCGAGCCCCGCCAGGATCGCGCCGCGCCTATGCATTCGATCTCACCGTTTCTTTGCTCTGGTACATCAGGACGTACGCGGCCGGCACGATGAAAATTGTCAGAACCACGGAAGCGGTCAATCCGCCGATGATGGCCTGCGCCATCGGCGCGTACTGTTCCGAACCGGTTCCCAGCTTCAGCGCCATCGGGACCATTCCGAAAACAGTCGCGAGTGAAGTCATCAGAATCGGGCGGAGCCGCACGCGGCATGCCGTGATGACGGCATCTTTGACGCTCAGTCCATCCTGCCGCAGCCGGTGCGCGAAATCCACAATCAGAATGCTGTTGGACGCCGCAATGCCGACGAGCATCAGTACGCCCATCAGCGACATCACATTCAGTGTCGTGCCCGTCGCCACAAGAATCACGAGCACGCCGATGATCCCCATCGGAATCGCGAGCATGATCAGAACCGGATCGATGAAAGACCGGAACTGCGCCACGAGAATGAGATACAGAAGAACGAAGGAGAGGCTGAGGCCGATGGCGAAGCTTTGGAACGACTTCTGCATCCCGAGCACCATGCCCCGG
The DNA here is from genome assembly GCA_035552355.1 of Bryobacteraceae bacterium. Taxonomy (GTDB): domain Bacteria; phylum Acidobacteriota; class Terriglobia; order Bryobacterales; family Bryobacteraceae; genus BOG-234. The sequence goes on along the minus strand of DASZLP010000257.1, from coordinate 56,304 downwards.
AGGTTGACGCGTATGTCGGCAGGGTGAGGAACGGTCGCTACCAGGTTCTGAATGGCTGTTGTAACTCTGCCCAGATCCTCGGTTTTGGTCGTTACGTAAACATCGGAAGTTTTCTGGATCTGGTAATGATCGACTTCGGTGGGGCTCTGGAGATTGACCATCTTCACAACCGTATCGAGCGTTGTGGGCTGCTTGAGATTGGGCGCCCGCAGAGGTATGTTTCGCAGATCGAGAGGATTGTGGATCGAGGCCCCGCCGTTTTCGTAGTACTGCACCGTCAGAAAGTAATTGTTGCCGGTCTTCTTGTCGGACCAGTAATTCGGCGCGATCATCGCATTGGAGTTCAGGGCCGTGATGACGTTGTCGACAATTTCCTTTTGCGAGAGCCCCAGCTCCGCCGCATGTACTCTGTCGACCTCCATTCTCAGGCCGGGGTAATCCATATCCTGCGGGATGTAAACCTGAGACACGTTGTCAATTCGGGAAATCCGCGACGCGAGTTGCTGCGCGAGCTTGAAGTCCGCGGACAGATCGGAACTGGTGACCTGCACATCGATCGGGGCGGGCATGCCGGTATTCAATACGGCGTCCACCATCGAACCGCTCTGGACGAACGTGCGGAGCTCGGGGAATTGCCGGTGAATCGCCTTCTGGATGCGGTCCATGTATTCGAAGCTGCTCGTAGTGTGGTCGTCGGTCAACTGGGTTTGAACCGTCGCCTGATATTCGCCGGAGTTGGTCGTATACAGGGAAGAAATATCGTTCACTACACCGATATTGGAAACGGTGATGCGGAAATCGTGCGGGTCCACTTCGTGCTTGATAAGATCCTCGACCCGCGACACATATTCGTTTGTCAGCTCAATTCGGGAGCCCGTAGGCGCTTTGAGGTTGATGGAGAATTGCCCGGCGTCGGAACGCGGGAAGAACGATAGCCCAAGAAAAGGGTAGAGCCCCAGGCTCAGAACGAACGCGCCCATCAGCACCGCTACGGTGGCGGCAGGGAATCTGACCGCACGACGCACGAGCTTTTCATAGATATCGAGCATGTAATTGAAGCCGCGATTGAAAGCGGCATTGAAACGCGCACCCGCTGAGAGCTTCTTCCCAGCGTGTCCGGCGGCTGCCCCGTGCTCGCCATGGCCGTGTGGAATCGCCTTCAAAAACCGTGAACAGAACAGTGGGATTACCGTAATCGCGACGACGAAAGAAAGGACGAGCGCGATGCAGAAAGACAACGCGAGGGCGGAGAACAGAAATTTACTGACGCCGAACAGCAGAGTTACCGGGAAGAAATCGACAACGGCAACAAGGGTCGCGGCCAACACGGCAAGCGTGACTTCCGAAGCGCCGACCTGCGCCGCGACAGCGGGCAACGCGCCCATTTCGAGGTGCCGGAAGATGTTTTCGATCGAGATCACCGAGTTGTCGATGACGCGGGAGAACGCGAGGGCGAGGCCGGCAAGAATCATCGTATTGATGGTTGCGTTGCCCAGATGCAGGATGATGAAAGTTGCCAGAGCCGAGATCGGGATTGAAAGTAAAACGGCGGTCGTGGCGCGAAAATTCCCGAGAAACAGCAGAATCAGCACACTCGTCAGACCCAGACCGATCAATGTCTCGTGAAATACAGTGTTGATGGCTTCCTTCACAAAGACTGACTGATCGAAAAGAAGCTCGGCCACCATTTGTTTCGGGATATTGAACAAGTGTCCGATCACGTCGTGGACGCCGTTAACGACCTGAATCGTGTTGGTATCGCCGCCCTGTTTCAGGATCGGAATGTAAGAAGACTTCTGACCCGCCACACGCACAATGTTGTATTGCGTGGCGCTCGAGTCCTCAGCCTTGCCCACGTCGCCAACGCGCACCCAGGAGCCTCCGACCGTTTTTAACGGCACGTCGTTCAGCTCCGTCATGTTGTCTACAAGGCTGTTCGAGTAAATGTAGTAGTCGTAAGGACCCATCTTGACGTCGCCGGCGGGCAGGATGAGGTTTTGATTGTTCACGGCATTGACGACGTCCATCACGCTGAGATCACGTGAAAGAAGCTTGAACGGATCGACATGGACCATGATCTGCCGGTATTTCCCGCCGAAAGTCGCAGGGATCGAAACGCCAGGCACCGTGACGATCTGGTTTCGAATCGCAAATTGAGCAAAGTCATGAAGCTGCGTCTCCGTCAGACCGGCGCCCTTCACGGCCACCAAAGCGACCGGAAGGCTCGACGAATCGGATTTCAACACGACGGGCGGCAGCGTTCCGGGCGGCAATCGCTTCAAATCCGCGAGGGCGAGATTGGAGAGCTGCGTAACATCGGCATCTGCACTGGTGTTCGGTGTGAAAAAGACGCGAATAATGCTGACGCCGAGAATGGATCGGGACTCCAGATGATCGATGCCGCTGGCGAGAGTGAAGAACCGCTCGAGCGGCGCCGTGATGTTCGCCTCGATCTCCTGCGGCGGCATGCCGGAATAAAACGTGGCGACTACCACCTGGGGCAGATTGATGGCGGGGAAAAGATCCACGGGCATGCCAAATACGGCAACCGCCCCGAGGACGATAACCACGAGACAGACCACGATGATGAAGTAGGGATTACGAATCGAAAAACCCGACATAGCGATTATTTTTCGGAGTTGCCTTCGCTCGCGCCCGTATAGGAGACAGACTGCAGTGTCTTCGGTTTTACCGTCTGGCCGGTCTTGAGGCCGCTCCGGTCGCTGACGACAACCTGGTCACCCGCCACGAGACCCCTGACAACTTCCACATAATCGGGCATCTGAATTCCGAGAGTTACTTTCCTGCTCTCGATGCGGTTGTCCGGGCCGACCAGCATGACGGATGTTTCATCGCCCTGACGATCGACTGCCTGCAGCGGCACAACAAGAGCGGATGGGTTGTGGTCCAGAGTAATCTCCGCTTCCGCGTAGGCGCCGGGAACAAGTTTGCCGTCGGTGTTCGGAATGTCCACTTCGGTGTGCATCGTCCGCGTCGCGCCGCTGATGTCGACGGAGGAGCGCGCCACTTTGCCCCGGACAGTTTCGCCGGTCGACTCCACATTGACACTGACCGGATCGCCGATATGAATATATTTGACATCCGATTCCGGCACCGGAATCACCAGACGGTAGAGATGTTCGTCCGAGAGCCGCACAAGCGGCGTAGCCTGGGTGGAAGTCGTACCCGCCTGCATGAGCGCACCCTGATTGGCATAGCGCTGCGTAACGACTCCGTCGAAGGGCGCTGTAATTTTCGAGTAATCGTAGAGCGCCTGGTCGTGGTTGAGCTTGGCCTTTGCCATCGCGAGTTGGCTCTGCGCACCCTGATAAGCGCCCTGCGCGGCGTCGACCTGAGATTCCGCGGCCAGATCCTTTCCCTGCGCGTCGTCGACTTCCTGCTGGGCCACGAGACCGGCCTTCGTTTTTGCTACTCCCGCCAGACGTTCCGCCTGAAGGTGGAGGATCTGGTGCTGGGCCTTCGCGCGTGCGACCTCGCTTTTAAGCCGGTTCGCCTGATCGGACTGCGCATTGATAGCCGCCTGGTCTTCATCCAGTTGCGCCTGCAGTTCCGGAACTTCCAGAACCGCCATTACCTCTCCGGCGCGCACGTGCGACCCGTAATCGACGTTCAGTTCTTTGACGTAACCCGGCTCTTTCGCATAAACGTCGATCTCCTGAAAAGGCACCAGTTCCGAACTGAGGGTCAGGTGCTGAGCCACCGGCTTCACTTTTACGAGGGCGGTCCCGACTTCCTCCGCGACGGGAGCGTCGCTGGCTTTGGCGGATACTTCCTTTCTGGAGCATGAGGTGAGGCCCATCAGGAGCAGGAAAATCCCTGGAAGCGGGGCAAAAGAACGCATGTGGGCTCTTGTCATCCGGTTATTGAACGAACACAGTACCCTTCGGAATTTACCTGATTTCGATCGCTCGCGGAATACTGCCGTGACTGGATTTTTCATTCGTCATGCTGATTCCTTTGCGTTCTTCGCGCCTTTGCGCGAAATGAATTACTTCCGTCCGCACGCGGGGAAGCAGCCGGAAAGTCCAGCTGAGCAACTGAAGAACAAACGTAGTTCCGAGGACGAAGCCGACAAATATGAAGAGCAGCGGCCAATCGACTCCCATACGCTCTGACAATAAGCCAGGCCCGCGGATTCCGGAATCGGGCGGCGGGAGTATTTTCAGCCGCAAACAGCCGTAAGCCGGTCGTGGCGCGGGCGCTCCCGGCATCCCCTTGAGGGGTGCCGGCTCGGCATTCGTGCCGGCGCTTGTTTGCATTCCCCCCGACCCGCTGCGATAACATAGCTTCGCAGTTGGCCGGAATCATGTTTGTTGAGAATTCGTCCCGGCAGCCTCCATATCAGGGGCAGCCACACGGCCAATCGCACCGCCAAACGAGGGTTGCTCTCTTCGCCGGTTTTGGCGGCCTTCTTCTTCTGCTCGCGGTTCTGGGCCTCAGCGCCGTTTCATTTCTGTCACAGATCCGTTCTCGCGAGGAGAACATCAGGCAGGACTACGTCGAGCGCGACCGCGTGCTCGAGAATCTGCGCTCGGAGATCTACATCTCAGGCACCTACGCCCGCGACTTCCTGCTTGACACGAGTGAGGACGCGGCCGCCGGGCATCGCAAACAATATCTTGAGACGGAACGGCGATTACGCCGCCAGTTTGCCGACTATAGACGTATGATGAGCGGCGCCGAGGCCGCCCCGGTCAACTCCCTGGCAGGCGAGCTCGACACTTATCTGCGCACGCTTGCGCCGGTCCTGAACTGGAATGCCGCGGAACGCCGCTCGCGGGCGTACAGTTTCATGCAGGAACAGTTGCTTCCCCTGCGCGCCAGCGCTCTGGAGCTGGCGGACCGGCTTGAGCAAATCAACGTCCGCCAGCTTGAGCAGAACAGCAGTTCCGTGAGCACCCTGCTCTCCTCTTTCCGCGTGAAATTGTTCATCCTGCTGGTTCTGACCGTGGTCGGCGGCAGCGCGCTGGCCGCCGTCTCGCTGCTGCGTCTGCTGCGCCTCGAAAGGGAATCGGAACGCCGTTTTGCCGAGGTATTGAGTACTCGCGAGGAACTGCAGAGGCTTTCGGCGGAGTTGGTTTCCGCCCAGGAGGGCGAGCGCCGGCGTATCTCACGCGAGTTGCACGACGAAGTCGGTCAACTGCTCTCGGCCGCCGTGTTCGGATTGGGGAATGTGCGTTCGGCGCTGAAGAGCGGCGACACGGCGGAAGCGCTTCAACAACTGCAGGCGGTGGAGGAAATGACACAGCGCAACGCGAGCGTCGTGCGAAATATCTCCTTGTTGTTGCGTCCGACCATGCTCGACGATCTCGGCCTCATACCGGCGCTGAAGTGGCTTGCGAGAGAGACGTCGAGGACAGGGCAAATGGCGGTTGACATTGCGGCCGATCCTTTTGTTGACGATCTCCCCGAAGAGCATCGGACCTGCATTTTCCGGATCGTCCAGGAAGCGATTCGCAATGCCGCGCGTCATTCGGGCGCAAGTCAGGTGCGCGTCTACCTGAAAGAAAAAGCCGGCAGAATATGGCTGTCCATTCAGGATGATGGTAAAGGTTTCAATCCGCGCGAGGAAAGGGGGCTTGGCATTCTCGGGATTCAGGAGCGGGTGGGCCGGCTCGGCGGCTCGCTCGATGTGAACTCGAGACCGGGTGGAGGCACGATCGTCAGATTCGATCTTCCCCTGCCGGCGGAGCACAAGTCGTCCGAAGATGCGATCGCCTCGGCGCCGCAATAGATCGTTCTTCTCGAAATACAGTTCCGCCTGTATTCTCCCGCTGGCGGCGATTCCGTTAACGTGATATCTGAGTCCCGCCGAGCGCTTGTTGAGGCTTCGCGGCGCGGGGCCCAAACAAAGCACGGCAATGCGGCTTCCTGTTTTCGCACGCAAACCGGTCCCGCCGGCCCCGCCAGAAGATGCCGCGCTGCGATTTATCGTCATTACCGAGGATGAGCCGTTTTACACGCGGCTCCGCGGCATTGCGGATGGATGCCAATGGCGCATTGGCCGTGCGCAATCGATCGATGAAATCCAAAAGCAAATCGGCCGCCCGCCCACGCCGATCGTGATCTATGAGCGCGATCTGGCTGGAGGCGACTGGCGGGCTGGCCTGATGAAGCTGCACCAGACGACGATCAAGCCCTGCGTATTGCTGGCCTCGCGCGTGGCGGACGAGTACCTCTGGCAGGAAGTCGTGCGGAACCACGGCTACGACATACTCCCCAAAACTGCTCCCGACGAGAAGCTGATTCGCCTTCTGAAATTCGCGTGGTTCTGGGCGCGGTCAGGCGTACATCCGAACGCGGGGTGATCAGGGCTGTGGCGCGGGCACTCGGGCCGGCGCTTGTTACACAGGACGTCCGGGAAATCGATCACTGCGATGCAACAGTCGAAAGCCCCGGCACTTCGCGTCGCGTGCGCGCGGCCCGCGCTTCGCGGCTCAGCACGCGATTCCACCACATGATCGCCCCCGTGATAAACAAAAACGGAGGCATCAGCCCCAGCGCGACCCAGGCGGCCTTTCCCTGCCAGTCGGCGAAGTTGCCGAAATGAAGATAGTAAAACCACCGCAGGAACACGTCGCCGTTGCTGCCGCGCGGCGGACGTCTGCGCCTCCGCGGCGGGGGTGGAGCCGACGGCGCGGCAGCCGGAGTCTGATCCGCTACCTGCAGGAGCATCACCTGGGCATTGGATGAGGCCGGCTGTTCGGACGGCGCTTCGAGCGACGCCAGCGGCGCGTATATCTGCAGCTTCGAGAAATGGTTCACCACGACCTGAAACGGCGTCGGAAACACCAGATAAACTCCCGTGACGCCCCAGATGAACACGAACGCAAACATCCAGAAGCCCACGACCGTGTGAAGGTCCCAGTTCAGGCGCTTCCAGTTGGACCTGGCATCGATCGTCAGGCTTCGCTTCACTCGTCCGGTTCCAGGCCACCAGATCATCAGACCAGTGAGGCTGAGCACGACAACCAGAATCGCCATCACGCCGTTCACCTTCCGTCCGGTGCTGCCCGCGAGAAGGTTCGTGTGTAAATCGGAAAACCAGGCAAGCACGCCGATCATAACCGGCCGCGATGGTCCAAGATCCTCCCCGGTGAATGGATTCACCAGCCGCCCCTTGGTTTTCCCATGCGACACGCCGTCGTGTTCCATCCACACTTCGGTCGCTTCGTTGGGACGCTTCGACTCCCAGACGTAAGTCACCGAATATTTGGGCCAGGCTTTGCGAACGGCTTTCTTCAAGTCATCTTTACTGAGCCGCGGCCCGGAGATCGCGACGAGTTTTGGTCCGGGCCACAGATTCTTGTAGAGCTCGTTGCGGAAAACGATCGCGCTGCCGCTGATGCTGCTCAGCAGGATGTAAATTCCGAGCCCGATGCCGGTCCAAAGATGAATCTGGAAGAGCGCCTTGCGCACCCAGAGGCTTTGCGGGCGCCGCAGTGCCCGCGACCAGAACGTCATGGTTCCCTGAATAATATCGCAACCTCCGAGAAGACATCAGGTACGACTTATCGCCGGTCGAAGACGTTACGCGGGAACAGGTCAATATCCGCCTCGAGAGCGGTCACGGTGTTCATTTCGAGCAAATTTTCGTCCAGGGTACGCCGTCGTGGCGCGGGCACTCGCGCCCGCCGCGCTTGGCAATCCTGCCGGCGCCTGTGCCGATCGTAACGATACTGTTGAGACAGCCCACTAGCTGTGAACAAGTTCGTCGAGCGGCGACTCCTCCGGCCGGAAGCGCCGGTTCCACCTGCTCTCGACCAACACCCCATGGCCGCGTGCGCAGATGGATTCCGTCACCGCCGTACGCAGCAGCAGGCGGCCGGTATCGCCGTGAGTGAGCGCGAGAAGCAGACGCTCGAGGCAGATCGGGCAGCGCCGGTCAAGGTCGCGCATCCAATGTCCGGACTGAACGGCACTGGCGAGAAGATACGTCACAAGCAGCAAACATAAACTCCCCTCCGACGTCAGACCGTTTGGCCATGACATGCGGCTCCAGAGCTGGATGGCGAACGCCCACGCTGTCAGCGAGACCAGCATGTGCATACATCCCGTGAAAATCGCATAAAGCAGCCATCGGCCCTTGCCGCGCGAGCGAAGCGCAAAAAAGGCGCTGCACCCGATGAGTATCCATGCCGTGATGGCCGGCCCCATCCCGATTCTTTTCTGCTCGAATTGCGAGGCGAGCCGGATGCCGGAATTGCCGGTGCGGAGCCGAGCTTCAGATTCGACGGCATCCAATGCGACTCCATCACGAGCCACTGCGCGGACGTAAATCCCCCGATAGCGCGCGACATCAGTCAGGGCCGGAAGAGAGCGGAGCGTCTCGAATTCGCGCGCGGTGATTCCAGTGAACAGCGGCCACGGCGCGGGCGACGCGAAGAATACCATCCGGCGAGCGGCGGAAGGCAGCGGCATGCCGATGACGCTTTCAACGATGACGCGAGGCGCGGGGCTCACCAGGACAATCAGAAGAGTCGAGGTGATCAGGATCGCCGGCTGCAGCCACGCCGAGGCGAGCACCCGGTGTGCACGAAGCAGAACTGAGAGACCGGCCGGGCCGCCGCCGAGTTCCCGGCGCGCCATTCTCAAATGGCGGCAGCCGCCGAAGCGGGAGCGTGCGAGCCGGCGCGCTTCCAGGCGCGAGAGTCCAGTCGCACGGAGGTCCGCCGCCGCGCGATCAATGTGAAAACTGTATTCTTCGCGCACGCGTGCGCGCAACTGCCGCCACTCGCGGAATGCATTCGACAGGCGGCGCATGCGAGTTAAGCCCTCCGCAGCACGCGGCCGACGGCCAACTGGAAGCGGCGCCAGTCTTCCTGCTCGGTCTCGAGTTGATCGCGCCCCTGTCTGGTCAGCGTATAAAACCTCGCGCGCCGATTGTTCTCCGACCGGCCGATCTCAGAGCGAATCCAGCCTTTTTTTTCCATCCGGTAGAGGCAGGGGTAGAGCGAACCCTCGTCGACGGAAAACCATTCGTCCGAGAGCTCGCCCAGCCGCCGGGTGATCGCGTAACCGTGGAGCGGCCCGGCGGCGAGCACGCGAAGCACAAGAAGATCGAGTGTTCCCTGCAGCAGGCCGATGCCGCTTCCGCCTTGTGGTTCCTTAGACAATCTGATGAAGTATCGCCCCGATTCGGTGAAGATGTCAAGGCATCAATTCGCGGTTGGCTTCTGCTCGATCGCGTCGATGACGAGAACGGGTGCGGGGCGCTTCTCGATCGCGAGTCTGAGGCCGAGTTGGCGGGATATCGCATCCGCGATGGAGACGGCTCCGCTGGGATCGGAAGGTCCGTCCGATGGCGGCGCGGGAGCGGCGTTCGGACCGCGCCCGAGTTCCGGACTGAAGCTGAAGGTGAGGTCGTATGCGTCCGTGAGTCCGGTGGAATCGGAAACAGCGGAGCGAATTGGGCCGTTCAGCGGATTCAAAGCGTTTGCGATGCCGGGCAGGCGGGCGGTGAACTGTTGCATAGTCACGTTGCGGCAGGTCACCAGACGAGAGAGGGCCGGGTTTGCCATGCGTGGGTCTTTTCCATCGGCGCCAGGGCCTTCCCTGCACACGGTGCGGCTCGCCGGGTCGGTTTTCGAAAGCTTCGGTTTGACGGCCGTCAGTGTGTATGCCGGCACAGTGCGCTGCTCCGTATGGGTGTGCAGTTTGAAACGATCTTCGAGAAGCGCGCGAATCATCGCGATCAGGGAATCGGTATCGGTTTGCGGCGGCCCGCCGGCCGCGGCGGCTACTTTCGCGGTGATGTCCCAGCGATCGTTATCGAGCCATTTCGGCGCGTTCACAATCATCTCCGGCGTGATGAACCAGATGGTCTGGATGAGATAGCTCAACGTGACTCCCTGCAGATTCAAATAGCCGTTGGGTGTAACCGCGACGCGAGGAATCTGCGATTGCGGATCGGCCGGCTTGATCGTCGCCGCTTCGAATTGCGGCGGCGGAGTGTCTAAGACAGCGGCGTCAGGCGGATTCTCCGCGGGCGTCCGGTTCACGCTCTCGACGACGATGACTGGCGTGGGCATCTGCTTCGATTCGAGTTTGAGGCCGAGTTGTTTGTCGATGGCGTCGAAGATGGTGATGGCGTCGGAACCGGCGGCCGCGAGTCTGCCGCGCGGAGTCCAGCGAAGAGTGAAGTCCCAATTACCCTCAAGATTTGTCTGATCGATAACGGGCGCCATCAGGTAATCGCCTGCGGCGGCGCGCAGTTGCTGCACGAACATCTGCATGGTCAAAGCGTGACAGATAGCCGGAATCGTGTTGCTGTCGGCGGCCTGGCGTTCGCATCCGGGGGGCCCCCCGCGATCAGGAAAGGCACTTTCCGACTGCTTCATGTTTGGCTTGCCGCTTCCTTTCGATAAAACGAACGCGGCGGCGGGCATTTGATCTGCATGGACCGCAAGGTGAAAACGTTCGGCGAGAAGCGACCGGAGCATCAGCCGGACTGCTGCCGGCGCGGCATTCGCGGGAACTTTCGCGATCACGTCGAAGCGATCGGCTTCGAGCCAGTTGGGTCCGCCCAGAACCCTGGCGGGCTCGATGCCCCAGGCGGTTGCGATGAGGTCCGCCATGGTGGCGTTCTTCAGCTCGTAACGGCCCGCGCGCAGGGCGCTGCGCATTGCCGGGTAGCGGGCCGAAGCGCTTATGTGGATGTCTGCGATTTCGAAACCCGGTGTGGGATCGGCGGTCTGGCCGAGGGCCGCGCCGGCGAGTACAGCGAAGACGGCAAAGGCGAGTATTCGGATGCGCATGGAATTTCCGGTCTCCGTGACTTCGCAGACCACCAAAAATGTGATGGCCCGCGCTCAAACCCACTCACTTAGAGGGTCTGGTGGAAGTATCCGGATATTCCATTAGAATGTCAAGGGAAGTCTGGCTATGCCGCAGCGGCCTGGCCGGCAAGTTGCCGGAGGACATACGGCAAAATGCCGCCGTTTCGGAAGTATTCCGCTTCCTGCGGCGTATCCACGCGGGGCACGGCTTCGAAGTCGATCTCCGACCCGGCGGCGTCGATAGCTTTCACTTTGACGCGCGTCCCGTTCTCCACCGCCTCGCGCACGCCGGTGATGTGGAACAGCTCCTTGCCGGTCAGCTTCAGAGATGCCGCCGTCTGTCCCTGCACGAATTGCAGCGGAAGCACGCCCATACCGACCAGATTGGTGCGATGAATGCGCTCGAAGCTCTCCGCGATTACGGCGCTCACGCCGAGCAGCATCACCCCCTTAGCCGCCCAGTCGCGGGACGAGCCCGAGCCATATTCCTTTCCCGCGATGATCAGCAGCGGCACGCCCTCCTGCTTGTAGAGCATGGCGGCGTCGTAGATAAACATCACTTCCTCTTCAGGGAAATGAGTCGTCCACGTGCCTTCCGTGCCCGGCGCGAGCAGATTGCGCAGGCGCACATTGGCAAGCGTGCCGCGCACCATCACTTCATGATTGCCGCGCCGCGCTCCGTAAGAATTGAAATCCTTCGGCGCCACGCCGAGCGAGACGAGATATTTGCCCGCTGGACTGTTGACGGCAATCGAGCCCGCGGGTGAAATGTGATCCGTCGTGATCGAGTCGCCCAGCAGGGCGAGCACGCGCAGGCCCGTAATGTCGGAGATCGGCGCGTTGGGATCGGCCATGTTGTCGAAATATGGCGGCTTCTTGATATAGGTCGAAGCATCGTCCCAGCTATACGTGCCGCCGGCCGGCGCCGGTAGCTGCTTCCAGTTGGCGTCGCCCTCGAAGGCTTTCTCATATTCACGGCCAAACATGGCGCGGTCGAGCGTCGCTCCGATCACGTCATTCACTTCCTGCGGCGTCGGCCAGATATCCCTGAGATACACGGGCTGGCCATCGCTGTCTTTGCCGAGGGAGTCGCTCGCCATGTCGAAATCCATGGTGCCGGCGAGAGCGTAGGCAACGACCATCGGCGGGGAGGCAAGATAATTCGCCTTCACCTGCGGATTGATTCGTCCTTCAAAATTCCGATTGCCGCTGAGCACGGCGGCCACCACGAGATCGTCGTTCTTCACGGCTGCGGAAACTGGCTCGGGCAATGGTCCGCTGTTGCCGATGCAGGTCGTGCAGCCGTACCCGACGAGGTTGAAATTGAGGGTCTCGAGGTAAGGCGTGAGCCCGGCTTTGTTGAGGTATTCCGTCACGACTTTGGAGCCGGGCGCGAGACTTGTCTTCACCCAGGGCTTGCTCCGGAGCCCTTTCTCGACGGCTTTTTTCGCCAACAGACCGGCCCCGACCATGACCGACGGGTTCGACGTATTCGTGCAGCTCGTGATGGCGGCGATCACGACAGCTCCGCTCTTCATCTCGGCGGATTCTCCATGAATCTCGACGGTGGCCTTCTTCGTCGACGCGTCTTTGAAGGAATCGCGGAAGTTCTTCTTCACTTCGGGAAGAGTGAGACGGTCCTGCGGACGTTTCGGTCCCGCCATCGATGGTACAACGCCGGCAAGATCCAGCTCGAGCGTGTCGGAAAAGAGTGGGTCTCTGGTGCTGTCGGTGCGGAAGAGAAGTTGTTCTTTCGAGTAAGCCTCGACGAGCTCGATGGTGTGCTGGTCGCGGTTGGAAGTCCGCAAATACTGGAGCGTGCCGTCGTCCACGGGAAAGAAGCCCATGGTCGCACCGTATTCCGGAGCCATGTTGGCGATGGTGGCGCGATCGGCGACGCTGAGCGCGCTCAATCCGGCGCCGTAGAATTCCACGAACTTGCCGACGACCCCTTTTTTGCGCAGCATCTGCGTGACAGTGAGAACAAGGTCGGTCGCCGTGCAGCCTTCCGGCAGTTTTCCGAAGAGCTTAAAGCCGACGACGGCCGGCAGCAGCATCGAGATCGGCTGCCCCAGCATGCAGGCTTCGGCTTCGATGCCGCCGACGCCCCAGCCGAGCACGCCGAGTCCGTTGATCATCGTGGTGTGGGAGTCCGTGCCGACGAGGCTGTCGGGGTACGCTGTCCACACGCCGTCAGAATCCTGTGCGCGGAAGACCACGGCCGCCAGATATTCGAGATTCACCTGATGAACGATGCCCGTGTCGGGTGGGACGACCCGGAAGTTGCGGAAGGCCGTCTGCCCCCAGCGCAACAGCATGTAGCGTTCGCGATTGCGCTGAAATTCCAGCAGCGCGTTGATGTTGAACGAATCTTTGGTGCCGAATTCATCCACCTGCACCGAATGATCGATGACAAGATCGGCGGGCATGAGCGGATTGGCTTTGGATGGGTCGGCGCCCATCGCGGCGAGCGCGTCGCGCATGGCGGCGATGTCCACGACGGCGGGCACACCGGTGAAATCCTGCAACAGAACACGCGCGGGCATGAAGGAAATCTCCTTCGCTTCGGGGCCGCTGACGCCGCGCGCGATGGAATCGATGTCTTGTGCCCGCACCTTGCGGCCATCTTCGTGACGCAGCAGGTTTTCGAGCAGGATGCGATGCGAAAACGGGAGGCGCGAAACGTTGGCGACGCCATTTTCCTCCAGCGTCGGAAGACGGAAAATGCGATAGGGCGTGCCCCCCACATTCAACGTGGAAGAAGCGCCAAAGCTGTTCTGATTCATGGGTTAACTTCACTATATCGCCCGGCTTTGGATATGCCCCGCGATGCTACGCTGTTCCAATGCCATCGATAAAGCGTTTCCTGCCGTTTGGATTGAAAAGATCGGTGAAGGAAGCGGTCGCGGGGCTCGTGAATATACCCGTGACGAAGTTCGACGTGCCGCTCGCGTTGATCAACGCGCTGCCGAAAAACAAGCCGATCGCGATGATCGACGTGGGCGCTTCGACCGGACAATTCACACATTCGATAGACCAATGGTGTGGCGTCAGAAAGGGTCTCCTGATAGAGCCCCAGCCCGACCGCATCGAGAGCATGAAGGCCAGGTTTCCCGCTGACAGGTTTTCGTTCGCGTGGGCCGCGGTTTCGTCCGAAGAGAGCTCCATCGAAATGGACATTCTGAACTGGGACTACAGCTCCTCGATACTCCCGGTCAGGAGAGACATACCCTCGGTCACGCAAATGATCGACCTGAGTGTGCGGGAGAGAATTCGCGTGCAGGCATCGACACTGGATAATCTCTGCCGCGCTCACCGGTTTGAGGAATCGGTCGATCTTCTGAAGATCGACGTGCAGGGCGCCGAGAGCCTCGTTCTCGCCGGGGCCACTGAGACGTTGCGCCGCACGAAGCTGCTCTGGATGGAACTGTCCCTCCAGCCTCTTTATGAGGGCGCGGAGACGATCGAAAGCATGATCCGGCTTTGCCGCGAGCGGAATTTCATTCTCCGGAACCTGGAAGATGGGTTTTCGGGGGCGGACGGAGAACTTCTCCAGGTGGACGCTTTGTTCTCCTCGCTGTAACGTGGCGCGGGCACTCTTGCCGGCCGCATGGCAGTTACACACGTCGATACAATCGTCCGAGTGAAGCATGTTAACTCCGTCGTTAACGCGCCGGCGCCCGTGGACCAGAACGCCGCCGTGCTGGCCGGCTTCCTCGGCTGGACGCTCGACGCCTTCGACTACTTCCTCGTCGTTTACTGCCTGACGGCGATAGGCAGGGAATTCCACCGCTCGGACGCGGAAATGGCGCTTACGATCACCGTGACGCTCGTGTTCCGCCCCGTCGGTGCTTTTCTGTTCGGATTGATCGCGGATCGTTACGGCCGGCGGTTGCCGCTCATGATCGATCTGCTGTTCTACTCGGCGATTGAAGCGGCGACGGCGTTCGCGCCGAGTTATTCGTGGTTTCTGGTACTGCGCGCGCTGTTCGGGATCGGCATGGGCGGCGAGTGGGGCGTCGGGGCGTCGCTCGCCATGGAGAAAGTTTCGCCACGCTTCCGGGGATTGATCTCGGGCTTGCTGCAGCAGGGATACGCGCTGGGAAATCTTCTCGCGGCCCTGTGCTATTTTTTCCTGTTCAACCACTGGGGATGGCGGCCGATGTTCCTGCTCGGCTCGCTGCCGGCGCTGCTCGCGATTTTCGTTCGTATGCGCGTCAAAGAATCGGAGGTCTGGGAAAGAACGAAGACGGCCGACTGGCGCTCGTTACGTACGTCAATCTTCGCCAACTGGAAGTTGTTCCTCTTTCTGATGCTCCTGATGACATTCATGAACTTCAGCTCGCATGGCACGCAGGATCTTTATCCAACGTTCCTGCAGCGGTACTGGCACTTCGACGCGTCGAAGCGGTCTCTGATTTCGGCAATCTCCGGGATAGGCGCGCTGTGCGGCGGCACGGCGATCGGCTGGTACTCCGATTTCAAAGGCCGCCGCCGCGCGATTGTAACGGGGCTGCTGCTGGCGATCGCTGTGATTCCGCTCTGGGCGTTGTCGCCAACCACGGCATTGCTGGTCGCGGGCGCTTTCCTTATGCAGTTCATGGTGCAGGGCGCGTGGGGCGTGATTCCGGCGCATTTGTCGGAGCTGTCGCCCGATTCGGTGCGCGGATTCCTGCCGGGCTTCGCATATCAGTGCGGCGTGCTGATCGCGTCGTCGATCGTCTACGTGCAGGCGCTCTTTGCCGAGCACTTTTCATACACCATGACAATGGCGCTCAGCGCAGGCGTTGTGTTCCTCGGAGGCAGCATCGTGGCGGGCCTGGGGCACGAGCGGCATGGGCGCGTGTTCGGGGGGGCGGCATAAAGCATGCGGTACGAATATGCGGGCGCACGGCGCATCCGCGAGCGTAACAAGAAGATGTACCGGATCGCGCACTGGCCGATCTGGATCTGGGTGTTCTTTCTCGCGCCCGGCCCGTGGACGTTCGATTTGTTCGAGCATGGTCCGAGCCGGAACAACATGATCTGGTTGGCCTGCGTGTTGCTTGGCACTGGCATCGCAGGCTTTTTCGGACAGCTTCCGGGCGTCGAGCCGCGCCCTTACATCCTGCGATTCACCGAGGACAAACCGAATCCTTTATACCGGCGAATCTGTTACACGTTCGCATGGAGCGACGTGATTACGTTCGCGCTGCTGAATCTGGCGGGCCTCGCGATCGCGGCGGCGACCGGCGGCTGGTATTTGAAGCAGATCTACCACTACGCATACTTCCCCGTTTATCTGACGATTCTCGCGCTCGGCGCGGCGGGGATTCTGCCGAGAGTGCGAGCCTCGACGAAGGGCGAGGGCACCGAGCGCCGGTATTTCTACGGCTCAGTGTGGGCCGTAACTCTCGCTCAGACCGTGCTGCTGATTTTGTGGAAGCTCGTGCCGCGCGGGCACACAGGCGACGCGCTGAAGCTGGTGGTTTATGTCGCCGCGCTGGCGCTGCTTGGGTTCGCGGCGCGAGATGGGCGGCTGCCGCGGACCCGTCCGATTCTGCCGGGTGAGTTGATGGTTGCGGACTAGCGCCGGCGCAACGTTCGTCGGCGCCTGCGCTCCGTCGCGGTCTTGTGCAGTAAAATTCAGCATGGCGTGCGCGAGCGCGGATCTCGAGTTCGTCCTGAACGGCAAGCCCGTCCAGGCGGGCGGGATAGCGCCTCAGACCACCCTTCTCGATTACATCCGTAGCCAGGGACTGACCGGCGCGAAGGAAGGCTGCGCCGAGGGCGAGTGCGGAGCCTGCGCGGTCTTATTCGTCCGGCCGGGCCCGGTGGGAACGGTTTATCAATCCGTCAACAGTTGTCTGGTGCCGTTACCCGCGGCATCCGGCCAGGAAGTGTATACGGTCGAAGCGCTGGCGGAATCCGGTGAACTGGCCGATCCACAGCGGGCGATGGCTGACGGCGGCGGCTCGCAGTGCGGGTATTGCACGCCGGGATTCATCGTCAGCATGTTTGCGTGCCAGCAATCGGGTCGGGAGCTCCATTCAGACGCGCTCGGTGGGAATCTCTGCCGCTGCACGGGGTACAGGCCGATCCGCGATGCTCTGCGGTCGCTCGGGCCGCCGCGCGATACCCCGCTGCGGCGCCGGCTGCGGTCCGCCGCGCCGGCTGTCGACCCGGTGGAATATAAATCCGCCGAAGGAAGCTTTTCGCGCCCCTGCGATCTCTCCGCATGCCTGAAGCTGGCGGCGGAATATGCGACCGCGCGGTTCGTCGCCGGGAATACCGATCTCGGCGTGATGACGAACCTGCGGCACGAACGCTTTCCGCATCTGATCAGCCTCGAAGGCGTTCCGGAACTGCGTGAATTCGAAGATCGCGAGGACTGCGTGGAAATCGGCGCGGGGCTCACTCTGACCGAAATCGAGGAGCGCTGGGTTTCGATGCCCGCGTTTTTCCGCGAATGGCTGCGTTTGTTCGCGTCGCCGCTGATTCGTAATCGCGCCACGCTGGGCGGCAATCTCGCAACGGCTTCGCCGATCGGCGACTCGGCTCCGCTGCTGCTCGCGGTCGACGCGGAGCTGCGAATCTGCGGAACCACCGGCGAGCGCGTGATTCCGCTTCATTCGTTCTTTCGCGGCTACCGGCAAACGGCGCTCCACCGCGGCGAGATCATCCGATCCGTTCGGATTCCCAGGCCGCTGCCTCCGCTCGTTCGCTTTTACAAAGTGGCGAAGCGGCGCGTCGACGATATCAGCACAGTGGCGGCCGCCATCTCGCTGCGAACCGGCACGGCGCGCGTGGGTCTCGGCGGCGTGGGGCCGGTTCCGCTGCGCGCGAAGGAGGTCGAGGCGGCGATTGTGGATGGCTTCGATCCGGAACGTGTCCGGGAGATTCTCGAACGCACGCTGCGTCCGATGAACGATCACCGCGGGTCGGCCGCGTACCGGCTCGCGATGGCCGCGAGTCTGGTCGAGAAGTGTTTCTTTGAAACCGGAGCCGGCCGATGAAATACGCGGGCGAGGCCCTTCCCCACGAAAGCGCGCGCGCGCACGTCACCGGAGAAGCGCTTTATACTGACGATCTCGCCGCGCGCTTCTCCGATCTGTTGCACGCGTGGCCAGTGCTGGCGCCGCACGCACATGCGCTGGTGGTGCGCGTCGATGCGGCGGCGGCGCTCGAAGAGCCCGGCGCAATCGCAACGCTGACCGCGGCGGACGTTCCCGGCGAAGGCGATTCCGGCTCGAACCGTCATGACGAGCCGTTGTTCCCGATCGAGGTCACGTATCATTCGCAGCCGGTCGCATGGGTGCTGGGAGAAACGCTCGAAGCCGCGCGGCGTGGCGCTCGGCGAATGGCGGTCGAATACCGCGCCCTGTCGCCCATTCTGACAATCGAAGACGCGATCGCGGCGGAGAGTTTCCATTCAGGTCCGTTTCGGATGCGGCGCGAGGATGCGACCGCGGCGATTGCGGCGAGTCCGCATCGACTCACCGGACAGCTTTCGATCGGCGGGCAGGAGCACTTCTATCTCGAAACGCAGTGCGCCATTGCGCGCTTCGACGAGACCGGCGGCATCCTCCTCGATTCTTCGACGCAGCATCCGGCGGAGACGCAGGAGATCGTCTCGCGCATACTCGGCGTCGCGCGTCATCGCGTGACGGTGCAGTGCGTCCGCATGGGAGGCGCGTTCGGCGGCAAGGAAGTGCAGGCGAATCCGTGGGCGGCCATTGCGGCGCTCGGCGCGTGGAAGACGAAACGCCCGGTGCGCGTGCGCTTGCCGCGCTATCTGGACATGGCGCTCACGGGCAAACGGCATCCGTTCCTCGCGAAGTTCGCCGCCGGATTCGACGACAGCGGCAGGCTGCACGCCGTCGATGTGAAGCTTTACTCCGATGGCGGATGGAGTCTCGATCTTTCCGATCCCGTGATGTGGCGCGCGTTGTTTCACGTCGACAACGCTTATCTGATCCCCGCGCTTTCCGCGGCCGGATGGGTTTGTAAGACGCACAAAACATCCCAGACGGCGTTTCGCGGATTCGGCGGTCCGCAGGGCATGATTGTGATCGAAGACATTCTCGATCGCGTGGCGCGCACGCTGGAGCTGGAGCCACATGTTGTGCGCGAGCGCAATTTCTATCGCGAAGGCGATGTGACGCACTACGGCCAACCGGTGAAAGATGCGTCCCGCATCGAGCGCATCTGGACGGCACTGAAGCGATCGAGCGATTTCGACGCGCGTCGCGAACGGATCGCCGCTTTCAACACCGCACACGTACACTCGAAGCGGGGCATCGCGATCACGCCCGCGAAGTTCGGGATTTCCTTCACCGCGACGTTCTTCAATCAGGCCGGCGCGCTGGTTTTGATGTATCGGGACGGCAGCGTGCAGGTGAATCACGGCGGAACCGAGATGGGGCAGGGGTTGCACACGAAGATCCGCCAGCTCGCGGCGGAGCAATTGGGGGTGGCGCTTGAAGCCGTGCGTGTAATGCCGACACGCACCGATAAGGTGCCGAATACGTCCGCGACGGCCGCTTCCGCAGGCACGGATTTGAATGGTGCAGCGGTGGTCGATGCCTGCCGTCAGATTCAGTCCCGCCTCGCGGCCGTGGCAGCCGGGATGCTCGGATGCGGCGAGGCAGAAGTGCGGTTCGAAGCCGGCATGGTCTCCGGACCCGCGAATGCCCTGCCGCTGGTGAAGGTCGTCGATCATGCGTATCGCAGCCGCGTCCCGTTGTTCGCGCATGGTTACTACCGGACGCCCGAGATCCATTTCGACCAGAAGACCGCGACCGGCAAGCCGTTCCACTACTACGCATACGGCGCGGCGGTGGCCGAAGTCGAAGTCGACGGCTTCACCGGCGAGCATCGCATCCTCCGCGCGGATCTCCTCGAAGATGTCGGGAACTCCGTCTCGCCGCTGGCCGATCTTGGACAGGTGGAGGGCGGTTTCCTGCAGGGCGTCGGCTGGCTGACGGTTGAAGAGCTGTTGTGGGACGCCGAGGGCCGCGTGGCAACGGCGGGCGCATCGACGTACAAGCTTCCGTCGTGGCCCGAGATGCCCGAAGTGTTCAACGTGGCGTTTCTCGAAAGAGCCGCCGAGCCGGGAGTCGTGTTTGGAAGCAAAGCGGTGGGCGAGCCTCCATTGATGCTGGCGTTTTCGGTGCGTGAGGCGATTCGCGATGCGATTGCGGCGTTCGGGGACGGCGGCCCGGTGGAGCTCGATAGCCCCGCGACACCCGAGCGCATCTACTGGGCGATCGAGCGCGCTCGCGTGCCCGCGGCGGCGCCGGACACGACCGAGGCGTTGCGCGGGTGACGATCCTCAGGGCAGCGATTTTTCATACTCCGCGGAATCCGTTTCTCGAAGCAAAGGCGTTGGCGGCGTTTGCCGACGGGGCGCTGGCGGTCGATCGAGGCAAGGTCGCGGCTTCCGGCGATTACGGCGAGGTCCGCAAGGCATATCCGAACGCCGACGTCCGCGATCTGCGCGGCGGCTATATCGTGCCAGGGTTCATCGACACGCACGTGCATTTCCCGCAGGTGCGCATCCTCGGCGGCCTCGGCTACAGCCTGCTCGACTGGCTCGAGCAGCTCACGCTGCCGGAAGAAGCTAGGCTGGCCGACGCGGCGTATGCCGCCACGATCGCGCGTGAATTCACTTGCGCGCTCGCGGCGCACGGCACCACAACCGCGCTGGTGTTCGGATCGCACTTCGCGGCGGCGACCGCGGCGCTGTTCGATGCCGCGGCCGAGCGCGGCTTGCGGGTGTTCAGCGGGCTGGTTCTTTCCGATCGCTCGGTGCGTCCGGAATTAAATCAGAAGCCGGCGGCCGCGTATCGCGACACTCTCGCTTTGATCGATCACTTCCCGCGCTATGCCGTGACGCCGCGATTCGCGTTGTCGGCCTCGGAAGCGATGCTCGACGTTTGCGGCGCGGTGATGCGCGAGCGGCCCGACGCGCTGTTCACCACGCACATCAACGAGAACCTGCGCGAAATCGAAGAGGTCGGCAGGCTGTTCCCATCGGCGGGGGATTATCTCGCGGTTTACGAACGCTTCGGGCTGATTGGAGAAAATTCCGTTCTCGCGCACAATGTCCACGCGAGCGACGATGAACTGCGCCGTCTGGCCGAGGCTGGGGCGTCAATCGCGCATTGCCCTTCGAGCAATGCGGCGCTGGGCAGCGGCAACTTTCCGATGTCCCGCCACATCGAGGCAGGCGTACGATTCGCGCTGGGAACCGACGTCGGCGGCGGCACCGGATTCGGCATGATGAAAGAGTCACTGCAGGCTTATCTGATGCAAAGGGTCGCCGCGCGGCCGAACGTTTTGAGTCCTGCGCAGATGCTCTATCTCGCCACGCGCGCGGGCGCCGAAGCACTGGGCATCGAAGACGAGACCGGGGATTTCGCGCCGGGTAAAGCGGCGGATTTCGTGTATCTGCGGCCCGCCGAGGCGAGCGTGCTCGCGGGAGTCCTGAAGCATGCCGTGGATCAACCGCCCGAGCGCGCGCTTGCCGCGCTGTTCACACTGGCGGAAGCGGGGGACATCGAAGAAGTCCGGATATCGGATCATGCCGTATTCCATCGCGGAGATTAATCGAATGGAACAGGCGCGGTTTGTCGAGGCCGTCGGATGGGTCTTCGAGCACTCGCCGTGGGTCGCGGAGCGCGCGTGGGAGCGGCGTCCGTTCGCATCCCGCGAGCAGCTTGCGGCGGTGATGAATGAAAAGGTTGCCACCGCCGCGCGCGAGGAGCAGCTCGCGCTGCTGCGCGCGCATCCGGATCTTGGCACGCGCGCCAAAATCAGTCCCAGCTCGACGGCGGAGCAGACAGCCGCGGGACTCGATCAGCTCACCGCTGCCGAACATGCGCGTCTGACCGGGCTCAACGGCCAATATCGCGCGAAGTTTGGGTTCCCATTTCTCTACGCTGTCAAAGGCAGCGACAAGTTCGCTATCCTCGAAGCTCTTGGGCGCCGCGTTGGGAACGATCGAGCGGATGAAATTGAGGAAGCGCTGCGGCAGGTCTATCGAATCGCCGGCTTCCGGCTGGAGGAATTGATAACACAGTGAGAAAGCGCAATGTGGGGCAGGACGGCATCCTGGATGGCATCCTGCGGCCGGGCACATTGGGCAAAGCGAATCGGCCTCCGCCATCACCGCGCACTGGCCAGGCCGATTTCCAATCTGCCCTGCAGTCCTGAGAGGGAACATGCATCGATTCGCCAGCGGATGGAAGATGAGCTACTACGGAAAAGGCGACGTCACCGTGTACCGCCTGCGCCGCGATCCGGGCAAAGGCGCGGTGTTTGGCGCGAAGGTCCTGATCCTCACTTACGGCGAAGCGTTCTGGCCGACGTACACGACCGGCGACAACACCAGCCTCGTCGCGACGGATTCAATGAAGAATTTCATCCAGCGCGAGACCATGAATTTCCCGGGCGCCGATCTGGAATTGTACTGCCGTTTTCTGGCGGAGAAGTTTACCGCGGCTTATCCGCAGGCCGAAGGCACGCAGGTCACCGCGAGCGAGATCGATTATGCACAGATCGGAAACAGCGGCGATGCATTCACTCCGCTTGGTCCGGAACGCGCGTGGGCCCGGATGGAAACCGGTCGGGGCGGCGTGAGCGAGATCCGATCCGGCATCGCGGGCTTCCGGCTGCTGCGCGTGAACGGCAGCGCCTTCAAAGGTTTCGTTCGCGATCAGTACACCACCCTGCCGGACATCACGAATCGTCCGCTCCACATGTGGCTCGATCTCGACTGGTCATACGTTTCCGAAGCGAGCGCTCTCAGCGAGGGCGGCGTAACGAACTCGGTGCGGTCGCTCGTGTACGAGGTCTTCGACGGATTCACGTCCGGCAGCATCCAGCAGATCATTTACGAAATCGGCACAAAGATGCTGGCCGCGATCCCCGCGATCGCCGAAGTGAATCTGGAAGCCAGCAACCGCACATGGGACACGATCGTCGAGCGCGGCGAATCGATCGGCGTCTATACCGACGCGCGTCCGCCATACGGATGCCTGGGTCTGTCGCTCCGCAGATAGTATGGCTCGCATCTCGACGCATGTTCTCGATATCGCGAAAGGAGCGCCCGCGGCGGGGATTGCTGTGGAGCTCTTCTCCGCCGGCCGGCGAATCAGCGCGTCGAAAACAAATTCCGACGGGCGCACCGACGCACCCCTGCTGTCGTCCGATCGCATCACGGCGGGTGCCTACGAGATCGTCTTTCGCGTGGCCGATTACTTCGCGGCTGACACACAGGTCTTCTTCGACGACATAACGATCCGCTTCGTTGTTTCCGACGAATCGGGCAGCTATCACGTGCCGCTGCTCCTCGCGCCGCACGGCTACAGCACATATCGCGGATCATGAGCGCGCTGGCAGACAAAGTCATCGAGTATTGCCGCGATCTGGCTCTCCTGACGGAAGAGCCCGGCCGGATCACCCGCACGTTCCTTTCGCCGCCTATGCACGATGTCCACCGGATGCTCGGCGCATGGATGCTGCAACTCGGGATGGACGTCTCAGTCGACGCCGCCGGAAATCTGCGGGGCGTGCGCGCCGGCACCACTGAGCGGCGGTTCGTCATCGGTTCCCATCTCGACACTGTGCCCAATGCGGGTGCGTTCGACGGCATTCTCGGTGTCGTGCTCGGCGTCGCGCTGATTGAGGCACTTGGCGACGCGCCGCTTGAGCCAGCCATCGAGGTTATAGGCTTTTCAGAAGAAGAAGGCGTGCGATTCGGAATCCCGTTCATCGGCAGCCGCGCAGTCGCAGGCACGCTCGATGAAAGCGTCTTGACGCCCGGCGTGCTCGACGCGATCTGCGCGTTCGGACTCGATCCTTCGAACCTCGCCGCCGCGCGATTGTCATCCGATGCGTTCGCCTGTCTCGAGTTCCACATCGAACAAGGACCGGTTCTCGAAAGCCTCGGCCTGCCGCTTGGCATCGTCGACGCCATCGCCGGCCAGAGCCGTCTCGCGATCGAGTTCCGCGGCAAAGCCGGGCACGCGGGAACGACCCCGATGGCTCTCCGCAAAGACGCGCTCGCGGCGACTTCCGAATGGATTTGTGAAGTGGAGAAGACGGCGGCGGATGAACCAGGTCTGGTGGCGACAGCAGGGTCCATCGTTGTCGAGCCGAACGCGAGCAACGTGATCCCGGAACTCGCCCGCGTGAGCCTCGACGTGCGCCATGCGACAGACGCGGCGCGCCACGCGGCCGTGGCGAAGCTTCTCGATGCGGCCGCGCGAATTGCCGCACGCCGCGGAATCGCTATGGCCCAGGCACAGCATCTCGATCAGCCGGCCGTCGTGATGGATTGCGGCCTGCGCGCGAGGCTCGCTGCCGCTGTGAGGGAGGCCGGATATCCCGTCCAGCATCTCACCAGCGGGGCGGGGCATGACGCTATGATCGTGGCGCGCGTGCTTCCCGCGGCAATGCTGTTTCTCCGAAGCCCGGGGGGAATCAGCCACCATCCGGATGAGTCGGTCCTGCCGGAAGATGTCGACGCCGCGCTCGAAGCGGGGAGGAGGTTCATCCATGCTCTATGACCTGGTGATTCGCGGCGGCAGCGTTGTCACGCCGCGCGGAACCATTTATGCGGATATCGCTATCGATGGCGAACACATCGTCGAGGTCGGTCCGGAACTGCCGGGCGCCAGGGAGGAGATCAATGCCTTCCGGCAGGATGTGCTGCCCGGGCTCATCGACGTCCATCTGCACTTCAACGAGCCCGGCCGCACGGAGTGGGAAGGCGCCGAAACCGGCAGCCGCGCGCTGGCGGCCGGCGGCGGCACGCTCTTCTTCGATATGCCGCTCAATTCCTCGCCGTGCACCCTCGATGCGCGGGCCTTCGACGAGAAGCGCCGCGCCCTCGAAGCGGCGTCCATAACGGACTTCGGACTCTGGGGCGGACTCGTTCCAGGCAATACCGGCGCAATGGAGGAACTCGCACAGTGTGGGGCCGTCGGCTTCAAAGCCTTTCTCTGCGATTCCGGTCTGCCCGAATTTCCGCGCGCCGATGATCTCACCCTCTATGAAGGAATGCGCGAAGCCGCGCGGCTTGGGTTGCCGGTCGCCGTCCATGCTGAGAGCGAAGAGATCACCAAAGGCCTGACCACCCGGATGCTCGCCGCGGGCCGGAACGATATCGCCGCATTTCTCGAATCCCGCCCTGTGATCGCGGAGGTCGAGGCCATCACCCGCGCCGGCGTGATCGCGCGCGAAACGGGATGCAGGCTGCACATCGTCCACATCAGCTCCGGCCGCGGCGTCGCGGCGGCCCTCGAAGCACGCGCCGCCGGCGCCGACATCTCGCTCGAAACGTGCCCGCACTACCTGTTTTTCTGCGACGAAGATCTGTTGGCGATCGGCGCCGCCGCCAAATGCGCGCCGCCACTGCGCGAGTTTGGGGAGCAATCCGCACTGCGCGAGGCCGTTTTTTTCGGCAAGGTCGATATGGCGGCTTCCGACCATTCGCCCTGCCCGCCAGAGATGAAACAGCGGGATAACTTTTTCGAGGTATGGGGCGGCATTGCGGGCGTCCAGTGGACGCTGCCCGTGCTCATCGACCTTCGCTATCATGTCCCGCGCATCGCCGAACTCACATCCATCAACTGCGCGCGGCGCTTCAACATTGCCGGACGCGGCGCAATCGAACCGGGATCGTTCGCGGAGATCACCATCGTCGACGTCAACCGAAAGCAGACCGTGCGCGAGGAGAACATGTTCCACCGCCATCGCATCAGCCCTTACGCCGGAATGGAGCTTCAGGGCGTGGTCCGCAAGACCATCCGGCGCGGCGAAGTGATTTACTCTGATGGAACAATCACTGCGCGAACGAAAGGCAAGCTGGCGAAGCCCGAAAGGAAACGCAATGCATAACCTCGGCCGTACGCGCAGCCGCAATCAGCTCGACCATCTTCTTCATACGCCGGATGCGTTCGTGCGCGCGCCGCTGCCGGGCATGCGCAACGCCAGCGCCATCGTCCACGCCGCGCCCGCGCTGGGGGCGGGCTTCACGCAATATACGGTCGAGATGCAGCCTGGCGGAAGTTTTTCCATGGGGTTGCCAATGAGCCAGGCGCAGAGCTTCATTTACATGCTCGACGGCCTCGCCGAGATCGCCGGGAACGCCCTGTCGCGGGGCCAATATGCCTGGTTTCCGCCGGATCATGCAGTCCGTGTCACCGCCGGCGAAACCGCTCGCGCCGCCGTAATTGAAAAGCGGCACGCTGCTCTCGGATCAGTCCCAGCGCCGCTCACTGGCGATGCGAATCTCGTCGCGCCGCAACCCCTGCTTGGGGACGATGCGGTCGAAGTCCGAACGCTGCTCCCCGACGATCCCGCTTTCGACTGCGCGATCAACACCATGACCTTTCAGCCCGGCGCGACGCTGCCCATGGTAGAGGTCCACGTGATGGAGCACGGGCTTCTCATGCTCGAAGGCGAAGGCATCTATCGCCTCGGCGATCACTGGTATTCGGTCAAGGCGGGTGACTTCATCTGGATGGCGCCATACTGCCCGCAGTGGTTCGGGGCGCTCGGAAAAGTGCCTGTGCGATATCTCATCTATAAAGACTGGAACCGGCATCCCCTGACGTGAAGCTGACTATCGACATCGCGCGCCTCTCGAACGAACTCCAGACTCTCGCGGCATTTTCGGACGCGCCCTCGCCTGCCGTCACGCGCATCGTATTTTCCGGACACGATCTGCGCGCCCGCGCCTGGTTCAAAAGCCTCTGCGGGGAAGCCGAACTCGAAATTCGCGAAGACGCGGTTGGCAACACGTTCGCCCGCTGGCGCGGGGGTGAGCCCGATCTCCCCGCGATCGGCACTGGCTCGCATACCGACGCGATCCCGTATTCCGGACGCTACGACGGAACCGTCGGCGTGCTCGGCGGACTGGAAGCTATCCGCGCCCTTCAGCGCAGTGGTTTTCGCCCGCGCCGTTCGATCGAACTGCTGATGTTCACATCGGAAGAGCCGACGCGCTTCGGGATCGGATGTCTCGGCAGCCGCCTGCTGTCGGGCACGCTCACTCCCGCGAAGGCCGCCGCGCTTTCAGATTCCGATGGCCGGACGCTCGAAGAGGTCCGAACCGCTGCGGGGTTTCGCGGAGCCCTCGCGACAGTCGCCCTGAAGCCCGATTGCTACGCGGGATTCGTGGAACTCCACATCGAGCAGGGCCCGCTGCTGGAACGCCGCAACGTCCCGCTCGGTATCGTCACGGCGATCGCCGCGCCCGCGAGCGTCAGTATCACGATCGAAGGTGAGGGCGGTCACGCCGGCGCCGTCCTGATGCCGGATCGTCACGACGCTTTTCTCGCGGCCGCCGAAATCGCGCTGGCTCTCGAAGCCGCGGCTCGCGGCACGGGCTCGATCGACACCTTCGCCACCACCGGAATCTGCGAAGTGTTCCCCGGCGCGGTGAACAGCGTACCCAGCCGCGTGCGCCTTGCAATCGACGTCCGCGATATCGACGCGGCGCGGCGCGATGGCGTGCTCGTGATCCTCGATCGGGCCTGCGCGGAGATTTCGGCGCGCCGCGGCGTGCGAACGAAGATGGAAACGATCAACCGCGACTTACCCGCCGTGTGCGATCCCGTTATCATCGCGCTCGCCATTGCGGCGTGCGAGAAGCATAGGCTTGCCTATGACGCGATGGTCAGCCGCGCCTATCATGATTCGTTGTTCATGTCGCGAATATGTCCGGCCGGGATGATTTTTATTCCCTGCCGCGGCGGATTCAGTCATCGGCCGGATGAATATGCCAGTCCGGAAGCTATCGAATTCGGAACCCTGATCCTGGCGGAGACGCTCGCCAGCCTTGCGGCATAGCAGGCGGCTCACTCATAAATGAGATCGACCAGAAGCTGTTCGCCGCGATCCCTCCGCGACACGGGGCTTTCGTCGACTTCATTCCCCCATGACCGCCAGTCGCACCGGCTGCGTCTGGCGAACATCTCCAGATACAGCCCGTAGCTGCACGCTTCAATGATTGAATAGATTTCGTCAGGTTCGCGGGAGTGTTCGCGCTTCCGCGTGGCGAGGAAATTTACCTGGGCGTCTGCCGGGCGCCCCAGTGCGCAGATTTCCCCGCGTTGACTTGTATTGTGAATCCCCGGCACTTCATCACATCGAGCCCCCGAACAGCAGCGCATTCGGAACCCAGAGATACAGATGCGCTTTGTCGTCGAGCGTTGTCGTCAACGATAGGCGGCACCGGGAGCGCTTTGATCGGCGCGACCTTGCCGGTGCCGTTCGAAAATCTCCGTGGAGGATCGGTCGTACTTAAAAAACAAGAACAGGCGTAGATGTTTCGCAATACACTTGTATGCTTTGAACGTGATCGCTGTGCTGCCCTTGTCGCGGCATTGGAGTCTCGCCCTCCTGGTTCCATTCGCGCTGTGCGCCGCCGACACATCCCTCTTCGATGCGGTTCAGACTCACGACCAGAACGCTGTCCTCGGGCTGATTCGGGCCGGCGCCGACGTCAATGGCGCGCGGGCCGACGGGTCCACTCCTCTGCTCTGGGCCGCGCAGCGCGACGACGCCGGGGCGGTTTCCGCGCTGCTCAGAGCCGGCGCCAATCCCAATCGCAGGGACGAAAACGGTGAGACGCCGCTGTTGTTCGCCGCCGGCAACGGCAATCTTACAATCGCGCGGCTGCTCCTCGATGCCCGCGCCGACGTGAACTCGGCCCGCTGGGATGGCGACACTCCGCTGCTCGCGGCGGTCAATACCGGGAACATCGAGCTGGTACGGCTGCTCGTCGCGCGCGGCGCCAAAGTGAACCTCGCGGAGAATCGTCTGGGACAAACGCCGCTGATGTGGGCCTGCGCGCAGGGGCGCACCGCCATCGTGAAGTTTCTCATTGAGCAGAGCGCGCAGGTGAATGCGGCTTCGAGCGACGGCTACACGCCGCTTCTGTTCGCCGCGCAGCGCGGGGACGCCGCATCCGCCCACGCTCTTCTCGACGCCAAAGCGGATCCGCTGGCAAAGAGTAAGGATGGTGACACCGCATTCCTGATCGCGCTCGCTGCAGGAAACGCGGTTTCGTCGGGCGCGAGTGTCGCGCGCCTGATGCTCGACTATGGAGCTGACGTGAACGCGCGCGATCGCACGGGCGCGACGCCGCTCGACGAAGCGGTGCGGCAGGGGAAGGTGGACCTCGTGCGTGACCTCGTCAAACGCGGCGCCGATATTAACGCCCGCAGCGAGCGCCCTGCAACGGGTCGTCCGCCTGCGCCCGGCGCTCCAACCGACGGATTGACTCCGTTCCTCACCGCCGCCCAGGCCGGCAATGTTTCGCTGATGAAGGAGCTGATCGCGCTCGGCGCTGACGCGAAAATGACAGCTCCGAACGGCGCGGGAGCAGTGCTGCTAGCCGCCGGAAGCCGCAAGCTCGAAGCCGTGCGGATGGCCGTCGAGCTTGGGCTGGATGTGAACCAGGCGCCGAAGGGAGCACGCACGGCGCTCCATATTGCGGTGCGGTTCGGCGCAATCGAGATGGTTCAATACCTGGTCGGTCACGGCGCGGATCTGAAAGCAAGGGACAACTTCGGGCGCACTCCGCTGGAAGAAGCCGAGTTCGAAGCGCCGCCGCCGATGATCGAGTTGATGCGCGGGCTGACACCGAAGTGAGGCGAAGTCTGCGGCCCCGCTTGCACCCCGCGCTTTTCTGACATATAAAAGACTCTGCACAAAACTGCAATCAGATGCTCAGGATCTCGCTCGTTGCCGCGTCCGTGCTTTTCGCTGCGGCTTCTGCGTCTTTGGCGCCGGCCGACGACTTTGACGGAAAAGCTGTCGCCGCCGCCCTCGCGCGCAAAGACGTCGGGCCTGCGCCCCGCCTTCCCGACGGTCATCCGGATCTCGGCAACGACAATGGCTCGTGGGATCCTCCCGGCGTCGGTGACATGGCGGGCGCGCATGGGGGCTTCGCCGGCACCGCGCAGCCCGACCGCATGCAGGATGTTCCCTTCCTCCCGTGGGCCAAAGCCGCTTATGAACGCCACAACGCCGTCATCACGAAGGACGATCCGGAAGGCTTCTGCCTGCCGCCCGGCATTCCGCGCATGTATGCGACGTCGTTTCCGTTCCAGATCTATCAACTGCCGAATCGCGTGCTGTTCGTCTTCGAAGGCGGCGCGCACATGTGGCGCGTGGTCTACACCGATGGCCGTAAACACACGCCCGCCGATCGGCTGAATCCGACTTATCTCGGCGAAGGCATCGGCCGATGGGAGGGCAACACGCTCGTCGTCGACGATGTCGGCTTCAACACGCGAAGCTGGCTCGACGCCGCCGGACACGAGCACACCGAGCAGCTTCATGTCGTCGAACGCTTTACGCGGGTAAACGAGCTGATCCTGCATTATGAAGCGACGATCGACGACCCCGGCGCCTACACGAAGCCGTGGACCGTAGGCTGGAACATCCTTTTCCATCCCGGCATGGAGCCGCTCGAATACATCTGCCAGGAAAACAACGTCGATATCAGGCACCTCGTGGGAAAGTAGCGCCTGCATCCACGGCAGCCGCCCCACTCCATACCCGCTCCTCTGCCCCCGCGCAATCTTCATCTCGCCTTTTCGATCGCGAGCTGCACCGAGGCAATCAAATCTGCTTACCCGCGCGGACTCGCCCGTCGGCTTCTCCCCGCCCGTAATCGTCACCGCCGTCATCTGGCACCCGAGATCAGCCGCGCGCAGCATGTCACCCACAGGCGTGCCGACCCCTGTCCCGTCCACCACCACCGCGCGCCCGCCATCGGACTCGCATGCGTCATCTCCCGAATCTTCTCCACGACCCGCCGATAAGGCGTCCCCAGCGCCACTCTCTCCACACGCCGCACCAGCAACTCCATCGGCGTCATGAAAACAACGCGTTCCATATTGATGCCAAACCGGCCAACCAACCCGGGAAAACCCGCCACTGACCCAGGACTCGGGTTGTCCGGGATGGTGGCACAGCTTCTGCCCGTGGCCTTTCCTCACCTCAACGAGTTTCCCGCTATCCTGAAGGTACTGATATGAAGGTCGCCGAAGAACGGCCGTCCGGAAGCCGGCACGCCAAAAACAAAGCGGTCGGCAAACGGAAGGTGCGTGTCCCGAAGAACGCGCGGCTCGTCCGCTTCCTCCTGCATCCCGCCGGCAAGATCCTGCTGACGGTTCTCGCCACGCTCATCGTCGTGGGCATCGGCGTTTTCATCCACTTCTACAACGTCTACTCGAAGATGATCGACGAGCGTCTGCGCGGCGGACCCTACAGCACCACCGCCCGCATCTTCGCCGGCCCCGAATCGATCGCCGTCGGCGACAAGATCACGCCTTCCGACATCGCCGCCATGCTCCGGCGCGCGGGCTACAACGAGAACCGCAATAATTCGACCGGATCGTACACCGTCAAAGCCGACGCCATCGACATCTTCCCCGGCGCCGATTCTTATTTCGATCAGGAACCCGCCACCGTCAAATTCGCGGGCGGCAAGATCAGCCGCATCGTTTCCCTCGGCGACAATACCAACCGCCCGCTCTATGAGCTCGAGCCGCAGCTCATCACCAACCTCTCCGACAAGAACCGCGAAAAGCAGCGCGTGGTGCATTACGAAGACATCCCGCCGGTGCTGCGCAACGCGGTGCTCTCGGCCGAGGACAAGCGCTTCTTCCAGCATTCCGGCTTCGACCCGGTCGGCATCGTGCGCTCCGCGTGGGTGGATGTGAAGCGCGGCCGAAATGCCCAGGGCGCCTCGACGCTCTCCATGCAGCTCGCGCGCGACATGTTCCTCACGCCGGCGCGCAACTGGCGGCGCAAGCTCGCCGAAATCATGATCACCATGCAGCTCGAACAGAAGCTCAACAAGCAGCAGATCTTCGAGATGTACTGCAATCAGGTGGATCTCGGATATCGGGGCAGCTTCACTCTGCGCGGCTTCGGCGAGGCCTCGCAGGCCTACTTCGGCAAGGACATCCGCTCGCTCACCCTCCCCGAAGCGGCCTCGCTCGCCGCTATGGTGCGCGGCGCCAGCTATTACAATCCCTACCGCCATCCGGACCGGCTGCGCGACCGGCGCAACTACATCCTTTCGCTCATGCGGCAGAACGGATTCATCGGCGACCGCGATTACGCCCTCGCCATCGAGACGCCGCTCCAGTTCATCTCCGGACCGGCGGAATCGAGCGACGCGCCCTACTTCGTCGACATGATGAACGACGATCTTGAGAAGCGTTTCCCGAACTACGATTTCCACGTGCGTTCGGCGAAGATCTACACCTCGCTCGATCTCAATCTGCAGCGCGCCGCCAATGAAGCCGTGGCCACCGGCATGAAGCAGGTCGACGACCTCGTCCGCAAACAGAAGCGCTTCAAAAACGCGCCCTTCGTCGAGCCGCAGGTCGCGTTGATCGCGCTCGATCCGCACACCGGCGAAATCAAGGCCCTCGTCGGAGGACGCAACTACGGCGCCAGCCAGTTGAACCGCGCCGTCGCCGAGCGTCCGCCGGGTTCGATTTTCAAGCCCTTCGTTTACGCGGCCGCCATGAACACCGCGGTCGCCGGAGGCACCCGCACCCTGACCCCGGCCTCAATCGTCGTGGACGAGCCTACCACCTTCGAATTCGACGGGCAGGAATATTCGCCCAACAACTTCGAGCACCAGTTCTATGGCCCCGTGACTCTTCGAAAGGCCCTGGCAAAGTCGCTCAATGTCGCTACGATCAAAGTGGCCGAGATGGTCGGTTACAGCACCGTCGTCAATCTCGCGCACAAAGCCGGTATCAGCGAAGACGTCAAAGCCACTCCCGCGATGGCGATCGGATCCTATGACGCCACCCCCATCGAGATGGCCGGCGCGTGGACCATCTTCGCCAACCACGGCACGCGCGTGCAGCCCTCGTTCGTCTCGCTGATCAAGGAATCGAACGGCCACGTGCTGCTCGATCAGCAGCCGGTGACGAAGCCGGTGCTCGATCCGCGCGTCGACTATCTCGTCGTCAGCATGCTCGAAGAAGTCATGCGCACCGGAACCGCGGCAGGTGTTCGTTCGCGCGGCTTCACCGCGCCCGCCGCCGGCAAGACCGGTACGTCGCATGACGGCTGGTTCGCCGGATTCACCTCCGATCTGCTCTGCATCGTCTGGGTTGGCTTCGACGACAACCGCGAGCTCGATATCGAAGGCGCGCATTCGGCCCTGCCCATCTGGACGGACTTCATGAAGCGCGCGCTGACGTTGCGGAAGTATGCCGACGCGAAAGAATTCGACGCACCCAGTGGTGTCGTTACGGTTACGATCGATCCGGAGTCTGGCATGCCGGCCGGTCCGCAGTGTCCCATGCAGGTCTCCGAAGTATTTATCGCAGGTACCGAGCCGGTTGGCGCCTGCCCTCTGCACGGCGGCAAGGGTGACCGCACCACGGTTTCCGGCTGGGACATTCCCGCCGCGGGACAGTCTCCAAACCCACAGACGCCAGGTCTGCCGCCTCTGCAGCCTCTGCCCTATGTCGCTCCCCGGCGTGATAATGGCAATCAGCAGTTGCCGGCGGTGACTTCGCAGACGACAGGCGATCAGACGCCTCCTCCGGCGAAAGAGAAGAAGAAAGGTTTCTTCGGCAAGTTGAAGGACGTATTCCGATGAGGTTATCGAGCATTGTTATTCTTTCGATCTCCGCACTCGGCGCCGCCGGAATGGGGATGGCTCAAAGTGCGCCTGCCCACCCGACGCTCACTCTCGAAGAACGCGGCGATTTATACATGGCTCGCAAGATGTACCGCGAGGCCATCGATACATATGCGGACGGGCTGAAGACCCTTCCGCGCGCCCGCGGCGAACTGAACGGAAAACCCGCTCCCGCGGCCGTGCTCTGGGACAAGGTGGGCATCGCCTGTCACCAGCTCGGCGACCTGATCGGCGCGCGCAAGGCTTACGAGAAGGCCATCAAAGTGGATAAGAAGTACGCCGATGCGATCAACAATGTGGGCACGATTTACTACGCCGAAAAGAAGTATCGCAGCGCGATCTCGCGTTATCAGCGGGCCCTGCAGTACGCGCCCGATTCCGCGTCCATCTGGAGCAATCTTGGCACCGCCTGGTACGCCCGCGGCAAGTTCGATCTGATGACGCAGGCGTATACGAAGGCGCTCGCCCTCGACCCCGATGTATTCGAGAAGCATGGCTCGGTGGGAACGCGCATGCAGGATCGCGGCGTGGCCGACAAGGCGCGTTATCACTTCGAAATGGCCCGCATGTACGCCGGCTCCGGCAAGAACGAGCTCGCCCTGCAATATCTGCGCAAAGCACTTGAAGAAGGCTATAAGGAGAAAGATCAGTTCGATCAGATCAAGGAATTTTCCACCTTGCGCGAGACGCAGGAATTCAAGGATCTGATGACTCTGGAGCCGCGTGTACTTTAGCGGGCCGCCCTGCCTGCTCCTCCTGATTCTGGTTCTCCTGCTTCCGGCATCGTGCGGGCAAAAAGCGCAAGCCATCGCGCCCCCTCGCTACGCCGTCCTCCGCTTCGAAAACCTTTCGGGCGACCCGTCCCTCGACTGGGTCGGACGCGCCGTGAGTGAATCGCTGCCGGTCTCTTTGGCGGGCGTTCTCGACGGACCCGTGCTGGAGTCCGAAGCGTTCGGCCGTCTTGCCGCGACGCTTGGACCACGACCGGCCGGCGCACCGGGCGAATCGGCCGAGCGAAGTGAAGCGATGGCCGCGGGCGCCACTCATACGATCAGCGGATATATCGAACGCATCGGGGGAAAGATTCGGATTTCCGCCACCGAAGAAGATCTCTCCACGAACAAATCGGTGCGGACGCTGACCGCGAGCGCCCCCTCTCCACTCGCGGCGATTCAGGACCTGGCGCGTCAGTTCTCACCAAACGCGCACCCCGGGCTGACGGCGAATGAGGCCGCGCTCAACGCGTATTCGACCGCATTCGAAGCCGCCGCGCAGACGAAGCCCGGCGAACTCGATCGCGCGCTTGAGCTCGATCCGAACTTCGGCGCCGCCTGGGTGGCGCTGGCGGGCTTCGACGCCGCGAGCGGCGATCGCGCCAAAGCCGAAGAGGTGATGGATCGGGCGCGCAAGCAGCAGATCGACGCACGCAGCCGGGCCAACATCGAGTTCGGCGAGGCCAGCCTCAAAGGAGACCGCCCCGCGTCTCTCGCGGCGATGCGCCGGATTGTCGAGCTCAGTCCGGGCGACACGATCCTCCTGCGCAGTCTCGCGGAAAGTGAGAGCGCGGCGGGCGATTTCAAATCGGCCGCTGCTGACTGGAAGAAAGCCATCGACGTTCTGCCGAACGATGCGCTGGCGTGGAACAGTCTGGGGTATGCCAGATCGTGGGCCGGCGACTATGCAGGCGCGCTCGCGGCATTTCGTGAGTACGAAAGACTGCGCCCCAAAGAAGCAAATCCGCTGGACTCGATCGGCGATCTGAACTACTCGTTCGGAAAATACGCGGCTGCGGCCGAAAACTATCTCGAAGCCAACAAACGCCAGCCGGGCTTCGAGCAGTTCGCCGACCTGTATAAAGCGGCGTGGGCAAAATTCCGGGCCGGGGACAAAGCCGGCGCGGACGCCCTCTTTGCGCAGTTCCGGAAGGAGCGCGGCAAGTCGCCCGATCCCCTGTTGGGATTGCTGGAGGGCGATTGGCTATATCGAACCGGCCGCGAAAAGGAAGCAGCGGATGTTGTGAACAAAATGATTGCGGCGAGCCAGTCCGGGCCCGTTCGAGCGGATGCGTATGCGCAACTGACCATCTGGGATCTGCTCGGCGGTGATCGCGACAAGGCGGCGCGGGATTCGGCGGCGATTGGTCAGGCGGCCACGCCAGCGGTGTTTATGGCGCGCTTCGCCGCGCTGCCGTCAGCGCCCGCCGCGGAATGGAAAACGCGCGCGGAGAAGATGCTGCCCGCGACGGCGGAGACTCTCCGGCTCACCGCCGAGGGTTACGCGCTGCTGCTCGATCATCAGCGGGAAGCCGCGATTCCGGTGTGGCAGGACGTGGTGAAGTCGACGAGCGCGACCGATTTCTTCGGGCGCGCCATCCTTGCGCGCCTCAAAGGGCAGCCGATCGCCCGGTCGCTTGTGCCGGATCCGACGATGTTGAATCAATTCGCGGCATTACTCGACACACTGTAAATGGCCATGATGTGGATGCCTTCTGTGGCGCGGGCACTCGTGTCCGCCGTGCCGGCGCCTGGGCTGGGTTCAGAAATGATTTCCGCGGTATTCCACGACCACGAGCGTGGAATCGTCCGCTTGCTCGGCGCCGGCGGTGAAGTCGAGTATTGCCCTCAGGATCGATTCATGCAACGTGGCGCAATCGGCGTCCGCGCCGGCCCGCACGGCTTCGCGCAGACGTGCGCGTCCGAAGAATTCACCCTTGTGGTTCTGGGCTTCGGTAACGCCGTCGGTATACAGAACGATACGATCGCCAGCGCGCAGGTCGCGATGGCTCAGCGCAAACGGCGTCGATGGAACCAGACCGACAGGCATCGAAGTCGCGTCCAGCCTTTCGATTTCCCCGGATTTCCGCACCACGAGCGGCGCGCAGTGCCCCGCGTTCGCGTAGGTCAGCCGTCCCGAGGAATCAAGCTTCGAGTAGAACATCGTGGCGTACTTGCCGTGCTCAGCGCGATCATTGAGGAAAGTGTTAATACGCGACAGCACCTCGGGTATATCCGTGGTGGCCGACGCGCTGAGAAACACACCCTGCAGGAAGCTGGCAAGCAGCGCCGAGCTGACGCCCTTGCCGGAGACATCCGCGACCACCATCGACCAGGCATCCGGCCCGATCGCGATGACATCGAAGTAGTCGCCGCCGACCTGATGCGAGCTCTGGCTGGAGCCGCGCACCACGAACCAGCCCTCCTCCGGAAGGCAGCGCGGCAACAGGCTTTGCTGGATGCGCCGCGCGACGTCGAGCTCTTCTTCGATCCGCTGCCTGGCTTTTTCTTCTTCGAGCAGGCGCGCATTTTCGAGCACCGTCGACGCTTCAATTGCGAGCGTCTGCAGCAACTCGCGGTTACCGCCGGCCAGGTCGACCGCGGTAATGCGCGAATCCATATAGAGGACGCCCGCATTGGACTTCGCCGCTGAAAGCATCTGGGTCGCGCCCGACCCGCTCAGATTCACGCGCACCAGCGGCACGCAGACGACACTCCGCAGCTCGAGATCCGTTATCGTGTTGCCCGGAGAGTCCGCGCCGGCGGCAGTCGGATCGAACGACATCGAAAACAGATCGCGCCGGCTTTCGAGTGCCTGTTGGATCAGACGGCGCGGCACGCGAAGCTCGTCCGGGGGCAGATCGGCGCCGCCACTGGCGCGCGCGCTGCGGACCTGCAGCTCCCGCTCCTCATTGAGCAGGAGCAGGAATCCGCGCTCGGCTCCGGTCACCGCCAGAGCCGCGTCGAGCACGGTGTTCAGAACATCATCGGTCGAGAACGAGCTCTGCAACGAGCGCGCCACTTCGAGAACGGCGCGCAACTTTTCGAGGTTGGCGGTCCCGGTGCGTCCGCTTTCCCGGTTGGTGTCTTGCCTCGCCAGGAGCTTCTGTATTTCCTCGCCGCTCCTGGTGAAGTGAATCTGATAACCGTCGGGAACGCCGAATTCGATGCGCTCCGATCCTTCGAGCCGGCGGGATTTCTCAAGCCGCTCGCCATTGACCCAAATCCCGTGCCGGCTGCCGAGGTCTTCGAGAATGTAATCGCCGCTGTCGCTGGCAATCTGGGCGTGATTCCGCGAGATGCGGCTGTCGCGCAGGACCAGATTATTATCGGGCGAGCGGCCCATCCGAAAGGGAAACGGAAAGAGGGGCACGCGGACACGGCGTCCGTTGGGGTCGATGACGACGAGCGTTGCCGCGCCTGCTGCCGGTGGCTGTGCCGGGACGGGTTCAGGGTTCGGCGTCATCGGCGCGCGGCGGGCGAAATTCCGGAAAGGCTGGCCCGCTCCAGTTCCTGCGCGCGCAGCGACCGGCAATGAGGACAGTAGCCGCCCACTTCAGTACGCGCGAGCACGATCTCAAATCCGAAGTGCGTTTCGATCTGCTTGCGGAGCCGCTGCAGAGGCTCGCCGAAAAACTCTTCTACTTTGCCGCATGCAAGGCAGATCACGTGGGCGTGTTCCTGCTTGCGGCGCGTCTCATAAAAATGCTTCTCGCCCGCTTGATGCATGAGATCGAGCTCATCCACCAGACCGCCTTCCTTCAGCAGCTTGAGAGTCCGGTAGACGGTAACGCGGTTCAGCTTCGGGTCTTTCTCTTTCGCGAGCTGGTAAAGGGCCTCGGCATCGAGATGCTGGCCGGTCTTGTCGATCAGGTCGAGCAGGATCTTCCGCTGGCGTGTGAGACGCATGCCGCTTTCGGCAATCCTGTTCTTGGGTGCGGGGGAAGCGGCCATGCGCGGTACCCCCAGTTTACCGTCCGCGCGTTCAATATAATCGAACCGATGCCGTTCGTCCGAGTTCTCGCGGTTTCCGCGCTGCCACCGGGATCGTCGGCGGAAGTTTCGATCAACGGCCGTGCTTACGCGCTCTGCAATCTGGATGGCGCCATACACGCGCTCGATGGGGAATGCCCGTGCAGCGGAGGACCGCTGAGCCAGGGAGCGCTGCAGGGGCCGTTGCTGGTTTGTCCTTGGCATGGGCGGCGGTACGATTGCCGAACCGGCGCGCACCATTTCGATTGCGATGTTCAGGTGCCGAAGTATGAAACGCGCGTGGAAGACGGGAACATACTCATTGACGTGCCGTGAATCCTTACCCGCAGCAGCACAATCCTTACCTTTGCCGGCGTTGCGCGAAAGCTTGCAAGCCTCTGAAAATAATATCGTTGCCAGACACCACTCGTCCTTGACACTGAGAGACGCAGAGTGAAATACTCTGGGACAATCAAAGCGTTTTGCGCAAGGAGCAGCTTCGATGAACATCAAGAGCCGGATTCTGTTGGCCGCGTTTGCGATCGCTGTGACAAGCGCTCCGCTGTTCGCGCAGCTTGATCCGTCGGGCGAATGGGCGCCCCGGTTTCATGAAGACCAGCCCGAACGCATTCCGGGCCCTGAGATCGGCGATTATCTTGGACTGCCCATCAACGATGCGGCGCGCCTGCGCGGCGACACGTGGGATGCGTCGCTGTTGACGCTGCCCGAACATCAATGCAAGCCGCATCCGTCGGACTATGCGTGGCGCGGCCCTGCCAATCTTCGTATCTGGAAAGAAATCGACCGCGACACACAGGCGCTCATCGCTTATCACACGCACATCTCGTGGGAGGCGCCGGAGAGAACCATCTGGATGGATGGCCGGCCGCATCCGCCGGATTACGCCGCTCATACATGGCAGGGATTTTCCACGGGGAAATTCGACGGCGACATGTTGACGATCACGACAACCCATCTGAAAAACGGCTGGATTCGCCGCAATGGCATTCCGCGCAGCGACAGAGCCACCGTGACCGAGCACATCATTCGGCACGGCGACTATCTGACGGTGGTGGTCGTCATCAACGATCCCGTTTATCTGACAGAGCCGTTCGTGCGCACGACCGACTTCGAATACGACGCCCGGCAGCAGATCGCGCCGTATCCGTGCGAAGCGGTGGTGGAGGTGATTCGTCCGCAGGGCGCTGTGCCGAGCCATCTGCCGGGGAAGAACAACTTCCTCATCGAGTTTCCGGAGCGGTTCGGATTGCCCGCCGAGGCGGCCCGCGGCGGCGCGGAAACGATGTATCCGGAATATAAGCAGAAGCTGAAGGGGATGAAGCCGGCAGCGAAGACCGTGGCGACGGCGGCGAAATAGCTTATGGCGATTCTTCGTATCGCGTCGCTTATTGGTCTTCTTACTGTTGGAGTGTTTGCGCAACAGGCGCAGGATTTCAGTAAGACCGAAGTCCACGTGCTGCCGGTGCAGGGCAATGTGTACATGATCGTTGGGGCCGGCGGCAATATCACGATGCAGGCCGGCAAAGACGGCGTGCTGCTGGTGGATACCATGTACGCGGGCCTGAGCGACAAGGTGCTGGCGGCGATCCGCACGGTTTCCAACCAGCCGATTCGCTACATTATCAACACGCACGTGCACGGAGATCACACCGGCGGCAACGAAAAGCTGGCGAAGGCGGGCAGCACGATCGCCGGCGGCAATGTCGTCGGCGATATTGGGGCGAGCGCATCGGCCGGCGCGACGGTGATCGCGGCACAGCAAGTGCTCGACCGCATGAGCACCAAGGATGGGAATACTCCGGCAGCGCCGCCGGCCGCGTGGCCTACCGATACCTACATCAC
Source organism: Bryobacteraceae bacterium (assembly GCA_035552355.1). Classification (GTDB taxonomy): domain Bacteria; phylum Acidobacteriota; class Terriglobia; order Bryobacterales; family Bryobacteraceae; genus BOG-234. The sequence goes on along the minus strand of DASZLP010000257.1, from coordinate 16,216 downwards.
ACCCGAGAAGGAATTATTCTTCAACGGCGAGGCGATCCAGATTCTCCATCAGCCTTCGGCGCATACCGATGGCGACAGCATCGTCTTCTTTCGGCGGTCGGATGTGGTCAGCACCGGCGATATCTTCGTGACCACGAGCTATCCGATCATCGACCTCGATCGCGGCGGGACGTATCAGGGCGTACTCGACGGATTGAATCACATCCTCGACATCACGATCCCGGCGGATAAGCAGGAGGGCGGGACGTACGTTATTCCCGGACACGGCCGGCTGTGCGATGAGGCGGACGTTGTGGAGTACCGCGACATGATGACGATCCTGCGCGATCGTTTTGCGGACATGATCAAGCGCGGGATGACGCTGGAGCAGGTGAAGGCGACGAAGCCGACGCGGGATTACGATCCGCTGTATGGAAGCGACAAGGGCTTCTGGACGACGGACAAGTTCATTGAAGCGGCTTACAAGAGTTTGAAAGCCGCGAAGTAGGCCGGAATCCTGTAGAATCATGGCCGTAAGGGAGTGGCAAAGTTGCGGCCGGGCGGGAATCCGCTGCCACTCCCCCACGGTCGCGGTTCTATTGCCGATGGCGAAAAAAAGCCGCCGGTGGTGGCCGACGGCTGTTGGTCCTGGAATTATAAGACTTAGTCGCCGAAGCTGCCGACTTCCTTTGGCTCTTCCTTCGGGACTGCCGGCGGGACTGCCGGCTTGATCCCGCCGAGCATGTCGACCGGCACGAATCCCGCTTCAATGGGCTTTTCCCTGAGAACGACTTCGCGGTAAAGCTTCGCCATCTTCGCATCCTCGGCGCCTTTGCGAGCCATTTCCATGTTGCGCTTGCGGATCTTCTCTTCGCGCGCGGTCTTCGCAATGCCCTGGTCGTCGAGATCGTGCTGCAGACCGTGGTTCACGTCCTCAATGTTGAGAATCAGCGAGTGGTCTTTGGAAGGCAGATTCACGTTCTTGCCGCCCGCGATGATCTCGTGCCGGCCCTTTTCTTCGTACCATTTCGTCAGGGTCGCGGTCATGTGCATCTTCTCAATGATGTTCCGCCAGCCCACACCGGTGTTGTACGCGCAGAAGCTGATCTCGCCCTCCTGCGTGGCGTAGGGGATGATGCACTGCTCGGTGCGGCGGAAGTCGTAGTTGAAGAGATCCTGGAACCACATTCCGGCGATGAAAAGGAAGTTCCAGCGGTCCTTGCGGCGCTTTTCGATGTCATCGAAAGTGCGGTCGCCGGAGACCTTGCCGTAGTTGCGGCCCGTCGCGCCGAAGCACTTGTCGAACTTCTGCAGCAGGTCGGTGAGCTTGAACGTGCTGGGCGCTTCCATCGGGTTGTAGTTGCGCAGCAGCGACAGCGCCACGCCGACGACCGAAAGGAACTTACCGCGCGCCGCATCGTTCACGGCCGCGACATCCTTCGCAAGCTGCTCCGCGTTGAGGAAGGCTGTAACGGGCCGGAATTCCTTCGTTTCCTTGTCGATCATTACCGCCATGCCGATGCCGCAATTCGGGTGGCAGCCGCAGCTCAACTGGCCCCAGTCCTTGTCGGGTCCGTGGACAAGATCGGCCCAGTCGGAGAACGTGCTCATGAACGAGATCGGAAACCAGTCCCGCGTCGGAACGCCCATGTTCACCTGGTTCTTCACATCATGCGCGAGGTGCGAAAGCGTGTAGCGCTGCGCGGTGCGGCGCTCGTCGGTGACTTCTTCGTCCCGGCCCGTAAAGGAAACCGGCTGGAACGAGAGGAACGAAATCTTCTTCGGATTGTCCAGGGCGAACTTGATCACCGCGCCGACCTGCTCGTTGTTCACGCCGTTGATGATCGTGATGACCGGAACGATATCGACACCGTTCGAATGGAGGTTTTCGATCGCCCGCAGCTTTACATCAAAAAGGTTCCCCACGGCGCGGTGCGAATTCGCCGCGTTGCCGATGCCGTCGAACTGCAGGTACGCGTAGCGGAGTCCAGCTTCGGCAGCTTTGCGGCAGAGCTCGGGACTCTTTGCAAACTCGATGCCGTTGGTCGCTGCCTGAACGCTGTTGTATCCGACCTTTCGAGCGTACCTGACGGCGTCAAGGAAGTAAGGCGAAAGCGTCGGTTCGCCGCCGGAGAACTGCACCGACATCTGGCGGCGCGGCTTGATCGAGATGGCGTTGTCGAGCAGCGTCTGGATGTCTTCCCACGTCAACTCATGCACGAAGCCGACCTGATTGGCATCCATGAAGCACGGGTCGCACATCATGTTGCAGCGGTTGGTGAGGTCGATCGTCAGAACCGATCCGCGGCCGTGCGTGACGGTGCTGGAGCCGTGGTTGTGGAGGTCTTTGTCATTGTGAGCGCGGATGTCGCGGCCGGGGAAAACCTTCTCGAGATGGCTGAAGAACTCGGTGTCGATCGCCATCACGTCCTCGAAGTGGCCGTGGATGGCGCAATCCTTCACCATCAGGATCTTGCCGTCGCGGTTAATGATCTGGGCCTTGATTTCGCCGACCTTTTCGTTCTTGAGGATTTCGACGGGCACTTCGCCGTCGACGATCTTGTTGCGGATCTCGGGGACGCACTTCGGGCAGAGAGAATCCGTGGTGCGCGGCCAGCCGAGTGGCGGCTTCTGCTTTTCCCAGGATTTCAGCAGAGGCTTTTCAGACCATTTGGGTGTGAATGATGGGTTGGGCTTGATGGAGTTGAAGGTGTTGAAGACCTTCCACGCCGCTCCGGCCGCTACCGTGACCGCCTTCTCTGCGTACTTTACCGGCTTGTGCATTGTGCGATTCTCCTGAATTCCGGGATAGTCTACCCGACTGTAACTATTGAGCTTAGGGTAGTATTGTGCGGCTCTGGATATCGACTCAAAAACAGCGAATGGCGCCGGACGGGGGTTGGATGGGGCGGGCAGGCGTCCGACGGGCTAAATGGTTGTGCGGTCCATAACTTAGCGCGGTCAGCGGGGTCGAGGGCGCGGCGGTCCTGACTCTGGGGCAGACGATGGCCTGTCCCACAGGATCTTTTCAGATATGATCTAATCTTTTCAGATATGATCTAAATGGCTGCCGGGTTTGGTAAATCGCCATTTGATTCATGAAGCCGCGGCGGAGTGCGGATTCGATCTCGGCGGCGTAACCACCGCCTCTGCCGAGCCCGATTTTGACCGCTTCCGCCATTGGGTCGACCGCGGTCTGGCGGGCGAGATGGGGTATCTGACGGATCATCGCGCCGCGATCCGCAACCATCCTGAACAATTGCTGCCCGGCGCTCAGTCGGTGATCTGCCTCGGACTCATATATAACGGTCCGGAACCTCGTTCGATCGACTTGGGCGATTCCGAGCGAGCGTGGATCTCCCGGTATGCCTGGGGCGACGACTACCATGATTTGCTCCGGCGGAAGATCGAATTGCTTCGGCGCAGGCTGCTGGAAACCGAGCGGTTCGAATCGCGGATTTGCGTCGACACGGCGCCGCTGCTCGAGCGCTCGCTGGCGAATCACGCGGGGCTCGGCTGGATCGGCAAGAACACCTGCCTGATCAACCAACGGCTTGGCTCGTGGTTCTTCCTCGGCGAGCTGTTGACCACGCTCGCGATCGAGCCCGACTCTGCTCCACCCGATCGCTGCGGAACCTGCACGCGCTGCATCGATGCGTGTCCGACGGCGGCGATCGTCCCGTCACCGGACGGCCGTTTCGAGCTCGATGCGCGCCTTTGCATTTCCTACTTCACGATCGAGCTGCGCGGCGGGATTCCGGAAGAGCATCGCGCGTCGATGGGAAATCACGTGTTCGGCTGCGACATTTGTCAGGATGTTTGCCCGTGGAATCGGCGAGCGTCCGAGACGCGCGAGCCGGCCTTCCAACCGCGCGAATTCGCGCCCGAACTTGAACGTCTCGCCGCGATCACGGAATCCGAATTCCGGACGATGTTTCGCGGCACGCCGGTGAGCCGCGCAAAGTATCGCGGCTTTCTGCGTAATGTCGCAATCGCGATGGGAAATTCGGGGCTCGAAAAATTCCGCGAGCCGCTCGAAAAGCTGGCAGTTTCGCCGGATCCTGTTGTCGCCGAGCATGCCCAGTGGGCGCTTGGCCGGTTGTCGTGATAAGGTTCGGAACATGAAACTGAGCCTGTGGGTTGGATCGGCCGCGCTGCTGGTTGTGGCGGGCATGATGACCGGCGCCGATGTAACTGCTCCGGTGACTTATCTGGGACACGATAAAGCCGCGGATGTTCTGGTGAAAGGCGGCGCCATCGCGAAGGCCGACGATTACACAGTGAGCGGCGCGCGCCGCGACAAAGCCGGGCAGGTCGAGGTGCACGAAAAGGAGACCGACATCTTCTATGTGACCGATGGCGAGGCAACATTTGTCACCGGCGGAACGATGATCGGCGGCAAGCTTTCGAGACCGGGCCAGTGGCTGGGCTCTGAAATTCAGGGCGGCGAAACGCACCACCTCACGAAAGGCGACGTTATCGTGATCCCCGCGGGAACGCCGCACTGGTTCAGGGAAGTTCCGAAATCGATGAGCTATCTGCTCGTGAAATCAATCAAACCGTAGCCGCTGTAAAGCCAGCAAATTTGTTATTGCGAACTTTTCCCCGGCTCCGATGTACGCGCCGCCGTCTTTTCGAGCAGCGCTTTTTTGATAATGGCCTCGGCGGCCGGATATTCCTTTTTCGCGTTAGCGAAGAAGACACCGTGCGCGACCATCAGGGGAGTCCAGCCCAGCTTTGTTTTAGCGTTCAGGTCGGCGCCATGGTCGATGAGATATTGCACAATCGAGGGTTGATTGGAAATGATCGCGCCGATCAGCGGGGTGCTGCCGCTCCAGCGCGGATCGCCCACGCCTTTATTCAGCAAATCGTCGATATTCAGCGGGTAATACAGAAGCGTATAGGCTGAATCGCCGGTCATCGGATAGTCGCCGAAATCGGCATGGCCGTTGATGTCGTTGCCGGATTCGAGCGCGAATTTAACCGCTTCGAGGCGCTCGGATTCGGGCACGCCGGAGTACGGTCCTGGCGCTTCCCCTTCCCAATAGTCGAGTCCGGCGGCGGCCATCAGAGGAGTGACACCCGCGCGTGTCGGCATTTTCGTATCCGCTCCGAATTTCGCGAGCAGGCGCATATAGAGGATGTCGCCGTTTTTGGCGGCGACATAGAAAGGCGTCGCCCCGACATAGCTGAGGAAATGACGGCCGAGCTGAATATTCGGCGGATTACGCGCCGTGCCGCCCTCCTTGCCGAAGGTGTTTTCTTTCCACGCGACGCGCGCATTTGGATTGGCGCCGTGCTTCAGCAGCAGTTCGGCAAGTTCGAGTGAAGTTAGATCGCCCTCGGGACGCGGCGGTCCGTGCGGCGTGTTGCCGACGCCGGCGGCGCCATCCGTGCCCGGCTTACGCAGCCATGCAAGAGTGTGGAGCGCCGCGCCGCGTGGATCCGGCAGGTTCGGATCGGCGCCGCGATCGACCAAAGCGGCGGCCATGTCGAAGTACGCGTTGACGACCGCCATGTTCAGCGCGTTGGTTCCATCCGGCGCGACGTCGTCGACGTTGGCGCCGTGCGCGAGAAGCACCTTTGCGGCGTCGATGCGATCGTTGCGCACAGCGAAGAGCAGCGGTGTGAATCCACCTTTGGACTTCGCCTTCACGTCCGCGCCGAATTCGATCAGCAGCGAGGCAGCATCGGCATTGCCTTCCGAAGCGGCCCACATCAGCGCCGACTGGCCCTTGAACGCCTCGATCGCGTTCACCTTCGCGCCGTGTGACAGCAGGACTTTGACGGCTTCCACTTTGCCTGTCAGAGAAGCGGTCATCAGCGCCGTCTGGCCTTCTTCGGATGTGTCATTGGCGTCGGCGCCCGCTTTGAGAAGGCGCTCGATCAGGATGGCGTCGCCGCTCGTACAGGCAAGAGAGAGTGGCGTGACGTGGTAGCGATTGCCGGTTTTGACATTGGCGCCGGCGGCGATCAAAAGATCCGCGATCTCGCGGTTATCGCGCTCGACCGCCCATTGCAGGGCCGTTGAGCCGTCGGCTTCGGCTGCATTCACGTCCGTGTGTTGCGCGAGGAGCGAGCGGACGAGTTTGACGTCTTGTTGCCGGGTGGCGTCGATGAGACCTACACCGAGGCGCGTATCGGTGGCGGCGAAACCGGGCGCGGCGAAGGTGAGCCCGAGCGATATCCATGCGGCGATACGGCAATTCGTCATGCGAGCCTCCTTGCTGAGAGTATATGACGAACCGGCCAAAGCTGCCGTTAAAGAACCGCCGGCGCACAGGTGCCCGCAGGAGTGCGGAGCCGGCAACCCTGAAGACAAGCGCCTGCCCGCGCCACGATTGATAAACTGAACTCTCGCATGCCGGAAGAGAATCGCTTCGGTCCCTACGAAATCGTTGCGCCCATCGGCGCGGGAGGCATGGGGGAAGTGTTCAAGGCCCGCGATTCCCGGCTCGACCGCACGGTGGCGATCAAGGTTTCCAAAGCCGAATTCAGCGAGCGTTTTTCACGCGAAGCCCGCACGGTCGCGCAGCTCAATCATCCGAACATCTGCACGCTGCACGACATCGGCCCCAACTACCTCGTGATGGAGTATGTCGAGGGAAAGCCGCTTGAAGGTCCGCTGCCGATCGAACAGGTTGTCGAGTATGCGTATCAGATCCTCGATGCTCTCGATGCAGCGCATCGCAAGGGAATCGTCCATCGCGACCTGAAGCCGGCCAACATTCTCGTCACCCGGCAGGGGATCAAGCTGCTGGATTTCGGTCTCGCGAAACAAGCCTTCAGCTCGCTCGCGCCGGAAGCCGCGACGGTGGCCGCGCTCACTATGGAGGGGCAAATCTCCGGAACCCTTCAATATATGGCGCCCGAGCAGCTCGAAGGCAAGGCGCCCGATCCGCGCAGCGACCTCTTCGCCTTCGGGCTCGTGCTGTACGAATTGATCACAGGCAAGCGGGCGTTCAACGGACCCACGCAGGCGAGCGTGATCGCGTCGATCCTGAAAGAGCAGCCGCAGCCGGTGCATGAGCTGCAACCGCTGACCTCACCGGCGCTGGAAAACGTGCTGCAAACGTGCATCGAGAAGGATCCTGAGAAACGCTGGCAGACGGCACGCGAAGTCAAACACGCGCTGCAATGGATATCGCAGCAGACTCCTGCAACTCCGATTGCGCCCGCCGCGCGTGCGGCGAAGAGCCCGCGGGTCTGGCAGATCGCGGCGGCCGCGCTGGCGCTCGTCGCAATCGGGCTTGCCGGGTGGATGTTCCGCCCGAAACACGAGCCGCCCGCGCCGATCACGCGCTTTCAGGTTCCTTTACCCGAGAACGTGCATTTCGGCCAGTACGTCTCACTGTCGCCGGACGGCCGCAGGCTGCTCGTGAACACGACCGGAACCGGTGGTTTCCTGATCCGCGATCTGGATTCTCTCGAATGGCGGCGATTGCCCGGAACGGAAGGCGCCACCAGCCCGTTCTGGTCGCCGGACGGCCGCTATCTCGGATTCACGATGGGCACTCAGGTCAAGAAAATAGACATCGCCGGTGGAACTGCCCTGACGCTTGGAAGCATCCCGAATGGGGCCGGCACCGGCTCCTGGAATCGGGCGGGCACGATCGTTTTCGGCGGCCGCGGGGATAGCCCCCTCTGGAAGATCTCCGAAGCGGGCGGCGTCCCCACGCCGGTCACGAAAGTGAATCCCTCGCGCGGCGAAACGTTCCACGCGCTGCCCACGTTCCTGCCCGATGGCAAGCACTTCATCTATCTCGTGCAGGGTGACGACCGTGTGGCCGGAATTTACGCCGGGTCGCTCGATGCCAACAAACAATCGCCTCAGCGCATCGTGGCAACCAGGTTGGCGGCCTCGCTGGTGAATGGCCATCTTTTCTTCATGCGCGAGCACACTCTGATGGCGCAGCCGTTCGATATGGGCAAATTGCAGGTGACCGGTGAGCCCGTGCCGATCGCCGAGAATGTCGCCACCACCGGCGCGATCGGCATCTTCTCCGTATCGCCTGCCGGCACTCTCGCGTGGCGCCAGTCAAGTCAGGCCCCGACTTCACTGCTCACCTGGGTGGATCGCGCCGGCAAAATGCTGACAACCTTCGGTCAGGCGGGCGTGGATCACGAGGTCTCGATTTCGCGCGACGGCATGCGTGGTGTCGCGCGGGCCACGGCGGCCAACGGAACTGGCGATCTCTGGACTCTCGATTTTGCGCGCAATGTCCGGACTCGCTCCACATTCCGGGGCGGCCCTGGTTCCGCGGGCATTATTTCGCCCGATGGCAACACGATCGCGTTCGCGGTGGCCGACACCATTTACCTGAAGCCCTGGACCGGCGGGAGCGAAAAGGAGCTTCTCAAGCGGCCGACTCAGCTCACCCCTGACTGTTGGTCGCCCGACGGCAAGTTCCTTCTTTACTACCTGAATGGTGGAGGAAAGATGGGAGCGGATATGTGGATCGCGCCTGTTGACGGATCCGGCAAACCGTCTCCACTGCTCGCGACCGAATTCAACGAGCTCGAAGGTTGTCTCTCGCCCGACATGCGGTGGATCGCATATGCGTCGAATGAATCCGGCGGCTACGAAGTCTACGTGCGGCCATTTACGGCGGCCGGCCCGGGCGGAACGCCGGCCCTCGGCGATTCCAAATGGCAGATTTCGCGCGACGGCGGCGCCAGGCCGGAATGGACGGCCGACGGCAGGCAGATTGTCTTCATGGGCGCCTCCGCCGCATCTGACTACACCACAAAGTATGCGGTCGACGTGAAGGAGAACGGCTCGGCCTTTGAAGCGGGCGTGCCCCAGCGCCTCTTTCAGGTGCCGCAGACCGGGTACGACTCCGGCTGGGATATGACCGGCGACGGCAAACGCTTCCTGATCGCCGTGCCGCAGGGTGCCGTCGTCGCCGATCCGCCGATTACCGTGATGCTCGACTGGCCGGCTCTGCTGAAGAAGAAGTAGTGCGGATCGCGGTCGCCGGCGCGCATGCGCTCGTCACGCACGTGATGGTGTCGCTCGGCCACGACGATACCGACGCCAAACTCATCGCCGATCATTTGATCGACTGCGAACTGCGTGGGCTCTCCTATGGCGGACTCGCGCGCGCCCTCAGCATTGCCGAGCGGATAGAGCGTGTTGGCGACCGGCGCCGGCCGATTCAGCTTCTCCATGAGTCGCCGGTTTCGGCGCGCCTCGACGGCGGCGACAATATCGGCTACGTCGTGGCGCACCGCGCGACTTCCATCGCGATCGAAAAGGCTGTTGAGGGCGGAATCGCCGTGGTGGGCGCGAGCGACACCTGGTACACAGGGATGCTGTCGTATTACGCCGAGATGGCCGCTTCTCGTGGCCTCGTGAGCATGCTCGCCTCGAACGCGTCGCCATGGGTCGCGCCGCATGGAGCGACAGAAGGACGGTTCGGAACGAATCCGATCTGCTTCGGATTTCCCAGCGCGGATGAACCGGTGATCTACGACATTGGGACGTCGGCGATCATCCACGCCGAAGTGACGCTCGCGCGAAGAATGGGCGAGGAGTTACCCGCCGGTGTGGCATTCGATGCGGATGGCACGCCGACCCGCGATCCTGCCGCAGCGCTGGCCGGGGCGTTCGCCGCGTGGGGCGGACATCGCGGCTCGGGGCTCGCGATTGTCGTGCAGTTGCTGGGGGTTCTCGCGGGCTCGCCGCCGGTTCCGCCGGAGCTGGCAGGCTTTGGATTTCTGATCGTTGCGATGCGCCCGGATTTGATGGGTCCGGCCGAAGCGTTTCTCGAAAACGTCGCGGCTTATGCGGATGCGGTCCGGACGGCGCGGCCGGTGGCCGGAGGTCCGCCGGTGCGCATGCCGTTCGATCGTTCGCGCGAGGAGAGAGCGCGCCGGCTTGCCGAAGGCGCGATTGAAGTTCCGGAGGCGATTGTGGTGGCGTTGTCGGCCCGCGTCGGGTGAGAGAACGCCGGCGGGAGTGCCGGCGCTGCGGCCAGGAGTGGCCGCGCCACACTAATCTGCCTTGTTTTCCACCAGCAGGAAGGTGATGTCGTCCGTCTGCATCGCGCCTTCCGTGAAGCGATCGAGTTCCGCGAGCAAGGTCTTCTGCATCTCCTCCACACCCCTGGGCGCTTCGGCGCGAATCAAATGCAGCAGGCGCTCCTCGCCAAAATCCTCCTGCTGCCCGTTCTCGGCCTCGGTGAGTCCGTCGGAGTAGACAACCAGAATGTCGCCGGGATTGAGCTCGATCGCGGCGGGTTCGTAGCTCGCGAAGGGGAACATCCCCATCGGCATGCCGCCCGACGGAAGCTCCTCCACTTGACCTGTCGCGGCGCGAAAGAGATAGGCCGGATTGTGCCCGGCGCTGATGTAATGCCCTTTGCCGTCCGCCGCGAGCTGGAAAAGGAACATCGTCACGAAGCGATGCGCGGGTGTCTTTTCGCAGAGCACCTTGCTCACGGCGCCAAGCACGGCGCCGGCCTTCGACGACGAGCGGAACTCCATATTGAGCGCCCCGATCGTCAGCGAGCTGAGCAGCGCGGCCGGAATTCCCTTTCCCGACACATCGCCGAGCACTCCGGTCAGCAGGGCATCCGGCACTGTAATGAAGTCGTAGAAGTCGCCGCCCAGTTGCCGGGTCGGCCGCGAGAACGCGCTGATGCGGAACGGCTCCATGCGGGGCAGCGAGTGCGGCAGCAGGCTGCGCTGCGTCTCTTCGGCGACCGCCAGTTCCTGCTCGATGCGCTTCTTCTCGGCGAGCGTGACCACCATCTCGAGCTTTTCGAGCACGTGCCCCGCGTCATGTGCGAGCCGCGTGAGCAGCCTTTCGTCGAGACCGGAGAGCGAGTGCATGTGCTTCCGGCTGTCGAGATAGAGAATTCCCATCGCGGTCGGGATCTCCGTCTCGGGCGTTACCGCTTCGAGCGGCAGGCAGGCCACGGCGCGCAGATTCATGGCGACGATGCTCTCGCTGCCGGCGAAATCGCCATGGATGCCCTGCGTCATAAATACCGGTTGCCCTGTCTTCACCGCGCGCTCGACCACTGTGCCGCTGGTGTGGAAGTCCGAGACGCCCAGCAGCTTTCCGTAGCTGTCAAGCCCAACTTCGAAGTTGTAATCGCGCCCGCCGCTGCTTGCCGCGCCCGAGGGGCCCGCGCGGCGCATGATGAAGCCGCGCTCGGCCCCGCTGATGGTGAGCGCCGATTGCAGGATGTGCTGGAACGTCTTCTCGGCGGAAAAGGCTTTGCCAACGGAGTAATGAAGATCCAGCAGGCAGGAGATTTTTTCCAGCTCGGAATGGCCTGTCTCTTCGGGAAGTACCGCGAGACGGCGCATGGAGCGCTCGACACCGAGCCCGTCAAACAGGCTGGAGCTCGAAGATAGCTGGCTCTCGCCGTCCTCGATATAGAGCATCTCCACGCCCTGCTCGCCGAGACGAATGCGGTCGTGCGGATGCAGCGGGCGGCGATCGACGCGGCTGCCGTTGACCCAGGTGCCGTGGCTGCTCTGGAGATCGATGATCACCCATTTGGCGCCGCCGGGATGATCTTCGCGAATGATGCGCGCGTGCTGGCGCGAGACGACGGGGTGGGTCAGTACGATCTGGGCATCCGCGCGGCGGCCGATCATCACTTCGTTGATGGTGAGCTGGAAGGATTCGCGGCGGTCCGGAGACTCGTTCCATTCGAGGCGAGGCGCGGATGTTTGGGGATTCGCCAAACAGCTAAGGTAACACCAATGGGCCGGTACTTAAACGATGGTCCGGTGACGTGCGCAAGGCGATTGACAACCCTGGTAGAGCCACGCCGCGGACCGCAGCAATCAATCCCCCGCTGCCGCCACCAACGGTCTGGCCGCCTGCACGCCGCCGAAGCTCCGCGGCTCCTCCCCAAACTCCTCCCGATACCGCGCCGCAAACGCCCCCGGCATTCCGTTCACCACGTCGCCGTACACCAACTGCCGCGCCACGCCCTCCGCCAGAAACATCGGCAGCTCCCGGCCTTCCTTGATTTTCACGGCCCCGCGCGATTCGCACTCGATCAACCCGCGCAACTGCCGGCACGTCCGCTCCGACATGTTCACGCGTCCCGGCACACCGCTCGACTCCATGCGCGCCGCGAAGTTCACCGTGTTCCCCCAGATGTCGAAAGCGAACTTCCGGATCCCGACCACGCCCGCCACCACCGGACCGCTGTGCAGCCCCACGCGAATATTCCACCCCGTGCCGCCCGCGCGCGCGCCCAGCTCTTTCACCACCTCCACCATCTCGAGCGCCGCCATCACCGCGTCCACCGCATGCGCCCCGCGCTGCGCCGGCAGGCCGCTGACGAACATGTAGGAATCGCCGATCGTTTTCAGTTTTTCGAGTTGGTAACGAGCGATAATCTCGTCGAATCGCGTGAAGTATTCGTTCAGCGCGTTCACCAGATTGCCCGGCGCCATTTTTTCGCTCGACACCGTGAAACCGACGAAGTCCGTGAAGCACACCGTCACATCATCGAATGCGACCGGCTGCACAGCGCCCGTAGACTTCAGCTCGTCCGCCACCTTCGAGGGCAGAATGTTCAGCAGCAGCGCCTGGCTCTTCTGCTCCTGTACGCGGATCTCATCCCTCTGCTGCCGCACCTCGACCGTCCTCTCCTCGACGATCCCCTCCAGCTTGCGCTTGTCTTCTTCGAGTTGGCTGGTTCTCCAACGGACGATGCCCCACACGCCGAAGCCGCCGAAGATCGCATAGAGCGTGTACGCCCACCACGTCCGGTACCACGGCGGCAGGATGCCGAATGCGAGAGCCGCATCCTCGGCGACTGTCCCGTGCGGACTGCGCGCCCGCACGTGGAATCGATAAGAGCCTTCCGAAAGATTCGTGTAGTCCTTCGTCGTTTCGTGGGTCCAGGAAGTCCAGTCGCGATCGCTTCCGTCGAGGCGGACCTGATACTCGACCGCTGAAGGCTCTTCATAAAAAGGAGCGGCAAATTCGAACCGCAGCCCATTGTCGCGGAACGATAGCTTCGCGGAGCTCAATTTCCCGGCCCCGCCATACCAGTTCTCTGTTTTGCCGTTTACCTGTACGCGGCGGGTCAACACCTGGAAATTGCGGTCCGGATCGCCGGCGCTTGCCGGGTCCCAGCGATAAAGCACAGTGTCGGCGCCCGTCGCCCATGCCACGCCGTCCGCGTCGAGCCAGATGCCATAGACCTCCTGTATTCCGGAGTGAAGCAGCGGCATCGGCAGCCATTTGTAACCGCCGCGCGCCGGGCGCAGAACACCCTGGTACGTTTCGCCGGTGATCCATACGTCTCCGCGCGCATCGTCAAAAATATCGATTACGTCGCGGCTGCCGTCCGCGAACTGCGACCCGAAGCTGGTGTACGGCACGAAGGATTTTGATTTTTCGTCAAATCGTTTGATCCCTTTGGCGGTCGCGAAGATGACCGGAGCACGTTCTCCCGCCGGACCGCCGTGAGAGAGACGGCGAGCGGAAACCCATCCGGCCGGAATGCCTTCTTTCTCGCCGAACTTTTCGACGCTGACAGGCCTCTGCCGGAAGTCAAGCCGCCACACGCCACCCTTTGTTGTCGCCCAGACTCGCCCGTCATCACCTTCGCGAACCGTGCGAAATTCTTCGCCGGGGGCTTGAAACTCCGCCGCCGCCAACCATTTCATTCCGTGGTGTTCGAGAACCGTCACCGCCCTCTGCGAGGCCAGGTAGCCTCTATCCGGATCGCGCAGTGAGACGCTTGAATCGAATACTGTTCGCGTACCTTCAAAGACTTTGAGGGCTTGCTTGCCAGCCACGGCGAAGACACCCTGATCGGTACCCGCCAGCACTTTCTGCTGATAGGGCAACAATGCGAATACCGCTCCGGTCACGCCGTCGACGCGCTCAAATTGAGGGCGCGCGCCCTCTTTGGGTTTCATTTGGAACAATCCCGCGGTCGTGCCCGCATAAAACACGCCGGCCGCCCTCGTCATGCTCTGGATGTCACCTTCCAGACCCTCACTCTTGCCGTATGTGGAAAGCCCAGGGTTGAATCGCGTGATTCCGTTATTTTGGGCGAGCCACACGCCGCCCTGCGGATCGACATGAATATCTGAGACGTAATCGTCCGCCAGGCCTTCGGTTGTAGAAAGGGTACGGTCCACCGACCCGGTTGGGTTGAGCAGAACCAGACCCCCCTTTCTTGTGCCCACGGCAATTTCCCCATCCGGCAGCATCCGCATCGAATAGGCAAGGCTGGTCGCAAAATAGGGGTCAGCAGCTGTCGGAAACGGCTCAATGCCAGCCGTCGTAAGGCGGTAGAGGTGCGACGAGGTAGTAATCAACGCCCCGTCACGGAAGGGAATTGCCGCATTAACCGTATCGGTCGCGAAGCGCTCGCCTCCCGTTACCGGCGCCAGGCGGTCGTCGCGCCCCATGCGCATGAGCCCGGTTCCGGCGGTTTGCACATAGAGCCCATTCAGAACGTAGAACGCGCGGCCGAATCGCTTCTGCGGCCGCCACGTCTTGATCTTGCCGTCATTATTCACGCGCAGGAGGCGGTTCAGCGCACTGAAATAAACGCCCTGTGGAGTGGGGAGAATTCGCCAGACATCCGCGAAGTCGCGTTCTTTCTGAGGAACTCGCGGAATCAGGGACACGAATTGCATCGTCCCCGTCGAGTCCGGTTTGAGGAAGCCCAACTCGCCGGCGCCGCCTACGTAAACGATTCCCTGATTGTCGACACTGACGGACCTGACGACCGCATTACGGGGGAGCGCCAACCGCCGCCACACATTGCCGTCGAATTCGAGCAGCCCATATGTATTGGCGAAGTAAATGACACCGCGCTTGTCCTGGGTAATAGCCCAGTTCTGCGGCGATGCACCGTACTGCTTGGCAGTGTAGCGCTGAAAGGCGTAGTCGCCGGTCTCGGAATTGAAAGCGGCAACCGCCGGAAGTGTTGTGGCTACTGACGCAATGGCCAGTATTAACCAACGGCTGACGAGCATTCAGGCATTACGATAGCGCCGCCTTACAGCGATCGCAAGCAGTCCTCCTAAACCAAGAACAGAACTGACGGGCTCGGGCGAGAGCGTATCTACGACATCATTGTCGGCGCTCAACGCGTCAAATGTAGACGGCGTGCCGTCGCCTCCGGTCAGCAGAAAATCGAGCGTGACATCCGCCCCGTGATGTGCGGGTGGATTGATCTGAACACTGTTCGACCAACTCGTCGGCGGGTTGGTATCATCCACGGAAAACGAATAACTCGACGAGCATCCCGGTCCCGTACCCAGATCCCTGTTGGCGGCGAATGGATCCACGCAAAGATCTTCCGTAATCACGACATTTCCGGATGGCGGGTCCATCCCCAGTTGCGCCCCGCTCACGAAGGGATCAACCGTAATTGCAAACGCGTAGTCGATATCAAAATCAACCGTCTGCCCCGCGGCGGCCGAAAATGGCTCCAGCGAGACGAGGCTGAAACTGAACCCTCCGCCTTCCCCTTGCGGCTCCGGAGTCACTTCAATCTGGCTATCGGTATAGCTCGAAGTGCCGGCGTCGAAAGAAAATCCGCCGAAGAGCAGGACGCCGCCGCCGTTGGCTCCCTTAAGGTGGCATTCAAAACCCTGGACATCATAGGTGCTGAGGGGCGCCGCGACACAATTTCCGGGAGCCGACTGGGCAAAAAGGTGAGATGTAAGGCCTGTGAGAGCGAATAAGAATACGCCCAGCGAGGTTAACTTTTTCATGTCGATGTACGATTTTAGAACGAGGTAGTGCCAATCCGACCCCCAAAGTTAACCAGATTGCTGTTTCTCTGTGCTTTCCGGTACTTGTGGTAACGTCAGTTCTGGACCTGCCAGTGTCCGCCGCGGCGTTCGCGGTTTTTAGCCCCTTCCCAAACTATTCCCCCTACGTTCTGAATGACTTACGCATTGCCGCGTTGGTAGACGCCGGTTTCCGGACCAGGCATAGGGATCGAAGAGCGTCCGCGCGCAGAGGCATTTCCAGACGAGGGAACGGCCGCTCATTGGATACGATACTCTTGGAGCAACGCGTCCATGATCTCCGGCCGATAGCGGAAATTCGCACGCTCCAGCCTTAGCCCCAAATGCTCGACGATGGCCGAAGAGCGAGGGGCGATCGGTTTGATCCTTTTCATCGTGGGGTTCGTCCTGAGCCCAATCGAGAACAAAATCATAGGTCCCGCGCAACCCTGTTTCGTCCTTGACAATCATGCCTGTTGCACGTCATTGGCGATGCGAA
>DASZLP010000256.1:0-5835 GCA_035552355.1 Bryobacteraceae bacterium | reverse complement strand
CTTCACGGCGCGCGCTACGGGACCGTCAAAACCACACACTGCAATGTTCATGAATGGGTCTCCCGGCAACTACTTCCTGGCAGGCGCGACATCGAAGTGGAAATGCTGCAAAAGTACTTGATTCTGCCCTGCATCTGAGTGTGCCCGCAGGCAAAGTTCCGAGCCGCGACCGCGAGGGAGCGGTGTTCCGGGATCAGCTGAAGACCGCTTGCCTGCGCGCGCGGCTCAGAAACGGGCGGTTGGCTTTCCACTTTGATGTCGCACACCCTTCCGGGCACTACCTCTTGACACTATTTCTTAACAACGCCGTGAAGAAAAGTATCACACATCTGGCGCAGCACGCGGTCGTCGTCGAGAGTTTCGACTTCTTTGCCGCCGAAGAGCTCGTGCATGAGCAGAATGCCGGTCAGGCTTGCAAGAAACATGGCCGCGGCGGCTTCCACATCGACATCGTCCCGAAGCTCGCCGAACTGCTTGCGGATGCGCAGGAATTCGGTGAACAGCAGCCTCCCCTGCACGATGAAAGTCCCGTAAAACAGCGCCCCGACTTTCGGGTCTTTCATCGCCTCGGAAAGCAGCTTGCCGAGAAACGGTATGCGCCGCCGGTATTGATCGAGAATCACACCGGCCAGGATGTGCAGCTCGTCCCCAAGCGTTTCGCCGGGCATGCGAAGTTCAGGAGCCTGGGCCGCCGCGGCCATCAGTTCGAGTTCGCGTTCGAGAACCGCTTTCAAAATGTTTTCACTCGAATGGAACTGGCGGATGATGTCAAACGCCGCCACGCCCGATGCTTTGCTCAGCTTGTCGAGCGTGATGTCGCGCAGATCTTCCTTCGCGAACAGCAGCGTGGCATGATCGAGCACGGCCTTCTGACGTTCCGCATCCATCTTCATCGGCGAATTGACTCCTCAGCGGTCTTCGAGCCGGGCTGCGCATTGAACGTGAAATAACGTGAAGCGAGATCGCGCCCCTGCTCGCCGGCGCCCTGATCGCGCCCGGTCAGGATCGCCTTTGCGACCCGCTGCGCCGACATGATCACGGGTGTGATGCCTCCTCCCGGCTGCGTCCAATGGCCGGTCAGATATACGTTATCAACCGGCGTGTAGATCGGCAGGCGGCGCTCGCCGAGCTGCTCCGGGGACATTTCCCAGCCGAGCATTCCGCCATTCGTGTTGTTGGTAAACCGCCACGAGGTATGCGCGCTCGCGCTGCTCCTGACCACGATGTGATCGTCGATGCCGGGGTGAACCTCGCGCAAACGGCCCATCGTCTTCCCCTCCAGCCACGCTTTGTGCGCCGGCCAGTCGGTGACCTCGTCGACGCTCACAGGCGAGGGCCGTTGCGTGATGATGATCTGGCATCCCGGCGGCGCGATGGATGGGTCGAAATGCGTCGGAACGAAAATCTTGAAGACGTTCATCATCACGTCCGCGACTTCGGGTTTGGACCAGTAGTACCCTTCCGATTCGGCGAGCCTTTCGGGGTTCATGCCCTTGAGACCGATGTGCATGAGGAAGCAGGCGAAGGTGGGCCTGAGGGACTTGAGGTGATCGAGCATCCACTTGCCGCAGAGCCGCTCGCCCAGCATGTCGCGATAGGTGTACAGGGCATCGGCATTCGAAACGATCACCGGCGCGTCGAACTCGAAGATTTCGGGATCGCGCTTCGATACGGTCCTGATCCGAACGCCTGCGGCTTTGTTATGTTCGGTGCGGATTTGTTCCACTTGCGCGCATTTGAGAATCCTGCCGCCAAGCGCCGTGAAGGCGCGGCCGAGATCGTCGGCGAACTTCTGCGAACTCCCTTTCGGATAGTAATTGCCGAGGAAGTAGGAGAGCCGAAGCATCGCATCGAACACGTAAGACGTACGGTCCGGCAGGGCACCCCAATGCGGCGCGTCGCCCATCATGATCGTTTTCAAACGGGGGTCGCAGAAGTGATGATCGAGCCGGCCGGCCATCGTGAAGCGTTCCAGCTTTTCCGCCTGTTCGTTGGCGACGCCTTTGAAGTAGTAAAGCAGCCCGTACATGTAGGCTTGCTTCAACTCGGCGAAATAGTTGTCGATGTTTTGCGATTCCGCGGGGAACCACTCTTTGAGCCGGCCGACGTAGGGGGCAAACTCGGCAGGCACGGTGAATGGACGCTCACCGGGCAGATGGAACTGGTCGACGGGATCCATCTTGATCCACTCGGTCTCGATTTCGAGTTCTTTGACGATCTTGCCGGTCAGGGTCGACGGATTGCCGAGCAACGGATAGAAGTGCGTTGCGGCATCGAAGATGAAACCTTTGCGGCGAAATGTCGAGCAGAAGCCGCCGAGCATGTAATGGCGCTCCAGCAGCAGAACTTTCATGCCGCCGCGCGCCAGCATGTTGGCGCAGAAGAGCCCGCCGATGCCCGCGCCGATGACGATGGCGTCGTAACTGCGTGGATATTCGCGTCCGAAGATCGTGTGGGACTCAGCCCGCATCGTGCCAATCACGTCAGCCCGCCATCCACATTCCAAACCTGCCCCGTGACGTACTTCGCATCGTCTCCCGCAAGATACAGAGCGAGTTTCGCGATGTCCTGCGCGGATCCGGCTCTGCCCATCGGAATGCCGCCGTAGAGCTTCCTGCGCGTCGCCTCATCGATGGAGGCCGTCATGTCTGTCTCGATGAAGCCAGGCGCGATGGCATTGACCCGCACTTCGAAGCGGACGACCTCCTTCGCCAGCGCCCTGGTAAACCCAATCACTCCGGCCTTGGACGCGCTGTAATTCGTCTGCCCGGCCATGCCGATCACTCCGCTCGCGCTGGTGATATTGACGATCGACCCGCCGCGCCGGACCATCTCCCCGATGAGCACCCGTGTGTAGTTGAACGTGCCCGTTAGATTGGTATCGATCACGTCCTGCCAGGCGGAGGGGTCCATGCGCATCAGCGGCGCGTCTTTCTTGATGCCGGCATTGTTGATGAGAGCAGTGATCGGGCCAAGCGACGCCTGCGCTTCTTTCATGACTTCCGTCGCACGGGCAAAATCGCGGACGTCGGCCCGGAAAGCCGCGGCCGATCCGCCTTTCGACTTTACGCACTCGACCAGAGCGTCGGCGGCTTCCTGGTTCGAGCTGTAAGTGAACGCAACCGCGTGCCCGGCCGCGGCGAACCGCTCGACGATCGCCCTCCCAATCCCACGGCTCCCGCCGGTGATCAGAGCAGTCATGCCGGCCGGTTCCTTCCGTAGCGCTCGTGCGCGCCGACGAACTCGCCGGAAGCGATCGCCGCGCCCATCG
This sequence comes from Bryobacteraceae bacterium, assembly GCA_035552355.1. Classification (GTDB taxonomy): domain Bacteria; phylum Acidobacteriota; class Terriglobia; order Bryobacterales; family Bryobacteraceae; genus BOG-234. The sequence goes on along the minus strand of DASZLP010000256.1, from coordinate 2,564 downwards.
AAACCTCTCCTCCGAGAATGGTCGCGGTGACGATCTCGGCCAGCTTTGCCGCTTTTCCCGAGCCGACACAATCCACGATTCCAAGGGCCTCGCCCGCCGTCGGAAGCGCGGTGCCGCCGCCCACAGTCGCGATGGAAAGCGCAGGCAGCGTGACGCTGACGTAGAGTCCCTCCGCATGCGGCTCGAAGACCGTCACCGCGCAGGATGAGTTGACCACGTTCGCGACATCCTGGCCCATCGCGATAAACATCGCGGCGATGCCGTTAGCCGCGTGTCCGGTGTATCCGATCGCGCCTGCCTGCAGATTTCCGACGACCGTGGATTGCCAGACGCGAAACATCTGATCCGCGGTCGTGTGCAGATAAATGCGAAGCACTTCCTTCGTCAGCAACGCTCCGGCCGTAACGCGCTTGCCCTTGCCGCGCGACATCAGAAATCCGCTGGCGCGCTTCTCGCCGCAGAGCCCGCTGAAAAGGAAGTAGCGCGTGCCGGGATAGTTGTCCCGAATCCAATGGCAGGCCGCGTCGGTGGCGCGCACGATCATGTTCATGCCCTGCGCGTCGCCGGTGCGGAATCCGAAATTGACGATGACCTGGCGGCCGGTCTGATAACACTTCGCGTTGACGAGTTTGCCGTGGCGCGTTGTCGTGCCGGCTGCCTCGCGAATCTCCGGCAGATGCGCCTCGATCCACGTCGGGAGTGCCGCCGCCTGCGTAGTGTCGTCGAAGAAGAACGCCGGCGCAGTCTGGTTTTCGTCCGCCAGCAGCGCCGTCTGCACGCCGCCGGATTTCGTCAGCGCCACCATCCCGCGCTCATAGCTGCGGATCAGCGCGCCTTCGGTCGTTGCCATCGGGACATAGAAAAGGCCGCGCGCGTTTTGCCCCTGGATCAAGACGGGACCCGCGACGCCCATCGGCACCTGCGCCACGCCAATCGGGTTCTCGATGTTGCCGCGCATCAGCTCGGAGTCCCATGACAGGCTGCCGATGTGCTGCAGGTCCGCGCCGGTCTTGCGCTCCACCCAGCCGCGACGGCGGCCGACGCGCTCAAGGTCGTAGCCGTTGTCTTTCAGGCGTGGAAGAAGATCCTCGGGCCCGATCTCGATAGCCTGGACGTCCTCTAGTTTTTCCATAGCCGGATTACCAGGGCGGCGTTGTTGCCGTCGCACGAGAAGGCATTGATGAGAGCATATTCGCCGAAAAACGGCTGTGCGTCGGCCGATAGACGCAGACCGGAGTCGGTGCAGGTGAATCCCGCTGTTGGCGGCACTTGTTGCCGCTCGAGCGCGAGCCCGGCGGTGAGTGCGCAGAACGCTCCGGACGCGCCCATCGCTTCTCCAGTCGCCGCTTTCGGCGCCGACACCGGAATCTTCGCCAGGCGGTCGCCGAAGACGTTGCGAAGCGCGTACGCTTCCATCGCATCGCCCGTTCGGCTCCCGTTGGCGCCGGCGACGATGCAGCCGATGTCGTCCGAACCGATGCCCGTTTCTTCGAGCGCCTGAGTGATGGCCGACGTCGCGCCCTCGGCTCGCACGCTGTAGCTCATCATTTCGCGCGCGTCATGCGCCGCGCCGAAACCGAGGATCTCGAACAACGGCTTCGCGCCGCGCGAGTTCGCGGTCTCTTCGGTTTCCATCATCCAGAGCGCGGAGCCTTCCCCCGCCGCGGTTCCGTCGCGCTCCGTTCCGAACGGTTTCACCTGCCCGGTCGGAGAGGCGAGGTTCAGCTTGCGGAATCCGAGCGATGCCTCGTCGCAGACTTCTTCCATGCCACCGGCCATCAGATACTTCGCGCGTCCGAAGCGCAGAAACTCGGCGGCGTGTTGAATGGCGTAGAGTCCGGAAGACAAGCCCGCGCAGATGGTCGAATTCACGCCGCGCAGCTTGTGCTTGATGGCGGCCTGTCCCGCGGGCGCATTGATTACGGTGTTGGGAAATTCCATGGGACTGACCAGCGCGGGGCCTTCGGTGAGTCCGCTCCAGTCGAAAGTCGCGATGCTGTGGACGCCGCCGAAGAGCGTGCCGCAGACAAGGCCGAGGTCGGCGTCACCTTCGCCGGTCGCGTCCCGCGGCAGGCCTGTGGCGCTGAGGGCCATTTGCGCGGCCACGCACAGGAAGCGCGTACCGCGATCGAGGACGCGCACGCCTTTGTTCCCCAGCCATGGCGTTGGATTGAATTCCGCGAACTCGGAAGCGACAGTGCCGGGAAAGCGAGTGCTGGGTTGTATCGAGGAAGCGCCGTTCCATAGCGCATCGGCGAATGCATCAATACCGGCGCCGAGCGGGGAAATCACGCCGGCTCCTGTGACAACAACGCGCGGAGTCATCCCTGGCAGCCTTGTGGCGCGGGCCCTTGTGCTGAATCGAAGAGCAAGCGACGGCACGATCGCCGGCGCGGCGGGCGGGAGCGCCCCAACGGCGTAATGATCCTAGTCCCCATAGCGTCCCAGACACAGCGATGCGTTATTTCCACCGAACGCATAAGCGTTATTCAACACTACTCGCGGATCCACCCGCCGCGCCTCATTCGGCACAATGTCGAGCCCGCACTCCGGATCGGCTTCTT
>DASZLP010000255.1:0-56606 GCA_035552355.1 Bryobacteraceae bacterium | reverse complement strand
CGGGTCCATCCGGTCGGGCAGACCGCCGAGAAAAAATCGCGAGAACAGGATCACCATCGCGTACGCCGTAAACGCAGTCGGTCCCGAATTGCCGTGCCTCGCGAGATGCAGGATTAGAAACCCGGTGATCACGGGATAGTGGACGTTCACCAGTCCCACCGCAATCCCCGGCGTGATGAGCGCGCGCGGCACCCACTGGCGCGTCCCGTCATGTGGATGCGGTTTGAAGCGCTCGGGCACGCGGACCAGCAACGCAAACGAGACCAGCGCCAGCAGCATCTGCGCCGCCGCGGCATGCCCGAACGTTCCCAGCCAGTGGCCGAGCACGGGACCGGCGGACATGCCTCCCCAGATCCCGCTGCTTACGTAGCCGAGCGCCTGGGCGCTGCGGTGGACGCCCGCCAGCTCGACAGCCCACGTAGCCGCGCCCGTATAAAGAAATGCCTCGCCGAACCCCTGCAGCACGCGCGCCAGATAGACGCCCGCAATGCCGAGCGGCGCCAGATATGCCGCGCCCGCCAGCGCGCAGCAGAACAGACCGGCCGCGAAAGTGTTCTTGCGGCCGCGCGTGTCGGCGAGCCGCCCCGAGAAGAAGCGCGACCCCAGCGCGACGAACGAGAAGATGCCGATTACGTATCCGACGGTTTCGTCGGATCCTCCAAGATCCAGCCGCACATGCGGGGCGAGCGCGGGCAGCACCGTGCCGATCCCGAGAAATCCGAGAAAGGTGGCGGCGACCACGGCCCAGAACCGGAGGCTGAAATCCCGAAGCGACGTACCCATTTGGATATTAATGCTATGATCGCGCGTTGACTTCCGCCGCCTGGTACAAGCAACTTTGGGTGCAGGTTCTCGCCGCGATGGCGATCGGCATCGTTCTCGGCATCGCCGATCCCTCGCTCGGCGCCCGCATGCAGCCGCTCGGCGATGGATTCATCAAAGCTATCCGCATGCTGATCGCGCCCATCATCTTCTGCACGGTCGTGCATGGCGTGGCGCGCATGTCGGATCTGGCGCGGGTCGGCCGCGTCGCCATCAAAGCCATCGTCTACTTCGAAGTCCTGACGACGATCGCGCTCGTGATCGGGCTGACGGCGGTCAACCTTCTCGCGCCCGGCCGCGGCATGAACGTCGATCTCACGCACGTCGACACCTCGGCCGTGAAGCAATACGTCACGCAGACGCAAAACCAGACGCCGGTGCAGTTCCTGCTCAATATCATTCCGCAGACCTTCGTAGGCGCGTTCGCGGACGGCAACATCCTGCAGGTGTTGTTGATCTCCGTGCTTTTCGGATTCGCGCTGACCAAAACCGGCGAGGCGGGAAAGCCGCTTGTGCGCGCGATCGACATCGCCTCGCACGCCCTGTTCCGCATTGTCGGCATCGTCATGTGGGCGGCGCCGCTGGGCGCGTTCGGCGCGATCGCATTCACCGTCGGCCGATTCGGCGCGGGTTCGCTCGTATCGCTGGGAAAGCTGCTCGCCGGCTTCTACGTGACGTGCCTCGTGTTCGTCTTCGGAGTGCTCGGCCCCGTCTCGCGATGGGCGGGATTCAGCCTGTTCAGGCTGATCCGGTATATCCGGGAAGAACTGCTGATCGTATTCGCGACGACTTCGTCGGAGACCGTGCTGCCGCGCATGATCACGCGCCTCGAAGATCTGGGCTGCGAGGAAAGCGTCGTTGGTCTCGTGATCCCGACCGGCTACTCATTCAATCTCGACGGGACATGCCTCTATCTCGCAACCGCGACGGTCTTCCTCGCGCAGGCAACAAACACACCGCTTTCGATCGCGCAGCAGATCGGGTTGCTTGCGGTGCTGCTGCTGACGTCGAAGGGCGCGGCGGGAGTGGCGGGCGCGGCATTTGTCGTGCTGGCGGCCACGCTGGCGACAGCCGGAACGATCCCGGTGGCGAGCGTGGCGCTGGTGCTCGGCATCCACCGGCTCATGTCGGAAGGGTTGACGCCGACAAACCTGATCGGCAACGCCGTGGCGACAATCGTGATCGCAAAATGGGAAAACGCGCTGGATCCGGACAAACTCCGGCGCGCGCTTTCCAGCAAATAAAAAACGGCAGGTCACAAAAAACGATGACCTGCCGCTGTAGAGGTTAGTGGACCCCGCCGGCTTGTGAGGGAGCGACTATTGCCAAAGGCTGTTCGCCTTAGTGGACCGTCTTGTGCGGATCGAGGACGTACTTCGTGGCCGCGCCCTTGTCGAAGTCTTTGTAGCCCTGCGGCCCTTCATCGAGAGAGATGACTTTCACGTTGACGGCCTTGCCGACATCGATACGGTCGTGCAGGATCGCCATCATCAGCTGGCGGTTGTACTTCATCACCGGGCACTGGCCGGTGGCGAAATAATGCGACTTCGCCCAGCCGAGACCGATGCGGATGCTGAGGTTGCCGGTCTTGGCCGCTTCGTCGATACCGCCCGGATCGTCGGTGACGTAGAGTCCGGGGATGCCGATGGCGCCGCCGGCGCGGGTGACCGTCATGAGCGAGTTCAGCACCGTTGCAGGCGCTTCCTTTGCCGCCCCGGCGTGCCCGTGGCCGCGCGCTTCAAAGCCGACCGCATCGACGCCGCAATCGACCAGCGGCTCGCCGACGATCTGAGCGATCTGATCGCCGACCGAAGCATCCTTCGAAACGTCGACGGTTTCATAGCCCATGCTCTTCGCCTGCGCGAGGCGCTCGGGAATAAGGTCGCCGACGATGATCACCGCGGCGCCGAGCAGTTGCGCGCCCGCCGCCGCGCCCAGACCCACGGGACCCGCGCCCGCGATGTAAACAGTCGAGCCCGGTCCAACGCCGGCCGTCACGCATCCGTGATAACCGGTCGGGAAGATGTCCGAAAGGCAGGTGAGCGATTTGATTTTCGACATCGCCTTCGCCTTATCAGGGAACTTCAGGAGGTTCCAGTCGGCGTAGGGGACCATGACGTATTCCGCCTGTCCGCCGACCCAGCCGCCCATATCGACGTAGCCGTATGCCGCGCCGGGCCGCGCCGGATTCACGTTGAGGCAGATGCCGGTCTTCCCTTCCTTGCAGTTGCGGCAGCGGCCGCACGCGATATTGAAGGGAACCGAGCAGAGATCGCCGACCTTGATGAATTCGACGTCCTTGCCCGCTTCGATCACTTCGCCCGTGATTTCATGGCCGAGGATCAGGCCATGCGGCGCGGTGGTGCGGCCGCGGACCATGTGCTGGTCGCTGCCGCAAATATTCGTCGTGACGATTTTCAAAATGACGCCGTGATCGCACTTGCGATTTCCAATGGCCAGTTTGGGAAAGTCGATGCTCTGTATCTCGACCTTGCCCGGGCCCATATATGCCAAACCACGATTGCTTGCCATGAGTATTTTCCTTTTCGATTTGAAATGTTGTCTGTGTTCGGATTTACGCAGTCCAGTAGATATATATCAGAAGGCGTCTTCTGCATCAAAACGCCGCGTCTTCACCATCAAAACGCCGCGGCGCCGGCTTCGGCTACCGCGTGATCCTGATCGCCTGAACCGCCACTGACGCCGATAGCTCCCACGACCTTGCCGTCTTTTTTCAGCGGGATGCCGCCGGCGAAAATCATGATCTTTCCATTGTTGGAGGCATGGATCCCAAAGAACTGGTTGCCCGACTGGCTGTGGGATGCCAGATCTTTGGTCGCGATGTCGAAAGCCCGCGAGGTATAGGCCTTCTTCTGCGAAATGTCGATGCTGCCGATCCATGCCCCATCCATACGGACATGGGATACGATGTTTCCGCCCTCGTCGGCTACCGCGATGTTCATCGGCTGGCCGATTTCAGCAGCTTTCTTTTCCGCTGCCGCTGTGATTCTCCGGGCATCTGCTAACGTCACTTGACTCACTTTATCGTCTCCTTTGGAATTCTCTCCGTTCGACAGCGCTTACCACGAGTTATCCTAACAACTTCTTCTAAACACAGCCGGATCATTTTGGATGGCGAACGTTTTGATCCGGCAAGGGCCGGCGGGGAAAGCTCCATCGCATTCTGATATACCACACTGGCGGCAAAGCTACGTGGTTTCACAGATTTCGAAGGCTTGCGGCTGATCTGCAATAGCCTCGCAAAGGGCAAAAAATGGTTAATAACGACAGTCCGATCGGTTTGACAGCCGCCTCTGAACTGTTATAAAGTTCACCCTAGGCAGGGGCTTGGTCAGGAATCGAACAAATCACGCGCATCGAACGACAGCGCACGTTCGCGCCTGAACGAATACTCTCAGGCCTCGACATTTTGTGCGTCTAAAGGGGGATGAATGCGACTACTGGCGATCAGCCTTTTATCGATTCTGATTCCCGTCGCCGCCTTTTCACAGGCCGGCACCGGAGTCATCACGGGAACTGTCACCGATCAAACCGGCGCGAGTGTCGCCGGGGCAGCGGTGAGCGTTACCAATACAGACACAGGCGTTGCGGTATCGACGGTTTCCACGTCAACCGGCGCGTATACGGCTTCGAACCTGGCCCCGGCCTCCTATTCGGTGGCAGTCACCGCGGCGGGGTTCAAGAAATATATCCGCAGCAACCTGGCTCTCGCCGCGGCCCAAACGCTCCGAATCGATGTTCCGCTGGAAGTCGGCGGCGTTACCGACACGGTTACCGTAAGCGCGGAAGCTTCGCTGCTCAAAACGGAATCGGGCGATGTCGTCCAGAACATCACCGTCGAACAATTGCAGGACCTGCCGGTGCTCGGCATCGGGGGCGCCAACGCCGGCAGCTCGGGCGTGCGCAATCCGTTCAACTCGACCGTGCTGATTCCAGGCGTTGTATACAACCCGAACTTCACCATGATCGTCAACGGCGCAGTAGGAAACACGGCCGCATATCGCGTCGAGGGTCTCGACAATACGAATCACACTGTGAGTTACGCGCTGCAGGAGAATCAGCCCTCCGCCGACGCCATCCAGGAAGTCGCGATTCAGACCAGTAACTATGCCGCGGAATTCGGCCAGGCAGGCGGCGGACTTTTCAACATCACGATGAAATCCGGCGGGAACGGCTATCACGGATCGGGCTACGAATACTTCGTCAACGAAGATCTGAACGCGGCGTTCCCTTTCACCATCGATGCCGACGGCAACAAGGTACGTCCGCGCAACCGCCGCAATGACTTCGGTGGAACGCTGGGCGGCCCGATCTGGATTCCGAAAGTCTATAACGGCCGGAACAAGAGCTTCTTCTTCTTCAGCTACGAAATGTTCCGCGAAGCCTCGGGATTCACGCCCTCCGCCACGCTGCCGACCACTGCTTATCGCAACGGCGATTTCTCGGCGATCTCGCCTAATGGAGGGGCGAACTTCAATCCGAACCTCGGAGTGCCCTCGGCTCCCATCGGCACCGACGCGGCGGGACAGCCCATCTACGCGAACGAAATCTACGACCCGACGACACGCACCACGGTCGGCGGCGTCGGAGTCGCGTTGCCTTTTGCGGGTAACGTCATTCCGCCATCGCGCATCACTCCGTTCGCATTGGGCGTGCAGAAGCTGGTTCCCAACACGATCAATGCCGCGCTGACGAACAACTACACGGGAAACAATCTGGCGGCGCGCGTCACCAAGCTGCCCTCGCTCAAGCTCGACCAGTCGATCGGCTCCAATCAAAAACTCGCTTTCTACTGGTCGACGACCGGCACGGATGCGCAATACTCCACGCCGAACGGCAACGCCGACGGTTTGCCGGACGTCATCTCGACCAACCGCGGCACCTTTATCCACGCGCTTACCGAGCGTTTGAACTACGACTACACAGCGACTCCCACGCTGCTTCTGCATCTCGGCGCCGGCTACTCGCGGATCAGCTTTCTCGATACTTCCGCTTACACGAACGGCGGCGGCAAGTTCGATTGTTCGACGATCAACCTGGTCGGATGCGAGACTTCTTTTAATTTCCCGACCATCATTACGTCCACCACGACGAGCCCCGCGATTTCGGCGCTCGGCGGGATGCAGCAGCTGGGCAATTCCACGGCTCATACGCACACTTACACCGAACGCCCGTCATTCAACGCCAATGCCACATGGGTGCATGGAAATCACACCTATAAGTTCGGCGGCGAAACCTGGATTCAGGGCAATATTCCGGCGCCTCCGAACGGCGTCTCTCTGACTTTCGGAAAGAACGCGACCGCGATTCCGGCGAACCTTTCCCTGGCCGGCGGCCAGACCACCGGCTTCGAGTACGCCAGCTTCCTGCTGGGCGACGCCAGCGTCCTGACCCAGTACGCCCCGCAGGATAACCGCATGGGCAAGATCCAGCTTGCCTTCTTCGCGCAGGATTCCTGGAAAGTAACCCGCAAGCTCACGCTCGACTATGGCCTGCGCTGGGACTATGCGACCGCGCCGCGCGAACAGTACGGGCGGTCGGCCGATCTCGGTCTGACGACGCCCGACCCGGCGGCCGGCGGCCATCTCGGCGCCCCGGTCTTTGAAGCCACTTGCAAATGCACGTTTGTGCAGAACTACCCGTATGCATATGGACCGCGCCTCGGGGCGGCTTACCAGCTCGATTCGAAAACCGTTATCCGCGGAGGCTGGGGCTTCGTTTACTCCTTCGCGCCGGATATCAACCCCAGCTCTTCGGCGCAGTTGACGAGCACGCCGGCCGGTATCAACGCATTCGCGAACGTCTCGGTCGCCGGTTCGCTGCCGCAACCGATCTGGCCGAATTTCGATCCGGGTCAAAGCCCGCTGCCCAATCAGATCACGGGCTTCAACGGCTTTTCATACGTCGATCCGCACGCCTCGCGTCCGCCGCGCCAGGATCAGTACAGCATCGGCATCCAGCGCGAAGTCTCGCGTGACTTCGTGGTCGAAGCCTCCTATGTCGGCAACCGAGGCGTCTGGTGGACCGGCCCGCTTGGATACGTCAATCAAGTCGATCCTTCGACATATGCGAAGTACGGACTCAATCCTTACGCCAATCCGGCTGACGCCGCTCTCCTGGCCTTGCCGCTGAGCAGCGCGGCGGTCCAGGCGAAGGTCGGGAACTTCCTGCCGTATGCCGGATTTCCGACGGGCAGCACGCTTTACAACGCGCTGCGGCCTTTCCCGCAGTTCAGCACGATCACCGTTACCAACTCGCCCACCGGCAAGACCTGGTACGATTCGCTGCAGATGAAGGCCACCAAGCGCATGTCGCACGGCCTCCAGGTCAACGGCGCGTTCACATGGTCGAAGGCTCTGGATAACCTCGCTCGGGAGAACTTCTATGATCCATCCGCCAGCAGCAAATCAATTCAGTCCACCGACCAGCCGTTCCTTCTTACGGTCAACGTTCTCTATCAGACGCAGAACTGGTTTAAGAACAGAGCACTGTCAACGGCGACCCGCGACTGGCAGTTCGGCGCGTTCCTGCAGTATGGCAGCGGTCTGCCGCTGACACCTCCCGCCGCCACGCTCGATACGGCCAATGGTCTGGTTTCGAGCGAGATGTTTCGCACCGGCGCACCGCTGTTTCTCAAGGATCTGAACTGTGGGTGCATCAACCCGTATTTCGATCAGGTTCTGAACCCGGCGGCATGGGCAAACCCGACGAAGGATACTTTTGGGCCCGGGCCGACGCCGGTTGGAGGCCCTGCCCCGATTATAGGGCTTTACTACTCTGATTTCCGCCAGGCCCGCCGCCCGCAGGAGAATTTCAACATCGGCCGCAATTTCCGTATCGGCAAAGCGGAGCGGCCGGTCATTCTGTCGATCCGCGCCGAGTTTTCAAACATCTTCAATCGGATGCAGCTCGGCAATCCGGTCACGACGAATCCGACCGCGCTGCCGACGAAGAACGGGTCGGGATACTACACCGGCGGATACGGCGTGATCAACGAAACGCTCGCCGTCGGGGCGACTCCCAGTTATACGCAGAACGGCACGGTCGGCATGCTGTATCAGCAGCCGCGACAGGGCACAATCGTCGCGCGCATCACGTTCTAGCCATCAAGTCCATTCCTCACCACCCGACCCCGGCCCGAAAGGCCGGGGTCTTTTGTTATAGGGCCTCTTACGCGGATGAAACCGTCCACAACTCTCCCGCCTCACTTAGCTCCCGTAACATAACTCACTGACACACGTACTTCCGCTCTTATAGACTGCCCCTCAGGACAGGGGATTTTACAGCGAATCCGGGCTATCGCGCCAATTTCCAGGTGACGCTTCGCGTCATGTCGATGGCGGCGCCGCGTGTGTGCGAAATTTCCACGCATCCGGAGCCGCGGTATGTGCGATGTCCCCGGTCAGGAGAGTTATGCGCTCGCTTATTACAACGTTCTGTTTGCTATCGATTACTTCCGCACTATTTGCTCAGAGCGACCGGGGCACGATTACCGGCACGGTTACAGATACGACCGGCGCGATTGTCGCCAACGCGCAGGTGTCCGCGAAGCAACTCGAAACGGGTTCTTTGTTTCCGACTGCCACCACGGGCACTGGTAATTACACTTTGACCCAGTTGCCGGTCGGCGGGTACGAAATTACCATCAGCGCTCCGGGATTCAAGACTTTCGTCCGCTCGGGCGTCACCGTGCAAGTCGCGCAGACTCTTCGTGTTGATGCGACGCTTCAGATTGGCGCGGCATCGGAGTCCGTCACGGTCAGCGCCGAGGCCAGCCTGCTCAAGACGGAATCGGGGGACGTCAGCAGCAACGTGAACGTTTCGACGCTCGATACACTGCCGATTCTGAGCACTGGAAGCGCGGCCTCGGGCAGCTCCGGCATCCGCAATCCGAACAATGTGCTCAACGTCGTGCCGGGCGTCTATTACGTCCCGAACTCGCAGGTGAAGATCAACGGCGCGCAGACTAATTCCTACGCCTATCACGTGGATGGTATGGATTCAACCAACGTGGGATTCCCCTACGCTGCCGCGCAAACGCAGCCGAGTGTCGATGCCATTCAGGAGGTTTCCGTTCAGACCAGTAACTTCGCGCCGGAATACGGCGCGGTGGGCGGTGGATTCTTCAATGTCACGATGAAATCAGGCGGCAATCAATACCACGGCACCGCTTACGATTACATCGTCAACGAAGTCCTCAACGCCGGCGAGCCGTTCTCGTTCTCGAACCCCAGCACGAATCATCCGGACCAGTTATTCCGGCCACCCGCGCGCCGGCACGATTACGGCTTCACGATCGGCGGCCCGGCCTCCATTCCGAAGCTCTATAACGGCAAGGACAAGACATTCTTCTTTTTCAACTTCGAGCAGTTCCGCGAGACGCAGTCCGTCGGCTTCACCGAAACGGTGCCGACGGATGCCTACCGGACGGGCAATTTCAGCGGCGCGATCGCGGCTGCGAATAACACGCAGCTCAAAAACAGCGACGGGTCGCCGTTAACGATCAACGGCGCTCCCGCGTTCGCCGGTGAAATTTTCGATCCGCTGACCAATCAACAGTTCCCGAACAACACGATTCCACCGAGCCGTCTCGATCCCGTGGCTCTCAAGGTCCAGAGCCTGATTCCAGCCCCCACGACCGGAGGGACGATCAACAACTTCAACACCACGCAGCCAAGCGTCCGTCATACAACCATACCCGCCGTCAAGATCGACCAGTTGATCGGGTCGAAACAAAAGATTTCTTTCTACTGGTCGTTCACCCATACCGATTCGCAGTACTCCCAGATCTACGGAAACTATGAGGGCTTTCCGACGCCGGTGACGCAGGCGCGCGGCACATTCATCCACTCACATGTCGAGCGCCTGAACGACGACTTTACACTTTCGCCGACTATGCTGTTACATCTGGGCGTCGGCTATCAGCAGAATAACTTCTTCGATGACGCTCCCGTGCTCGACTTTAACCCGCTTACGGAACTTGGATTGAAGGGCGCCACTCTGAACCGTAACTTCCCGGTGTTCAGCGGGCTGTGCACACCGGCCAATGTAGGTGGTCCGGTAACCTGCGCAGCCACGGGCGGATCGCACGATCTCGGACCTCCCGGACAAACCCACAGCTACTGGGAAAAGCCGGCCGCCAACGCGAGCCTGACCGTGGTTCGCGGCAGCCATACTCTCAAGGCCGGCACCGACCTCTACTGGTCGGCGGTTCCGCAAACTCCCTACAGCAATACGGCCGGGACATACGGGTTCAGCGCGAACGAAACGGCCTATGGTCCCACCGTTGGAACGCCCTACTCGGGCGGCTCGCTGGGCCTTCCCTACGCCAGTTTCCTGCTCGGCGCGGTGGATCAGTACACGATTTCGCAGGTACCGGACTTCCGGCAATCCAAGGAGCAACTCGGCTTCTTCGTGCAGGACTCGTGGAAAATCAACCGCAAGCTCACTGTCGATTACGGAGTCCGTTATGACTTTGGAACTTACTATCGGGAAGAGCATGGTCGCGCCGTGAACTTTTTCCCGACCGCGCCGAATCCGAATGCGGCGGGTCAGCCGGGTGCGTTCCTTTATGAAGGCCACGGTCCCGGCGCCTGCAACTGTAACTTCGCAAATAACTATCCCTTCGCGCTCGGACCTCGTCTGGGCGTCGCTTACTCCATCAACGACAAGACGGTATTTCGCGCCGGCTGGGGATTGATTTACGGGCAAACCAGCACCAATCCGCTCGGCATCAACTCGGCCGGAATCGTCAACACTCTGACGCAGGGATCTCCGGGACAGGGCCAGCCGGCAACGATTCTGCAGAACGGAATTCCCGTGGTGCCCGCATTCCCGTCACGGCAGGTGCCGCTGAATGCGAGCGGGAACCAGCCGCTGCCGACCGGCGTGGTCTTCCTCGATCCGCAGGCGGGGCGTCCGCCGCGGCAGAATCAGTGGAGCATCGGGATTGAACGCGAGTTGAAAAAGGACCTGGCGCTCGATGTTTCCTATGTCGCCAACCGCGGCGTCTGGTGGCAGGCGCCGTCTCTGGTCGATATCAACGCCGTTACGCCGCAGATTCTCGCGGCGCATGGCTTCAATCTGAACGACCCGGCGACTACCAGTCTCCTCTTTGCGCCTGCTGGCACCGGCCTGCTCTCGACTCCGCTGGCGGCAGTGAGCCCGGCGGTGGCGGCGCAATACAACCTGCACGCACCCTATGCGGGCTTCTCCACGAGCCAAACGGTGGCGCAATCGCTTCGCCCGTATCCGCAGTTCGCCAACATTCCTGTCTCCGGCGATCCGCTGGGCAAGACCTGGTACGACTCGCTGCAGGCGAAGCTGACGCAGCGCTTCTCGCATGGGCTGACGCTGACGAGCACCTTCACCTGGCAAAAATCGCTGCAGGTCGGTACGGACGGAAACACGGGTACGACCGTCACCAACGGAGGCGCAACGCCCACTAACTATGTCAACAATACGGTTGCGGCGCCATTTGCAAGTAAGTCAATCTCCTCTTTCGATCAGCCTTTCGTCTTTACAGTTGCCGGCAGCTACACACTGCCCAATTTTCACCAACTGAGGAAAGCTTCGTATGTATTCAGGGACTGGCAGATTGGGACCGTGCTGACTTACTCGAGCGGCTTGCCGATCCCGGTGCCGGCATCCACGACGAGCATCGCGAACCAGCTCTTCCAGGGTGCGTTGGATAATCGCGTTCCGGGAGTGCCGCTCTATACAGTGTCGAATCTCAACTGTCACTGCTACGATCCGTCGACGACGACGGTTCTGAATCCAGCGGCATGGCAGGCGCCGACGCTGGGGCAGTTCGGAAACGCGGCGCCGTTTTACAGTGACTACCGCTACGAGCGACATCCCGCCGAAAATATCAATCTCGGCCGGACCTGGCGCTTCAGGGAACGCATGAGCCTGAACCTGCGCGTCGAGTTCTCGAACTTCCTGAACCGGACGTTCCTGAATAATCCGGTGGCTACCAATCCGACAACCCCGACGACGCACAACCCGGCGAACCCGGCGTTTCTGTCGGGCGGCTTCGGCTATATCAGCACGGTGTTTGCGCCGACGAATCAACTGGCGCAGCCGCGGAACGGGACGATCGTGGCGCGCTTCTCGTTTTGAGGGCGAAAAACGCCGGCATGAGTGCCGGCGCTGCGGGCGGGAGCGCCCGCGCCACCAGGCGAAGGGCAGCCTGGCATAGAATATGGGGGGTAACCTCCATGAAAAAGAATCTCTTTGTGCAAGCGGCGTTTGCCGCCGCCGTTCTCACTCTGACCGCGTGTTCCTCCGAGCCCGCCAAAACTTCGGAGGTCAAGACCGATACGGATGCCGCGAAGAAAACGCCAGCCGGTCCGCCGGAGCCTGTCACCGGCAAAACGGCCTTTTATGAGATGTACACGCCCGCGCACACGTGGGCGGCCGATATGTTGCCGCTCAGCCTCAAGAGCGGCGAGGTGACTGGCGTGAAGAACGCCGACGGAAAGGCGGGCCTGTGGACGGCGGTGTTCGGGTCCCTCTCGCTGCATCAGGCGCGAACGTACACGTACGCGGTTGCCGAGCAGGTGCCTGATATCGCGAAGGGAATCAAGGCGGAGAGTCCGGTGGCGTGGTCCGGTCCCACGACCGTGGCCATGACGTTCCAGACGAGCGACTTCACGGTCGATTCCGACGCCGCTTACAAGACTGCCGCCGAGAAGGTCGGGGACTGGCTCAAGGACCCCGCCCATGCCGCCAGCGGGGTTACGATGTCACTCGGAGCGGCGCAGCGTTTCCCTGCGCCCGTCTGGTATTTCCTGTTCGGCGACACGAAGAGCGGCTTCCAGATTTTTATCAACGCGACTACCGGGAACGTGATCACGAAATAGCTCCGGCCACTCCTGTTCCGATGAGGCCGCCTGCTCTCGCGGTCGAGAGCGTTCTCGATCTCGATCCGCCATCGCTTCGTATGGTCGTGCCGCCCTCGTGGGCGGACTCCAACGGTCATATGAACATGCGTTGGTATCTGGCATTGTTCGATGATGCCGGCGATGAACTACATGAGCGTGTTGGATTGACGCCCGAATTCCACGCCCGCCGCAACACAGGCACGGTGGATCTGGAACACCACACTAACTTCCTCAATGAGGTGATGCCTGGCGATACGGTCGCGGTGTACTCGCGGCTGGTGGCGCGATCCGCGAAGCGACTGCACTATCTCATGTTTCTGGTGAACGAATCCAAAGGCGAATCCCCGGGAAGGCTGGCCGCGATTTTCGAGTGCATGAACGCATTCGCGGATCTGACGGTCCGCCGCACCGCGCCCTTTCCGGACGAGATCGCAGAGAAGATCGACCGCTGGCTGGTACGGGATACGAAGCTGGGGTGGCCGCCGCCGGTTTCGGGCGCGATGCAGGTGTGAGTCAGCAAGCTGTGAAGTCAGCGCCAGGCGAGGGAGAGCGGGTGCAGCATGGTGACGATCTGGACTCCGAAGACCGGTTCGAGGCTGCCTGAACCCCGCTGGCGCTCGATTGAGTAACCGAGTTTGATCAGTTGATGGGCGTTCGGCCGGTACCCGACCGCGGTTTCGTACGTCTCACCGCCGGATTGATAGCTGCCGTGCAGATAACCGGCGCGCGCCGCCACAAACCAGCGCGGATGGAGAACGCGTTTGGCTTCGACATAGCCTGCGTCGTCGCGGAAGGTTGGACTCTGGTGGTATGTCATGGCGAAGCGCTGCCACTCGCCGTAAACGTTCCAATGGCCGCGGGCCCACTCGACATCCACTCCTCCCGCGCTCGCGGGCAGATCGACGGGATTCGATTCGCCAGGCCGGAAAAACGCGTAGGTGCGGTCGAGATATGGTCCGCGGTATCCGGAAACGCCGACGCGCAATCCCTGCAGGATGGTATAGCCGGCACCGCCTTCCCAGTTGGCGTACTGGTCCTTTGCGAAGATGCTGCGTGGATTGGCGGGCGAAGAATTGGCAAACTGGACGCGGCCATCCCACTTTCCATGCGTGGCGTCGATCTGGGCGCCGGCGAGCCCGGAGAACGTGACGCCCGCGTAGTAATAACCGTATTGCATGGGCATGCCGAGCAACGGGTTGTCCGCGTCGTCGTAGCGCAGCAGGAATGAGCCGAAAGTCGACGTGAGCTGGCCCACGCGTACAACCACCGACCCGGCCTTGCTGACCTTCGAATAGCCGAGGTTCGCCTGCAGTACGTAGAATTTCGCGCCATAACCCTGGGTGGAGAACTCTTCGGCGAAGTATGGGCGCGATTCGACATCGACAACGCCGGATACCGTCCAGTGTTCGCCGAGCTTCCACGTCGGGTAGAGCATGGAGCGGAATCCGGCGACGACGGGCGCGCCGTCGCGAGGGCTTTCCGTCAACTCATGACCGATGACGGCCTCGCCGGTTACAGTGGCTCGGAGGTCGATACCCGAGTTCGCTTCCTGAGCGGCGGCGGAAAATGACAGGCCGGCAACAGCGCAAAGCAGAGCTGCCGATCTCATACGTGACCTGCATCGCCAGAACCTGCCAGAGCAAAAATCTCAGTTCGATCGCCGCTTCCCGGTTCACCGGATTCGATTATGAATGGCAAGCTCGTAAAGACTTCGACGACGCGCGGATCGAAGTGCCGCCCGGCGAATTCGCGCAGCACGCGGATGGCGTCGCGATGGCTCATGCCTTTACGATAGGGGCGATCGGTGGTCATCGCGTCGTAAGCGTCGGAGACGTGAATAACGCGGGCCGCGATCGGCGTGTTCTCGCCCGACTGTCCGAGCGGATATCCCGAGCCATCCCAGTTTTCGTGATGCAGCTCGACCGCGGCGAGATAAGGCGCGAAACCCTGCACACCTTCGAGAATGCGGCGCCCGATTACCGGATGCTGCTTGATGAGGGCGAATTCCTGTTCGGTGAGCTGGCCCGCTTTCTGGAGAACCGTGTCCGAGATCCCGATCTTGCCGATGTCGTGCAGCAGGGCGCCGATGCGGATTTCTTCCAGATCGTGCGGCGGGACGCCCAGAGCGGCGGCGGTGGCGCAGGCGAGATCGCTGACGCGATTACTGTGGCCAGCCGTATACGGATCGCGGGCGTCGAGCGCGTGGGCGAGAGAGCCGATGAACTCGACGTAAGCGTGCTGCAGGGTCTGGCGGGCTTCGCGGATCGTCCCGGCGGCGCGGTTGAAGCTCGCCGTCAGATCCTCGATCTCGCGTATCGACGACAGGCCGGTCTGAAACTCCGGAAGCACGCCGGTTCCTTCCGTGCGGCGGAGGTGCGCGATCATTGTCGCGATCGGCTTGACGATGCTGCGGGATGAAAACACGCTGCACATCAGCGCGGCCAGCACGATTCCGATGGATGCGATGAGAAAGACACGGTTGAGGACGGCCTGTACCGGCCCAGCCGCGGAGTCTACGTTCTGCAGGCTGCGCAGCAGATATCCGTCGCCGAGCGAAATGCTTTGCAGGGGAAGCGAGATGTAGTTGTTTCCGGCGAGCCGGATGTCGCACTCTCCCATACCTGGGCAGCGGGCGAGAGCCGTCTGCACGTCAGACATCGGGATAACGGGAAGACTCGACTGCAATACCTGCCCGTTGCGGATCAGCACAGCCGGCGTATTGAATTCCGAGAAGTCGAAACGCTCGCCGATCGATAATTCGCCCAGGTTTTCTTCGCCCTGATCGATCGGGGTCGATGCCATCTGATAAACCTTGCCGCCCTCAGTCACTGACCCCTGCCGCGGAGTCTGCGAGAGGTCCGCGATCGGCGCCAGTTGTCCCGCGGCGCGGATGACGCCCGCCAGCGGCGTGCCGTGGACATCGGAGATCATCAGAATGTCGAAGCCCATTTGCTGGCACAATTCCTGCAACTGATCCTCGACCGTTTGTTTGGCGGCCTTGCTGCCGGGATACGACGCCAGCAACTGAATCCCGGCTTTCAGCGATGCGTTCTCTCCCACCACCTTGAGGAAGCGGCTGTTTTGCAGGTTGTTACGAGCATGCAGGCGCGCGATCGAAAGATGATTTTCCCGCAGGGACGTGCGCAGGCCGTCTCGGACAGTTGACTGCACCAGTTTCTGGATCGTCCAGAAACTGCCGGTCAGCAGCACCGCGAAAGGCACGAAACAGAGCAGGAAGGCGCGGGTCCGGAAGCGCATGTGGCCTCAGTTTCCGCCCCGCGAGAGCAGCCCGGAAGCGGGAAGCGAGTCGTCGAGGGGAATCAGAAACTCGACGTGTTCGACATTGCCGGGGGTGACGGTGACTGTGTGGCGAATGGGCCCCGATGTCTTATGCCACGCGACGATCGTATACTTTCCCGGGGGCACGCCGGTCAACTCGAAATGCCCGTCGCGGCCGGCCTTCGTGTTCCATTTGTTGGGAGCCACCACAATGGTGGCCGTCATGTTCGAATGCAAATGACAATTGACGAAAACGATCCCCGGCTCGGGAAAACTCACGATGCGGGTATCGCCTTTGGGATAATTGCCGAGGTCGAAAGTCTTCGCCCCGGAGAGAGAGAAGACGTTGTGGAAAATTGGATCGAGGTTGGGAAAAGATACCTTCGATCCCGCCTGGACGACCAGCATTTCCGGAACAAAGCGGCGATTCTCCTGTTCCATCTTTGGTATGTTCACCGTGTCCGCCGGCGCCTCCAGCGGCGCGCGGCCTTCGAGGTAAATAGCGACCCGCTCGCGCTCGAAAGCCAGCGGATCTTTTTGATCTTTCCCGCCATCGGCGCCCAACTCCACGGCCGGACCCCTTTCATACATCGGAACTTCCGCTGTCACCCGGCGTTTGGTGAGCTTCTTTTTGACGATGATCGTTCCCTCGATCGTTTCGGCGCGCGCCGCGACAGGCATGATGACGGCCGGGCCGATCGTAAGGATGAATAGTCCGAAGCAACGGCTTGTCGATATCTTTTTCACAGCCAGACCCTGTTCTACATATCGGCGAATAAGTGCCAAACCAAGAGAGGGATTCGGTAGCCGCATGCATTTTCCGGCGGGATCCCTCGACTTTAATAATGAGCGTGCGGAATTAGCTCCGCCAGTTCACTTTGGTTTGCAAGTCTTAAATACTACGACCGTAGACGCAGGATACACGGCACCTCAGACCGCCTTAGCCACGTCGCGATGGCTAACCCGGACGCGATATCCGCCCGCCGCAAGGTTCTTGCGAATCTGGTCGGCGATCATGACGGACCGGTGATGTCCGCCGGTGCAGCCGAAACCGATCGTGAGATAGCTCTTGCCCTCCCGAATATAGTGAGGCAGCAGGTAAAGGAGCAGATCGCTGATGCGCTTCATGAACTCCGCCGTCTGGGGGAACGACTGGATATAACGCGCCACCCCCGGATCTCGGCCCGTCAGTTTCTTGAATTTCGGAATGTAGTTGGGGTTGGGCAGAAAGCGCACGTCGAAGACGAGATCGCAATCGGGCGGCAGACCGTGGCGAAAGCCGAAGCTGATCACGTTGATGGCGATCTTCGCGTCTGCGCTCGCATCCTGAAACTTGTCGCGAATGAAAGCGCGCAGATCGTGGACGTTGAATTTCGAGGTGTTGATCGTGAGGTCCGCGAGCGCGCGGATGGGCGCGAGCACGGCGCGCTCGCGAACCAGACTCTCGGTAATGGGCTGACCGGCGCTCAGCGGATGCGGCCGGCGCGTTTCGCTGAAGCGGCGCATGAGCGATTCATCGTCCGCTTCGAGAAAGAGCAGGCGGGTATTCACCCCGCTGCGAATTCTGCGGAAAATTGCTGGCAATTTCGCGAGGCCGGGTCCTTCGCGCACGTCAACCACGAGGGCGGCGCGGCGGATGGAAGCCGAGTCCCGCACAAGCTCGGCGAATGTCGGGATCAGCTCGACCGGCAGATTGTCGACCGCGTAGTAACCGAGGTCTTCGAGTGAGCGCAGCACCGAGCCCTTCCCGGACCCGCTCATCCCGGTGATGATGACCAGTTCGGATGCAGCCCGCGGGGCCGGTTTAGCGGCCTCGGGCGATCTCGGGGACGCGGCTTTCGGCGGCGGGCTCTTTCTGCTTTTCGCCTCCGGGTCCTTCAGCGGTTGTGGTTTCGCCCGCTTCGACTGCGGCATCCGTCTCTTTCCGCGGAATCCGTTTGCCATCCCGCCATTTTTCGCGTACTTTTACGGCCTGTTTTTCGAGCTTACCAACAGCCGCATGGATGGCGCTGAAGAGATCCGGATCCGAACCCTCCCCAACCAACTCATGGTTGTGGTAAGGCACGGTGATTTCGACATTGTTCAAATGCCGTTCGTGAGACAGAACGACGTGCGCTTCCGCCTCACCTCTGCCGTTGTCGAGTAATTTCCCCACTTTCTCGAACTCAGCCGTGAGTTTCCCGGACTGAGCCGGCGATAAATCCATCTGACGTCCTGTGTAAGTGACTTTCATCTGAATTTTTCTCCGTATGTAACGCGGCCGCCGGCGCGGACCGCAACAGCTAATCTCGGACGCGGCGCTGGTGCGTGGACGGAATCTTCATGTCCTCGCGGTATTTGGCCACGGTCCGGCGCGTGACGTCGATGCCTTCGGACTGCAGGCGCGCGGTAATGTGATCGTCCGTGAGAGGACGCCTCGCATCTTCTTCCTCGATCATCTTTTTAACCTTCCGCTTCAGCAGAAGCAACGGTGTTTCGCCGCCCGACGGTCCCTGCACGGCCTCCGAGAAGAAGTAGCGCAGTTCGTAGACGCCGTGCGGAGTGTGCGCGTACTTATTGGCCACCGCGCGGCTGACCGTCGACGGATGAACGCCCACTTCTTCCGCCACATCCTTGATCATCATCGGCTTCAGCGCATCAATGCCGTTCATGAGGAAATCATATTGCCGCCGGCGGATGGCTTCGCAAACCCGCAGGATCGTGTGTTTGCGCTGCTCGATGTTCTTCATCAACTGGATCGCCGATGAGTAGCGCTCGCGCACGTAATCGCGAACTTCCTTGGTCGCGCCCTGATCGCGATCGAGCATCTTGCGATATTGGGCGTTCAATCGCAATTGCGGAAGCTCCTCCTCATTCATCTGGATGACGAAATCCTCGCCGTCGCGGATGAAATAGACATCGGGCTCGACCGAGCGCGGGCCCGGTCCGGAAAAGCGCACGCCGGGCCGGGGATTGAGATGGCGGATCATCGCCACTGCGATGTCGATGTGCTCCTGAGGACGGCCGAGAACCTTCGCGAGCTCCTTGAACTGCCGCATTTCGAGCAGCCGCATGTGATTCGAAACGATGAGCCACGCCACGCCGCCCTTGCCGTTGGCGTTTTGAATCTGGAGCAGCATGCACTCTTTGAGGTCGCGCGCGCCCACGCCGGCGGGGTCGAGTCCCTGGACGGCGGTGAGGGCGGCTTCCATCACAGCGCGCGTGGTGCCGATCTGGTGGCCCATCTCGTCGAGCGTCGCCGTCAGGTAGCCGTCTTCATCCAGATTGCCGATGATGGTTTCCGCCGCATCGCGCGTCTCATCGTCGAGAAGGTCGACGCTCAACTGAGAGCGGAGATAGTCCGGCAGTGTCTGCGGCGCCGAAAGAAAGGTCTCAAACGAAGGCTTCTCGATCGATTCCGATGCCGGACTGCGGTAGCCCGGGTCGAGATATTCATCGAAAAACGATCCGAAATCGATTTCGTCGAAAGGATCGGTCGTCGATGTTTCGGCCGTTTCGGCGGCGGCCTCCGGCGTCGCCTCGCCGAGCCCGTCGGCGGCCGCCGCGGCGTCAAAAGTATCGTTGATATCGCCGCGCGCGATTTCGGGCGCATCGCCGTCGAGCTTGATATCGGCCGCGTCGAGCAGAGACTGGTCGGCGGGTTCGGCGGAGCGCTCAGCTTCGAGCAGCGGCTGAAGCTCCTCCGGTGTTATCTCTTCGCCCTCTTCCATGGATTCTTCGAGGACGGGATTTTCCACGATTTCCTGATTGATCATTTCCTTCAGCTCCATCCGATTGAGCTGAAGGACCGTGACCATCTGAACGAGCCCCGGGGTCAGAATCTGCTTCTGCGCGACTTTGAGTTGAAGTCTGGGAGAGAGCATACTCACACCGCCATTATAAGCGCGTCCGCACAATTTTTTACGCACAAAATGTGCCCGTAAACACTAAATGGCATTAAAATTGCTCGGTGATATCGCGAGCGCTGATTAATTACGCAGGATTTCGCGCGCCGCATTGTATCCCGGCGCACCCATGACACCGCCGCCGGGGTGTGTTCCCGAGCCACACAGCCATAACCCACGCACAGGTGTTTCATATCGCGCCCACCCGGCGACAGGCCGCAGAACGAACATCTGATCGAGACTCATTTCCCCGTGGAAGATATTGCCGCCGGAGATTCCGAAGCGGCGTTCGAGGTCGAGCGGACTGAGCACCTGCCGTTCGCGAACGATGCCCCGCATGTTTGGCGCGTATTCGGCAATCACTTCGAGGATGCGATCGCCGTAAGGCTCGCGGAGCTCATCCCATGTCGCATTGCGCAGGGTGTATGGCGCGTACTGCAGGAAGATCCCCATGATGTGCCTGCCCTCCGGCGCGAGCGACGGGTCGTACATCGTCGGACATGTCATTTCGACCAGGGGGTTGTGTGACGGCCGTCCGTATTTGGCATCGTCCCACGCGCGTTCGACGTAGTCGATCGATGGGCAAATGTGCATTGTTGCGCCGTGTTGCGGACCGGGAGTGCCGGGGAGCGCCGTGAAATCCGGCAGTCCTTCAAGCGCGAGGTTCATCTTGAGCGACGTGCCTTCGACGCGGAAGTTTTCAATCGAGGTGCGGAACTCAGCGTCGAGATAGCGCGGCTCGACCAGACGCAGAAACGTCGCCTTTGGGTCGAGGTTCGACGCGACGATATCGGCATGCACCTCATCGCCGTTCTCGAGCACGACGCCATAAGCGCGATCGCCGTGGATCAAAACGCGGCTGACCGTCACGTTTGTGCGAATCTCGGCGCCGTGACTGCGCGCCGCCACTGCCATGGCATCGGAGATCGCGCCCATGCCTCCGCGCACGAATCCCCAGAGGCCGCGCTTGCCGTTCACACCGCCCATGCAGTGGTGCATCAGGATGTAGGCCGTGCCCGCCGAGCGCGGACCGCCATTGGCCCCGATCACGCCGTCGGTCGCGAGCGTCACTTTGATCTCAGGCGATTCGAACCACGCGTCGAGCAGGTCGGCGGCGCTTTGCGTGAAGATGCGGACGAGACCCGCGATGTCGCGCGGCGGCAGCTTGCGGAAACGGCCGAGCAGCTTCAGATATTCGATGAAATCGGACGGCTTTTTCGGCGGCAGCTCCGGCGGCGTGACGAGCAACAACGACTCCACGACGATGGCGAGGCGCTCGATATATGCCTCATACTTCGGATACGCCTCGGCATCGCGCTTTGAGAACTTTGCGATTTCCGCGAGTGTCTTCTTTTCGTCCTGCCAGAAGAAAAGATGGCGTCCGTCGGGATAAGCGGAGAAAAATGCGGGATCCTTCGGCAGCACCCGATAGCCGAAGCGCTCGAGCTCGAGCTCGCGTACAATGCGCTCCTGCAGCAGGCTGACCAGATAAGCGCCGGTCGAAACCTGGTAGCCGGGCCAGATCTCTTCAGTGACCGCGCAGCCGCCGAGCATCTCGCGGCGTTCGAGCACGACTACCTTCTTCCCCGCGCGGGCAAGATAAGCAGCGGCGACGAGACCGTTGTGGCCGCCTCCGACGACAACTACGTCGTAGCGCTTTGACATTTGAAGGCAACGACGGCGAGCGGCGGGATCGTAATCGAAATGCTGTTTGCGCGGCCATGGCTCTTCGTGGCGGCCGACATCACGCCTCCCTTATTCCCCATGTTGCTGCCGCCGTAGTGTTCCGAATCCGAATTGAGGATCTCGCGATAGTAGCCGGCCTCGGGAACTCCGACGGAATAGTTCTGGCGCGGAACCGGTGTGAAGTTGCAGGCAAAAATGATGAAATCCTTCGGATCGGCGGCGCGGCGCAGAAAAGCGATTACCGACTTTTCGATATCCGCGATGTCGATCCATTCGAAGCCTTTGTAATCGAAATCGACTTCATAGAGCGCGGGGTGCGATCGATAAAGGTGGTTCAGGTCCCGCACGAAGGACTGCAGACCGTGGTGGACGGGATACTGCAGAAGGTCCCAGGGAACACTCGCGTCGTGGTTCCACTCCTGACGGTCGCCGATATCGGTTCCCATGAACAGCAGCTTCTTGCCGGGATGGCCATACATATACGCCAGGAACGCGCGCACGTTGGCGAACTTCCGCCATTCGTCGCCGGGCATTTTCGACAACAGCGATCGCTTGCCGTAGACGACTTCATCGTGCGAGATCGGCAGCACGAAGTTTTCCGTGAACGCGTACAACATGCTGAACGTGATGTTGTTGTGGTGGTACTTGCGATGGACGGGATCCTGGCCGAAGTAGTGCAGCATGTCGTGCATCCAGCCCATGTTCCACTTCATGGTGAAGCCGAGTCCGCCGGCGTAGACGGGCCGCGAAACCGCGGGGAATGAGGTCGATTCCTCGGCGATCGTCATGGCGCCGGGCACCTTGTGGGCGAGATCGTTGAACTCGCGCAGGAAAGCGATGGCGTCCAGATTTTCGCGCCCGCCGAAGCGGTTGGGAATCCACTCGCCTTCCTTCCGCGAGTAATCGAGATACAGCATGGATGCGACCGCGTCGACCCGCAGTCCGTCGATGTGATACTCCTTCAGCCAGAAAAGCGCGCTCGCGATCAGGAACTCGCGCACTTCGTTGCGGCCGTAGTTGAAGACGAGCGTTCCCCATTCGATGTGCGCGCCCTGGCGCGGATCGGCGTGCTCGTAAAGCGCGCTGCCGTCGAAAAACGCGAGGCCATGCGCGTCCCTCGGAAAGTGGGCCGGCACCCAGTCCATAATCACGCCGATGCCGGCCTCGTGGCACGCGTTGACGAAAAACTGGAAATCGTATGGCGTACCGAAGCGTCCGGTGGGAGCGAAGTAGCCGGTGACCTGATAACCCCACGAACCGGAGAAGGGGAACTCCTGGATAGGCATCAGCTCGATGTGCGTGTAGCCCATGCGCTTCACGTATTCGACAAGTCGCGTGGCGAGCTGCCGGTAGCTCAGGCTCTCGCCGCCTGGCAGGCGCATCCACGACTCTGCGTGCAGCTCGTAAATCGAGACGGGCTCTTTAAGCCACTGGCGCTCGGCGCGTGAGGTCATCCATGCTTCGTCGTCCCATGCGAAGCGGGTGAGATCGCAGACGATGGAGGCCGAGCGCGGAGGCACTTCGCTGCGGAATCCGAAGGGATCGGCCTTGAGCTCCCGGTAGCCGCGAAGCTTCGAGCGAATGAAATATTTGTACGAATCGCCTTCGCTGACGCCGGGGATGAAGATTTCCCATACGCCCCCGGTGCGCTGGCGCATCGGGTGGCGGCGCGCGTCCCAATCATTGAAGGAACCGGTGACGGAAACGACCTCGGCATTCGGCGCCCAGACGGCGAACCGCGCTCCCGCGACGCCTTCCATGGTCGTAAGGTGCGCCCCGAAGGTGTGCCATGCTTCGAACAGATTGCCTTCGCCGTGCAGGTAGAGATCGGTTTCCGAAATGACGGGCGGAAAGCGGTAGGCGTCTTCAATCACCGAGCTGCCGCCGTGGCCTTCGATTTCGATCTGGTAGCCATGAGGCTCCGCGGGGAGCGTGACAGAGTAGAATCCGTCGGGGTGTTCCTTCTCCATCGGCAGCTTCTTGCCATCCAGCAGCAACCGGGCGGACTGCGCCTGGGGAAGGAACGCGCGGACGCTCCAGCCGTTTGACGTGCCGCCGGGATTGGTGGGGTGCGGGCCCAGCAGGCTGAATGAGTCGCCGTGGTAGCCCCCAATGATTGCTTCCATTTCGGCTGCAGTCATGGGAACTTCGATTATATGGTGTGGGATTCCGGGAACGCTGAATTACATCTCCATCTCGAAGGTACGGTGGATCGCGAAACGCTGCTGCGGCTCGATCCGCTGGTGTCGCGCGACACGCTGGACGCCGTTTGGGGGTTCACGGATTTCGGAGGATTCCTCGATTGCTTCAAGTTCATCGCGCAGCGATTGCGGGGTCCGGAGGATTACGCGCGGATCACAACATGGATGATCGAGCGCCTTGCGCGGCAGGAAATCGCCTATGCGGAAGTGACGCTCGGCGCGGGCGTGGTGCTGTGGCGCGGCTTCGATTTCGATGCGGTGTGGCGCGCGATTCGTGCGGCTCAGAAGAATTCGCCCGTGGAAGTCTGGTGGAATCTCGATGCAATTCGGCAGTTCGGTTCGGACCATGTGATGGATATCGCGCGGATTGCGGCGAAGTATGCCGGCGATGGC
Organism: Bryobacteraceae bacterium; assembly: GCA_035552355.1. GTDB lineage: Bacteria > Acidobacteriota > Terriglobia > Bryobacterales > Bryobacteraceae > BOG-234. The sequence goes on along the minus strand of DASZLP010000255.1, from coordinate 32,435 downwards.
GTGATCTCGTTCGGGATCGGCGGCGATGAGGTGCGCGGACCGGCGGCCGGGTTCCGCGAGGCGTACGCCTATGCGCGCGATGCGGGATTGCGGTTGACGGCGCATGCGGGCGAGACGGCGGGGCCGGAATCCATTCGCGACGCGCTGGCGATCGGGGCGGAGCGGATCGGGCACGGGATTCGCGCTGTGGAAGATCCGGGTCTGATGCGGCGGCTGGCTGAGGAGCGGATTCCGCTGGAGGTTTGTATCACGAGCAATGTGCGGACCGGCGCGGTAGCTTCGCTCGAAGCGCATCCGGTGCGCAGGTTGTTTGACGCAGGTGTGCCGATTACGCTGAATACAGATGATCCGGGGGTATTTGAGACGGACCTTGCGCGGGAGTTTGCCCTGGCGCGCGATGTATTCGGGTTCAGCGCAGCGGAGTTGGCACAGGTGAGAGAGACGGCGTGGGAAGCGCGGTTTGGGCGTCCCTGAGACACCCTTTACTGCGGCCGCCGGAACAAGCCGCCGTAAACCGCCTTCGCCAGAATGTGTCCCTGAATCGCCTTCATCACACTGGCGCGTGTCTCAAAAGCGTCCGCAGCCGGCTTCACGTCCAGCTTCGTATCCAGCGCGAAGAGCTCAAACACATAGTGGTGGAACGGGCCGTTCGCGCCGGCTCCCGGACCTCGATACATCGCCCCCGTGGCGCTGATCTGATAGCTTCCGTCGGGCAGTTGCGATCCCTTGGGCACACCTTCGGGCAAGCCGGTCGCTGTCGCCGGAATGTTCCAAAGGACCCAGTGCGCCTGGTCGTCGGTGGTCTTATTGCGTGCGAGATCCATGTCGTGCATGTTGAGGAAGAAACTCTGCGTGCCGGCAGGGGCGTTGGCCCAGCTCATCGCCGGTGAGGTTCCTTCGCCCGGCGCCACGCCCGGCGCGGCTTGACTGAACCTGACGGGAATCTGGCCGCCGTCGGGAAATCCGGGAATTGTCAAAGTCATAGCGGGCGGAGCGGGCGCGCCGCGACCTCCGCGGCCGGCATCCTGTGCAGTAAGCAGGAGAGCCGTGGAGAGCGTGATTGTCGAACAGAGGAGCAATCGCATTGGTCTATCCTAACGCGGAATGTCATGACAGCGCCGGCAGGATTGCCGGCGCCTGTTTGCATCGACCCGTGAGAGATCCGCGCCAACGCGCCGCGACCGAGCCAGGTCAGATGCCTTCGGAGAGCGCGTCTTCCACAAGAGCGTGGCTGGTTGCGGTACTGGAAGTCTCATATCCCCCCGCGCCGACGGCGGCGGTGAGCTCGTTGATCTTCGTTGTCTGGTCCAGCCCCGCCGAGGCAACAGAAATCTGAACGCCGTCGGGTGACTGAGCGGGCGGTCCCGCGGTTCGGACGGCCGGAGCGCCCGCGCCAGACGGCGATGAAATCGACGAATTCGACCGTACTTTCATACGCTAAGTCTTATCGGCGGAAAATGCGCGATTTTGAGGATGGCTCGAACGCGCGCGTTACTTCGCGTCGTCGACCGTCATCTCTTCGGCGGGTCCACCCGCCATCATCTTCGCCGAATCGAAGTAACCCGCGACCGTCAGGTGAAACTGAATGTCCTTCCTGCTTTTGTTCTGCCAGAACCACCCGTGAATGCCGGTTGTCGGAGCGGTGAACGAACCGTAAGAAGAATCCGCGCCGATCTTGTCGTTCAGCTCGTAGCTTTCGAAATAATCCTTGTTCGGCTTCTGATCCGGTTCGCCGTGGAATTCGTACGCGAGCTTGCCGTTTGACTTCCAGCCATAGACCATCTCGGCGCCCTTCTGCATGTGATACTTCATCTCCATGCCCTCGCCGGGATTCAGGGTGAAGTCTTCCGATTCGACTTTGTAGATTTTCGGCTCCGAGCGATAAACGCCGGTCTTGCCCGGGGCGGGCGTCGGAGCGGCTCCTTTTTTAACTTCTTCGGTCTGCGAGATGCCGGTCAGCTTCAGCGCGGCGCCCGTCTTCAACGGATCGAACCCATACTCCGCCGGCAGCACCACCGTAAAAAGAAGCAGCAGCGCCACCAACAGCGAGATGCCCGTTGCTTTAGCCAGCGCGCTCTTCGATGGCGCTTCGACCGGAGGCTTGCTTTGTACCGTACCCATTTCGTCCCCCTATGCCCCGAGATAGTAACCGGCGATCTGATAACCCGTGAGCACGAAACCGACGGTCATGAGAACTGCATTCGTCGCGAACGCATGCCGGTAGAATCCGCTGCGCGTTCTCCAGAAGCTCAGCGCGAGGAGCACCGCCGTCAACGCCAGCACCTGCCCGATCTCCACTCCGACGTTGAAGCTGACGATATTCGTGACCAGGCCGTTCTTCGCCAGATCGAGTTCCTGGAGTTTCGTCGCCAGTCCGAATCCGTGAAACAGACCGAAGATGAGGACGGCGATCTTCGTATTGGGCTCGAATCCGAGGAATCTTCTGAAGCCATCCATATTGTCGAAGGCCTTATAGACCACCGAGAACCCGATGATGGCGTCGATGACGTAGGAATTCGCGTGGATATTCCCCAGCACGCCCGCGAGTAACGTAATGCTGTGCCCCACGGTGAACAGGCTGACGTAGGTCACGACATCCTTCAATCGGTAGAGAAAAAAGATGACGCCGACGAGGAAAGCCAGATGATCGTATCCAGTGACCATGTGCTTGGCGCCCAGGTAAACAAATGGCGCGACGGCCGCGCCCTTCGTCGCCTGCACAAAGTTGGCGTCGCGTTTCGAGACGTTATGCGCGCTCGCGGAGTGGGGAAACGCCAGCCCGATCAGGACTGCGAGAACCATGAGGAATGACCCGAGGCGCCTGGACATGATCAGAGAACCAAAAGTCTACCATCGCGGAGAGCGATAGCCGGTAACGTGAGGGTCAGTGACGGTAACGCGGCGGGAACGGCCGATTAATCAACGATTTCCGCCAGGTAACAGACCGGTCGTTGACGGAGTGCCGCCAGGAGTGAATGCCTTCAACGCCGCAAGCTGCACCTCGATACCGTGCGTATCCGGCGTCTTCATCGCCGCATAAAAGCTCAGCATGTTCTCCCGAAGCTCCGGCGTCACGCCGTCAAACTTTTTCGCCGCCAGCTTCACCAGGAGTTTGTCGTACGTCCGGTCGGTCAGCATGTACTCGCCCGGCGAAACGGGCTGCCCGGTATCCAGATCCCGGTTCGCCAGCCGGAAATTGTCGTTGCTGATTCCCGCATAAGTGCGCTTATCGCGATCGACCGCGGCATCGAAACTCTTCTCGAACATCTTCTCGGTCTCCGGCGTCGGCACCTTGAACGCGAGCCCGCTCAGCGGACCGATCTTCGGCAGGATGCGCGTGATGAATCCAATGAACCGCGCGAAAAATCCGGGCGAGCGGTAATTCCCGTCCCACTCCTTCGTGTAGTCGGCCTTGCGCAGGTTATACAGAAACTTCTGCCGCGTAACTCCCGGCTCGTTTTTCGTGATTTCGTCCTGCTTGAGGGCCCACGCCGCTTTCGTCACATTCGGAATCATGGTGCTCACGGAAAATCGATAGGTGCCCAGCGCAAGATCGAGCGCGCCGAACATTTCCTTCAATCGAAGCCCGTAGGTCTGCTGGACGGCGCGATCCAGCAGGTCTTTCGAGACTTCAAAGCCGATGAAGTCGTGATACGCCTTCGGCGCGTAGCGGCCGCGCGCGACCTGCAGGACGTCGAAGCCGAATTCCGTTTTCAGGTGCGCCGGCGGATTATCGGCGTATGTCACATCGTCACCGAACTTGCGTTCGAGCTTCGGATAAAGAATCGGGACTGCGCGGTTCACCGCGATCGAGTGGCCTTCGACATCGGCGCCGTAGTGGGCGGTCGCCCCGAGCGCGAAGGCATACTCGTCGAGGTTCTGGGATTCGCTGACCAGCGTTCGGATGAAATCCGCGCTGCGCACGTAGTGAGTCAGGTCGCTGAACAGGTGGCTGCCGAAGGGGTAATAGCCGAGGTCCTGAATGATGCAGCCGCCATAAGCGTAGGCGCGGGCCTTGTTCAATTCATCCTCAGTTGCGCCGGGGAATCGTTTGAGCAGCACCGGCCGGACCGAATCGTTCCAGAGCGTGTCGACGATCGCTTCGTGCGTCAGGACGGAATAACCGAGTGCGTGGGAAGGGCAGAGCAATGCCAGCAATGCAAACAAGGCGGTCGCGGCATGCGTCATCGGCAATCCGGAATGACGTTGCACGCGGAAGGCCAGTCGCCTGTAAACCGCCGCTCAAACCGCAACAGGACAAATGTGATAGCTTCAACTACTTGCCCGGATATTTTATATTCCGGGCCGGCGAGGCCTTCCAATATGACTTTTAAGAGTATCTCCCTGCTCGCGGCTTTAGCGATCCCATGCGTAATCCCAGGCGCGTTATCGGCGCAGACGCCGTGCGAGAGCGTGAAGTCTCTGACTCTGCCCAACGTCACCTTCACGGCGGTGGAATCCAAACCCGCCGGACCCTTCATCGCACCAGCGCCCGCAGGTCGTGGAGGTGCTCCCGCCGCGCCGCCAGCCGGGGCCGCGGAAGCCGGACGCGGTGGTGGCCGAGGCGGCGGCCGAGGCGGCGCACCAGCCGCGCCTCCGTTGATGCTGAAGCCATACTGCCGCGTGGCCATGACGCTCGCGCCGTCCTCGGACTCCCACATCGAGATGGAGCTCTGGCTGCCCGACAGCGCCGACTGGAACGGCAAATTCCAGGCCGTCGGCAATGGCGGATGGGCCGGCGTCATCAGCTTTCCGGCCATGGCGCAGGCGCTCAAGGAAGGCTACGCGACGGCATCCAACGACACCGGCCACACCGGTGGAGACCCGGTATTCGGGCTCAACCATCCGGAAAAACTGGTCGACTTCGCCTACCGCGCGAATCACGAGATGACGGTGCAGTCGAAGGCCATCGTCAACTCGTATTACGGCAAGGCTTCGAAGCTCAATTACTGGAACGGCTGCTCGACCGGGGGACGCCAGGGACTGATGGAAGCCCAGAAGTTTCCCGCCGATTTCGATGCCGTGATTGCGGGCGCCCCGGCCAACTGGCAAACACACCTGCATGCCTGGGATATGAACGTGGCGACCACGGCTCTCAAAAATCCGAACATGTTCATGACGCCCGGCAAGCTGGCGACGCTGAACAAGGCGGTGCTGGCACAATGCGACGCGCTCGACGGCGTGAAGGACGGTCTGTTGAACGATCCGCGGAAATGCAGGTTCGACCCGGGCGTGCTGCTTTGCAAAGGGGCCGATTCCGACTCGTGCCTGACAGCGGACCAGGTCGCGGGCGCGAAGCTTGTTTACGCGGCGGCCAAAAAGAAGAACGGCGAATTCATTTTTCCCGGCAAGGAACCGGGCAGCGAGCTGGTCTGGACGCAGTTGAATCCGGTGAAGGCGCCAGCGTCACTCATCCTCGGAACTTTCCAGATCGCGACGTATCAGAACGCCAACTGGGACTGGCAAGACTACGATCTCGACCGCGATGTGGTGGCGGCCGACGAAAAGTTCGGTTATGTCAACGCGCCCTGGGATCTCTCGGCGTTCAAGTCGCGCGGTGGAAAACTGCTGCTTTATCACGGCTGGAACGACACGGCCATCTCGCCCGAAAACACGATCAACTACTACCAGAATGTTCTGCAAAAAATGGGCCCTAAGCAGGATAGCTGGATGCGCCTGTATATGGTTCCGGGCATGAATCATTGCCAGGGCGGCGTCGGTCCCGATCAGTTCAACAAGATGGCGGTGGTCGAGCGGTGGCGCGAAGGCAACACGGCGCCCGATCAGATCGTCGCGAGCCACGTCTCGGGCGGTACGATCGATATGACGCGGCCGCTGTGTCCCTACCCCCAGGTCGCAACATACAAGGGAGTCGGCAGCACGAACGACGCGGCCAGTTTCACCTGCAAGAATCCATAGGAGTAAATTAAATGCCAATCACAAGGCGCGTTTTCCAGCTTGCGGTAACGGCCGCGGCTTTCATGACATTCGGATCGGTGATGGCCGCCGATCTCGATCCCTCGGCCATCCACATGACGCTGCCCGACAAGATTCCGTGGAAGATCGGTAAGAATTCCGACGCAGCCATTCTGGCGGGCGATCCGGCGAAGCCGGGTATCTACGTCGAACTCACCCGCTGGCACGCGGGCAACATGAGCCGGCCGCACTACCATCCGTACGACCGTTACATCACGGTCATCTCCGGGACGTGGTATGTCGGCACGGGGCCCCATTGGGATCCCAACCAGACTGTAGGCATGCCTGCGGGCAGCTTTGTTACGCACGCCGCGAAGGGCGTCCACTGGGACGGCGCCAAAGATGCGGACTGCGTGATCGAGATCGTCGGCATGGGTCCGGCCACCACAACGCCGGTGCCGGAGCAGAAGTAACCGCCGCCGGTAACATTCGCAGGAGCGTGCGGGTCTACATATAAAGAGAGGGCGTGTCTAGTGCTCACGCACGCGGTCTGATATCCTGATTGCTCTGCGAATCAACTGTGATATTGCAGCGTAAAGGTTTGTAAACCAGCGGGGTACAGGCGAGCGACAAGCGCCACCCAGGCAGCGCACGGGGCGAAGGCCCATTGTGCGCTTAATAAGGATTGAGAGGAATTTGCGAGTGAGAAGTTACTTAACGAGTTCGATACTGGCGGCCGCCGTGGCCGTCGTTTCTTTGGCTCCGCTTGCCTCGGCGCAGCAGGGGCCGGGCGCGCCGGCGGCGGAAGGCGCGGCGCGCGGTGGACGCGGCGGCGGCAGAGGGCGCGGCGGTCCGCCACGGCCTCCAGCGGGTCCGACGCCTCATCTTCCCAACGATCCATATCTCGGAGCCAACGCCGGCAAGCCGGATCTCGGCGGCAATTCGCAGGGCATCGATTCGAAGATGCGCGGCATCTGGAATGTCCCCTACATCGTCGACATGCAGAGGCAGGGCTGCGCGGAGGAGGATGCAGCGTGTATCGCCAGCGCCGGCCGGACTCACAGCCCCGACCATCCGATCGTCGTCCCTTTCAACGACAAAGGGAAGAAGGTCTTCGACGAAGCCACAGCGACCAATTCCAAGGACGATCCTGAGGGCTTTTGCCTGCCTCCCGGCGTCCCGCGCATGATGTACACGCCATATCCGACCGAGATCTTCCAGCTCCCCGAGCGGGTCGTCTTCGTCTATGAGGGCGGCGCGCACGTTTGGCGGGAGATCTGGATGGACGGACGTCAGCAGCCGAAGGATCCGAATCCGACCTACCTCGGTTATTCGACCGGCAAGTGGGATGGCGACACGCTGGTGGTCGACACGATCGGAATGAACGACCGCACATGGCTCGACGCCGCCGGACACCCGCACGGCGAAAAGCTTCACGTGACCGAAAAGTTCACCCGGACCGATTCGAACACGCTGAAGGTGGAAGCGACGATCGACGATCCGGACTACTACACCAAGCCGTGGACGGTGGTGACGTTCGCGACGTGGTCGCCGAATAATGAAATCCTGGAATACATCTGCCAGGAAAACAATCGGGACTTGAGACACCTCGTCGGAAAGTAAACAAGCCGAATTCGAAATGGAGCCGGCGGCAGAGATCCTGCCGCCGGTTTTTTTTGGGTTAAGCGCGACAATGCCACTGGCTTGAACCAAAAAAAAGAGCGAAATGCCCGGCCCGCCGCGGGACACTGTTATGCTGTTGGGACAAGAAAGACGTGGCACTCTCACTCCAGACACGAATCTGCGACGACGTGACCGTAATCGATGTCGCGGGCCGGCTTACGCTCGGAGAATCCGCCACTTCACTCCGTGAGACCCTGAAACAGATCACCGCCGGCGGCGTTCTCAAGATTCTGCTCAATCTGAGGGATTTGTCATTCATCGACAGCTCCGGCCTCGGAGAGCTGGCGTCGGGTCATGCCAATCTCCGGCAGAAGGGCGGCGCGGTAAAGCTCGCGGCTCCTCCGAAGCGAGTGCTCGAGCTTCTGCAGATTACAGGCCTCGTTCGCGTGATCGAGGTTTACGAAACCGAAGCAGATGCCTTCCACAACTGGACTTCGCGCGGTGTTCGCACAGGCGAGTCCCGGCGCTGAACGATCTCAGCTTTTGATGACAGCATCTTTTGATGACGCTGCTTGACTCCTGCCCGCCGTCCGGATATCATCCCAATCAGAACTTGTTTTAAAACGGACCGCGCGGTAGCTGGTCCGTTCTCCCTCAGGCTCCCGGTCGACAGCCTCTCGATTCCTGCGCTGCACGTTCCCGGCGCATCCCTCTTCGACACTCTCTCAACCCAGCCGGAGTGCACCCGGTTCAGGAGAAATTTCACCACATGCTTTCACACAAGACAGAAGAATCGCTTCTCGAACGAGGCTACTCGCGCCGCCAGATCAGCCGCATCGCCCTCGGCGCGGCCGCCGCCATTCCGTTATTCAATGAATTTGCCCAGGCGCAGCAGACCCAGATCGCCCTGGCGGCAACCAACGGACGGACCCGCGGCAATCGCAATCGCGATACCTACGATCCGGAAGTCATCATGATCACGTCCAACGAAAACCCGATGGGGCCCACGCCGGAAGGCATCGAGGCGATGGCGAAGGTCGGGCCGCTCGGCTGGCGTTATAATCCGCGCGCTGAGAATCTGGAATTCCAGGGCTTGCTCGAGAGCACCGAGAATGTGAAGCCGGGCTACGTCGACGCCTACCCGGGTTCGAGCCAGCCTCTGGCGCAGTTGTCCCCGGCGTTCTGCTCGCCGACGCGGAGCTGGGTCATGGGAAGCCCCGGCTACGGCAACGGCGCCGGCAAGTGGACCGGCAACAAAGTCGTCGACGTGCCGTTGCGCGCCGATTACTCGCATGACGTGGAAGCGATGATCAAAGCCGATCCCAACGCGGGCGTCTATTACATCTGCAACCCGAACAATCCGACGGGAACGATGACTTCGAAGAAGGATTTCGAGTACATCCTCGCCAACAAGAAGAAAGACGCGGTGCTCGTGATTGACGAAGCGTATGTCCACTTCGCGGGTCCCGATGCGATGTCGACACAGTTCGTGCGCGACGACAAGGATGTTCTCGTGCTTCGCACGTTCTCGAAGATCTACGGCATGGCCGGCCTGCGCGCCGGCGCGCTCTACGGACGTCCGGATCTTCTCGCCAAAGTCGGAGAATTCGGCCGGGCGGGACATATGCCCGTCACCGCGACCGCGTGCGCGGCAGCCAGCATGAAGGTGTTGCCCACGATGATGAAGGAACGCATGGCGATCAACAAGAAGAATCGCGATCTCGCCTTCGAGTTCCTCGACAAGAAGGGCGTGGGATACATTCCCTCGACATCGAACTTCTTCATGATGTCGGTGAAAGGAATGAAGGGTGAGGACGTGGGCAAGGCCATGGCGGCAAAAAAGGTCATGCTCGCCGGCAACCGCTGGCCGCAGTGGCCGCAGCACATCCGCGTTACGGTGGGCACTTACGAAGAAATGACCAGGTTCAACGCGGCTCTCGACCAGGTGCTGAAAGAAGGCCCCGCAAAAGCCTAGCTAGAGTGCCGCATTCGTGGCGCGGGCAATCGTGCCGGCGCTTGTATCCAGGGGCAGGCGATCGTCTTATGTCGCCTGCCTTTTTTCTGACCGGTCATGCATGATGGCAGTCCACTACCGCCGCCTCGACCGCGTGCATATGCGCCAGGAGATAATCGCTGAACCGATGCACGGCATCGAGCAACTCCTCCCTGGCTTCGGTCTCCTCCCGAAATGCCTCGCGAATTCGATCGCTTCCGTCGGGCTGCAACCGTCCTGTCGGAACGCGCGGCAGTTGTCTTGGATCCGCCGCAATGGACCAGAACGCCGCCTTTGCCTGTTCGTGTCTGAAGCGCGCCTGCTCCACCCGCTCCCGCAAAACTTCAAGGATTCGAGCTTCTTCCGACATTGGGCGCCCTCGAACCACGAAGCCAACAAAAAGCCTTCCCGGAGCTCGTGTTTTTCACGAAGATGGCGATCCGCCGCGCACAGCCCATATAGCCGCAAGCGCCGAACCGCGCATTTCCGCGAGGGTCCCACGAACTCAGTAAGCTTCAGGACTCCGGGTGCTTTTGAGATTACCAGGCATTTGCCTGGGGCGCAAGAGGCGTCTGTAAAAATCCGTACCGAAAAATCGAAGCATGGCTCATGCTTCCATTTCTTCGGCATCCCCTGAATTGTCCAGCTCCGTTTCATCGAGCCCCGCGGCTTCGGCCTGAGCGGCGAGGTCATCGTCGGAGATCTCCATCTCGAGAATCTCGACCGCCTCGGCTTCGAGCGATTTCGGAACCCACAAACGAAGCTGCAGACCGCCAAGCGCGGCGAATTCGTTGTCGAGTTGATATGGGATACCGGCGCTTTCGAGCAGTCCGCGGGCGAGGCTGGCCTCCTCGGGAATGTTGTAAGTGGCGATGACAACCAGCTCGTTTGCGGGCTCGACGCCGTGCTCTGCCACCTCGCTCGCGGCTTCGTCATCTTCGGCTTCGGCAGGGGTGCTCAGTCCGCGGCGCTCGACTTCTTCGTCGTAACAGGCGCGCGCGACTTCCACGAGGTCGTCGCGGTTGGTCGACAGGAGTGCCTCGTCGGAAAGCAGCCCGAAGTGGCGCCGGAAATCGTCGCGGTTTACTTCCACGTAATCTATTCCCCCAATGGACAGATTACCGCGTGGGGCATCCGGAGGCCGATTGTCAATCGGCTTGCACTGTTGTAAATCAAAGGACCAGCGCGATTGCCAATCGCGCGCAGCATGCCATCCAGGATGCCATCCCGCCCCACATGCAAATGTCCGATTACGAAATGTATGCCGAATTGGGCGAGAGCGCCCGCGCCACCCGGCTTGCAGGATCTTTCATGAATTTCGCGAGCTACATATTCAGTCGGCTGACGATATCGAGAATCGAATCAGTCACGGCGTCGTCGCCGATCTTCGTATTGATCATCAGGTTGTAAAGAGACCGGTCGGGCCAGACCTTGCCGTAATACTTCCTGATGAACGCGGCGCGATCGCGATCGACTGTCTCGAGCAGGTTCACCGCGTCGCGCTCGGTCTCCCCCTGCGCGATCACGCGCCGCAGCTTTTCGTCATGCGGCGCATATAGGAAGGTGTGGAAGGCGTCGTCGCGCTCGCGCAGAAACCAGTTCGCGCCGCGTCCAACGATGACGCAATTACCGCCCTCCGCGATTTCCTTCACCACCTTCTCGAACAGGAATGCCAGATGTTCGGCGTCAAGCATTTCGAGGTTGGCGGTATCGATGCGCGGCTCGAAGCTGCCGCGCATGAACGCTTTGATCAGCCCGTAGAACACCGAGTCGACACGCTCTTCGCGCTCGGCCACCATCTCGCGTTTGCACTTCAGGCGGCGGGCGATTTCGGCGGTGATTTCCTGGTCCCAGAGCTTCCAGCCGAGGCGTTCGGCGATCGTGGCGGAGATATTGGCCGCGCCGCATCCGTATTCGCGTTCCACCGTGATGACCTTGATCATGCAGCCGCCCGCATTTAATTTACAGGATGGGTTGCCCCGCGCGCTCGGCCGCCTGCTTCGCGCTTCTCACGCAGTCCGGAATGCCGATGCCATGCCAGGCATTTCCGGCGAAATACAGTCCGGGGACAGCCGCGACTCGCGCTTCCATCTCCGCCACGCGCGCCGCATGGCCGACCGTGTATTGCGGCATGGATTCCGGCCAGCGGTTGTGGAGTGTGAAGGCCGGCGCGGCGGCGATTCCCATGAGATGCCTGAGATCGTCGCGCATGGGCTGCTCTTCGACGTCGGGATCCGTCGAGAAGCAGCGCAGGACGGCGACGCCAGGCGGGACACGGCCCTGCCACTTCGTCGCCACCCACGTGCATGCCATGATCGTCCGCCGCTCACGCTTTGGAACGAGGAAGCCGAAGCCGTCGAGGCGCCGGGGCACATCTTCGGCCGGGTAGCCGAACGTCCAGATGGCGCTGCCGCTGTATGGGGTCGACGCCAACAGCTCACCGGCGCGCTCGTCAATCGCCATCATGAGTGGCGCGGCTCTTCTCGCACCGCAGCAGAGCACGAGGCGATCGAACGCGTGCCATTCCCCGGCGGCGTAAACGTTCCAGATGTCGGTCAATGCGATCGACTCGACACATGCCGGCACGATCGACACCCTGGCCCGGAGGGCATCGATCAGCGTGCCCATACCATCACGCAGGGATTTGAAAACCGATTCGCCCGCCGGCCTCCGCCTCTCGCGCAATGCGCCGACGACCACGCTTCCATACCGCTGTTCATACTCGACAAACTTTGGCAACACGCTCGCGGCGCTCAGCAAATCGGGCGATCCGCCATAAACTCCCGCGAGAAGCGGCTCGGCCAGATAATCCACCGCCTCGGGACCGAAGTGGTCGCGGACGAATTCCGAGACGGACCTGTCAGGCAGCGCCCTGGGATTGCGGAATATTTCCGCGCCCATGCGGAATTTCGTCGGCCACGAGAACAGCTCGGTCTTCAGCACCGGAACAAGCCGGGTCGGAGCGACAAGCTGTAGCCCCTCCGGCATCGGCACGAAATTTCCCGATCGAAGAACGTAGGTCCGGCGGCGGGCGTCGTTAGAGCCGGCGAGCTGATCGCCAAGGCCGAGCTCCCGCGCGAGTTGCTCGGCCCAGGGTTTCGAAGCGAGCCAGCTCTCGGGGCCCGTGTCAAGCGTGCAGCCATTCGTGTGCACGGTGCCGATGCATCCGCCTGGCGCGGGATCGAATACAACGGACTCGACGCCGGCCCGCTGCAGATAATAAGCGCACGAGAGTCCGGTGATTCCGCCGCCGACGATCCCGACTCTCATTTTTCACCCCGCGCGCGGCGCGGTCAGGGACGAAATTCGCGCACCATCTGCACCACGGCCTTCACATGATCCACCGGCGTTTCCGGCAGAATGCCGTGGCCGAGGTTGAAGATGTGGCCAGGCCGCGTCCCGGTGCGGCGCAGCAGATCGTGCACCTTGTTGCGCAATTCCGGAATCGGTGCGAACAGCGCCACCGGATCGAGGTTGCCCTGGATCGCTGAGCGATACGAGATATCCATCCATGCCTGGTCGATGTTGATGCGCCAGTCGCAGCCCATGACGTCTCCGCCCGCGGCGTGCAGCTCGCGGAAGTATCCCGAGGCGCCCGTGCCGAAGTGGATCACCGGCACGCCGCTGGCCTTGATACGTTCGATCAGTGCGCGCGAATAGGGCTGGGCAAAACGTACGTAGTCATCGCCCGCCAGCGCTCCGACCCAACTGTCGAATACCTGAATGGCACGGGCGCCGGAGGCGACCTGCATAATCGCAAACGGCGCGAGCACGTCCACGATTTTGCCCATCAGCCTGCGCCAGAGCGTTTCATCGCCGTACATCATCCGCTTGGTCCGGATGAAATTCCGCGACGCGCCGCCTTCGATCATGTAGCTCGCGAGCGTGAAAGGCGCCGCGCAGAATCCGATCAGCGGGACGCGCCCCGCCAGAGCCCGGACCGTCTGCTGAATCGACTCGCCGACGTAGCCGAGGTCATCGGTGTTCGAAGTGGAAAGCGCGTCGACATCCTCGCTGGAGATCACCGGGTTATAAATCACCGGACCTTCCTTCTTCGGATAACCCAGCTTCAAACCCATCGGCTCGACCGGCAGAAGAAGGTCGGCAAAGATGATGGCCGCGTCGACGTCGAGCGCTTCGACCGGCTGGAGCGTGACCGCGGCGGCCAGGTCGGGACGCTTACAGATTTCGAGCAGCGTGTGGCGCGCCCGGATGTCCCGGTACGATTTCATATATCGCCCGGCCTGCCGCATAAACCATACCGGCCGGACATCGGTCGGCCGGCGGCGGCAAGCGTCGAGAAAACGGCTGGTCATTGGAGCCACACGCATCTATCGTTGATCCTTCATGACGCCCCTTGGCCCTGTGCAAAATCGGTCAGGGCATACGGTCAGCGCCTCTGCCGCGATTGCGGGTAATGGGTCGGGCAGCAAAAACAAAACTAACACAAAGTGTTTGTTTTGTGGGAGTTTTTCCAAGTCAACCAGCCGCGAACTACCTGCTGGCCCTTTCAGTGTCGCGACTGCCGCACAAGCCCCTCGTGCAATATCCGACTCACGCGGCGAGGTGAACCGAAGCACTGACTCCCAGTCTAGCCCGCATTCCGAGCCACCACAAGGAATTAGGGCACTTCCGCTCGATTCGGGACTAATCGGAACGCTCTGTGGCCTCGGCCGGCCGCACCGGCATAATTTTACTCTCGTAGTTTATTTGTGCCAGGCCGGACAATGGAAAAAAATGGTAATCGTCGCCGGACTCGGATTCACGGGAACCCGCCTCGCCCGCCGCCTTCTGGAGCGCGGGGTCGAGACCTGGGCGCCGGTGCGTGGCATTGCCCGATTCGGAAATCTGGCAAACGCGGGTTTGCGGCTCATCGAAATCGCCGAGATTATCGAGGGGAGAACCTCGATACCCGAGGGAGCGGCGATGGCGCTTCTGATCCCGCCACTGCCCGATCTGGAGAATGACAAGCTTCGCGAATGGATTCTACGCTCAAAACCGCAGCGGATTGTTTATGTTTCCTCAACCGGTGTGTACGGCGATCAAACAGATGTCGATGCCGATACGCCGGCACGACCGAACGACGAGCGCGGTGTTCGACGTATCGAGGAGGAGCGCTGGGTAGCCGGCGGTCCCTGGAGTAGTCTGATCCTGCGGGCGGCGGCAATTTACGGTCCCGGGCGCGGCGTTCACGCCGCAGTGCGGGAGGGACGGACTCCGCGAGGGGCCAACTCCGGGCTTGTAAGCCGTGTTCATGTGGACGATCTCGCGGCCATCATTGAAGCCGGGCTCTTTTCGAACATCTCGGGAGCGTGGCCGGTCGCTGACGAAGAAGCGTGCCCCACGTCCGAAATCGTGCGCTGGTGTTTCGAAGTGGCGGGTATGAAGCCGCCCGCCCGAGGCGCGACCGCCACAGCGCCACCATTAACACAGGGCCGGAAAATCGACGGCTCAAAAATCCGCGAAATACTGGACGTGGCGCTGAAATATCCCGACTGGCGAAGCGGCGTGGCCGCCAGTTTGCGCGAAGAGCAATCGCTCGGAAGCGACCTGGCGGTGGGAAACCAGTGACTGCATCCCCTTCAGGGGTGCTGGCGCGGCACTCCTGCCGGCGCTTGTGTCGATCATTGAGACTGCGGAATGATCGAGTCGGCCGCTAGAAAGCGACTACGGGCGCCGCCGTCATTACTCGGACCTGACCTCGTAACGCTTCCAAAGCATCCACCAGACTCGAAATGTCAACCGTGCCGGCTCCGGTGGCATGCAGCATGAGCCGGAATTCCACCTTACATATGGCGAGAGCGAAGAGCGTCCGGTTGCGCGCCAGAGCGCGAGCCAGATCCGGACGATCCATCCCGGACCGCACCATGGCATCGCGGACGCCCGACAACAGAGTTGCGTAATCTTTGGTGAGGCAGCGCAGATATCCTCGGAACAGAAGGCGCCGCCGGCTTTTTAACGACCTCCTCAATTTTGAGTTGGCGACAAACGCCAGATCGTTGTCGGAAAGGAGGCGCAACATCGGGCGATAACGATCCGCGGCCAGCAGCGCGGTGCTGGTCGGGGCTTTCGCATGCAGGGAGCGCATCTTGACCAGAAACTGCAGGCCGATCGCTCCGAAGGCGATCAAGAACAAGACGGGCACAAAAACAAGAAGCATATGGCAACAATTACTCCTGTTATTCAACTTGAGAATACTGGAAGTCCACTCCGATTTGCAAGCCTCGAGTACTATTATCGGCGTTTTTATCGCCGGGCAGCGCGCGCCAGCAGAGCATTAAGAGAGTTTAACTGACGAAGAAGATCGTCTTCGCCGGCGCTCGAATAGTGAATTTGGGGGGCAGCTGTGGCGCTCTCCGGCCGCAGGAAAACGGCCCAGCCGATGAGGCAAAAGAAGATGAACCCCGATTCGACTCCATCCACAAAGTGATTATGGAGCTTCGGCATCAGGCTATCGAGAAGCAACCGTGCGGCCTCGCTCAGGAAGAGGGCGCTGAAGCACAGGCTGGAGACCAGGGTGTTCCGCCCGAGATGCAGGGGGTACCTCGAAAGGCAGAGAAGGATCGTAACGATGACAACCGCCAAGCCAAAGACCACCGCCCGTTTGGAAATCTCAAGGTAATAAAGATGCGAATGAGCGCGGCCAAGCGCTCCGCCGCTCCAGAAGAAACCAGTTGCCAGCAGTGAAAGCGTCAGAGACAGGGCGATGCCAGCGTACATGCTCCATCGACCGACGGTCCGGATGCCCGGGTAATCACTGAACGTGAGGGCGAGTAACTCCCGGACCGCGATGATTCCGAAAATGCACTCCAAAGGTTCCAGAACAATATAGCTCCAGAAATAGAGCGCCGACCTCTGGTCCTCGAGACCGAAGCCGATATCGATTGCGGCGAGAAAAACAAGAAACGTCAGAAGCACCGGAAACTGCCGCGCGAGATTCAGGTAAATCAGCCGGGCGACTGCGGCGACCGCACCCATTGCCTGGAGAAGTTCAGCCGCTGCATTCCGATCCATTTAGGCAACCGCACGATTTTACCACTATCGGACGGCGCGTCCGCTTGCGAACCCGCTGCCGGGCGTGTTATCGAACCCAGGGGCACGGATCGCAGGCTGGCGGATTGTCGGCGTTCAGCGCGCCGGCGACGGCGATGTACGAAAAGGCCAACGTGACGAGAATCATGATCTTGCGCATAATGTTTTTTCCTTTCTGAGACGATTAACTGTTGAAGTGTGGTTGAAGTCTTACCGGGCGCGTTATCGAACCCAGGGGCACGGATCGCAGGCCGGCGGATTGTCGGCGTTCAGCGCGCCAGCGACGGCGATATAGGAAACCGCCAGAGTCAGGAGAATCATCATTTTTCGCATGGAGTATTTTGTCCTTTTCGAGTGGGTTTTAACTGCTACTCCCTGACTCTAGCCGGAATCCCGCGAGAAGTGTCGAACACGACGAAGAAGTGTCCTAAACAGAACGGTATAGCGAGGAGTTTTGAGTTCCGGCTTAGGAAATTTCCTGGGAGCTCAAGACCTCGCCGCGGGGTTGTACAATACGGAGAAGGTCTCCGTGAACGCCAACCGCGAAGCCGCCGTCGCAGAATCCTGGCAGAGGACTCTTTCGTCTATTGCCACAGTGCTCGGCCGCATCGCCTATCTGTCATCGCTGCGCAATGCAAATTCAGGCAGTTATGAGCACTTCGGACTGGCGCAGCGAATCGGCGTCGATGAGGTCGACCGCATTCTGCGCCGCAGCCACATGAGTGTTTTTCAGGAGTGGCTCTGTTTCGGCCTCGAGCAGCAAAAAGAGGAAACAGATGCGTATTTTTCCGGGCTGGAGGAGGACAAACGCGAAATTATCTCCAATTGGCTGACCCTCGAACCCTGGAATAACTGGGTGCCGGGCGAATCGCGCGATGTCGAAAGAAAGCTTTTTGGGGCCGACCTGGCGGTGATTCTGGAACTGCTCAGGAGCGAGTACGGCGTCGCTTCTCGGGATCCAGACTCATAGCGAGCCCCACCACCTGGCCGATTACTTCGATCTCTCCAGGAAAGGGGAAGTTGAGAACCGGCGAGTCCGACTGCGGGTCGGAAATCAGGCTAATTACGCCATCCTTCAGGCTGCACCAGCGGCAGTAAAAAGCATCGCGGTGCTCCAGAAAATAGATCGGCCTTTCGCTGAGGGCCTGCCAGCCTGTCGACTGAATTTTGCGCTTCGTGTCGTCGATCACGAGCAGCGAGCCGGGCGGGACCGCCGGATGCATCGCCCAGTCCTCCGTGCCCACGAAGGCGTAACGGAAGTGGCTGACATCGACTCCGCTCAACAGCGACAGCGGCAGTTTTCCCCAGCGCTGCACCACCTCGCTCAGAAAAGACGTTCGCCGCAAATCTATTCCAGGGTCGAGAGATATCGGCAGCATGGCGGCGGCGCCGGCATCCGGATCGAAATTCACCGCATGCGTTTTCCCGATCTGAATCACACCGGCATCGGAAGCGATCGACTCTACCGGTATGCCATACCACCCGAGTACTTCCTGCAGGTCGAGGCGGTAGATGCAACACAAGGAATATAACCGGTACAGCGAAGGGAGAGTACCCTGATTCTCGATATCCGATAATCTACTGATCAGAACCCCGTATTCCGGGTTGCCACGGCGCTCCACAATCAGCAGGCTCGCCTGCTCTACGTCGCGGAATTTGAGGTTCAGTCTCTCTCGCGCGCGCCGCAGACGCTGGCCTGCTTCCGTGCTATTATCCTGTCTCTGGATGTAGAGAGCCGAGGCCTGCGGCAAATCAGTATCTTCCTGTGTGAAATTATAGCTTCCGGTCTGTTCTCGCTTCAATAAGATTCGTAAACGGCTGTTCCGATTTCGGAACAAAAAAGATTTCTTGGGAGGCGATCTGAGAATTGTAGTGGGAGTCACCGGCGCCAGCGGCGCGATTTACGCGCTTCGCCTCCTCGAAAAGCTCGGGCGCCCCGGCGTGGAAATCCACCTCATCCTCAGCCGTGCCGGTGAAAAGACTCTGCATCTCGAAACCGGGAAGAAGGCGCCGGACCTGAAGGCGCTCGCGCAGTTCTCGTGGCCGGTCGAAGACGTCTCGGCACCACTCGCCAGTGGTTCTTTTGGTACCGACGGCATGGTTGTTGCACCATGCTCCATTCACACCATGTCTTCGATCGCGTGCGGGATCACATCGAACCTTCTCACGCGCGCCGCCGACGTCACCCTTAAGGAACGCAGGCGACTGATTCTGATGATTCGGGAGAGCCCGTTACATATTGGTCATCTCAGAACAATGACGGCTCTCGCGGAGATGGGAGCCATTGTCGCTCCGCCTGTACCGGGGTTCTATAACCGTCCCGAAACCGTGGAGGATATTGTCGATTCGAGCGTGGATCGCATTCTCGATCTGCTCGGATTGCCGGACCGCAATGCGCGCCGCTGGAATGGTCCCGAGCGCGCGGGAGAGCGAAGTGAAGGCGGTTCCAGATGAGGCGCCGCGCGGCCTTTCAGGGTGAGTTGGGCGCGTTCAGCCAGGCGGCGGCGCGCAAGCTGGCAGGCGATGAATTCATCCCCATGCCACTGGCGACCTTTGAAGAAGTTTTTGTTTCAGTGGTAAACGGAAAATGCCACTGCGCCGTGATCCCCATTGAGAACACTTTACATGGATCGGTGCACGAAAATTACGATCACCTGCTGAAGTACGGTCTGTCGATACGCGGTGAGACCTTCGTGCGCATCGTGCACAATTTAATCGTTCCGCCAGGTGTGAAGTTTCGCGATATCCGGCGTGTCTATTCGCATCCGGTAGCGCTCAACCAATGCCGGAAGTTCTTTGAGGAGAATACGCAGATCGAACGCACATCGTTCTACGATACGGCGGGCAGCGTGAAGATGGTGATGGATGAGAAGCGCACCGATGCGGGCGCCATTGCCTCCGCCGATGCGGCGCAAATATACGGCGCGAAAATTCTCAGGAAATCGATCGAAGACGATCGCGAAAATTTTACGAGATTTTTTCTTCTCGAGAGAACCCAGCCCGGCAAACCGAAGTACCCTAAAGCCGGTGGCCCGAAAAGATTCAAAACAACGGTCGCCTTTACGACTCGTAACATTCCTGGCGCCTTGTTCCGTTCGCTGAGTGTGTTTTCGCTGCGCGATATCAACCTGACGAAGATCGAATCACGGCCGTTGCGCGGTAAGCCCTGGGAGTATCTCTTTTATCTGGATTTCATCGGCCATGTGGAAGACCCTGTGTGCCGCAACGCTTTGAACCACCTCGCCGAACTGGCTGATATGTTACGCGTGGCCGGCTGTTACCCCGCGGCCGGGTAGCGCCCGCCGCCGCGTGCTCGTTACTCTCAAGTTATGGAATCGCTGCCAAAGGGAACCGAAATGCCGGAGGAAGTGGATATCCCGGCGGAAGCCGAGATCCCGGCGGAAGCCGAAATCAAAGACACGGCGGAGCCCAATGGCGAACAGCGCGACGCAGGCGCGGATGCCGAGCGCCCGAACGTCGAAGAGATATCTATTCTCGCGGTGCGCGACACTGTATTGTTTCCGAATGCGCTGCTGCCGCTGAGCGTGGGCCGGCCTACGTCGGTCGCGCTTGTGGAATCTCTGGGCGAGAACCGCCTGATCGGAGTCGTCTCGCAGATCGACCCTCGCACTGATGTGCCTGGTCCCTCGGAATTGCACGGCACCGGCACGGTGGCGATGATTCACAAAATCGTGCGGATGCGCGAAGGGCAACTGCTGTTCTGCGAAGGCGTGTCGCGCATGCGCATTCGCGACTACACGGCAACCGAGCCCTTTCTGCGCGCGCGCATCGAGCGCCTTCCCGAGATCGAGCCGGAGATGACGCCGGAACTCACCGCGCTCCGCCAGAACGTGCTTGGCGAGTTCACGCAGATCGTTTCGGCGGCGCCCAATCTTTCCGATGAAGTGGCGACGGCGGCTTCCAACATTGACGAAGTCGGGCGCCTCGCCGATTTCATCGCCGGCACGCTGCCGAGCCTGAGCCACATCGAGAGGCAGTCGGTGCTTGAACAAAGCGACGCGCGGCTGCGCCTGCAGTACATCAATCAGCAACTGGCGCGCGAAGTGGAGTTGCTCGAGCTGCGGCAGAAGATCCAGACACAGGTGCAGGGACAGCTTTCGCAAAGCCAGCGCGAATTTTATTTACGGGAACAGCTCAAGGCGATCCAGAAAGAGCTCGGCGAAGGCGACGACCGCGAGCAGGAAACCGAAGAGCTGCGCGCCAAAATCGAAAAGTCCGGCATGCCGGATGAGGTCAAACAGGAAGCGCTCAAGGAGCTGGCACGCTTCGCGAAGATCAATCCGATGTCGCCCGAGCACACCGTCGCCCGCACGTATCTCGAATGGCTCGTCAGTCTCCCCTGGGCCATTTCATCGGGAGAAGCTGTCAATGTGCAGCGCGCGGCCGAGATTCTCGACGAAGATCATTACGATCTGGAGAAAGTCAAGAACCGCATCCTCGACTTTCTCGCCGTGATGCAGCTCAAGCCCGGGCTCAAGGGGCCGATCCTGTGTTTCGTCGGACCGCCCGGCGTCGGCAAAACGTCTCTCGGCCGCTCCTTCGCGCGCTCGCTGGGGCGCAAATTCCAGCGCATCTCGCTCGGCGGCATGCACGATGAAGCCGAGATCCGCGGGCACCGTCGTACGTACATCGGCTCCATGCCCGGCCAGATCATTCAGGCTTTGAAGCGCGCCGGCTCGAACGATCCCGTGTTCGTTCTGGATGAAGTCGATAAGCTTGGCCGCGACTTTCGCGGCGATCCCGCGTCGGCTTTGCTCGAAGTGCTGGACCCCGAGCAGAACTTCACCTTCCGCGACAACTATCTCGACGTGCCGTTCGATCTTTCGCGGGTCCTCTTTATAACGACCGCGAATATGCTCGATACCATCCCCGGGGCGTTGCTCGATCGCATGGAGATCATCGAGCTGCAGGGCTACACGGAACACGAGAAGGTGATGATCGCGTTCCGTTACCTGATCCCTCGGCAGCAGAAAGAGAACGGTCTGGATGAGAACAAGCCCATAACCTTCCTTGATGACGCGGTGCGTTTCATCGTGCGGCGCTATACACGCGAGGCCGGCGTCCGCAATCTGGAGCGCGAGATCGGGACGGTGTGCCGCAAGATTGCGCGCCGTATCGCCGAAGCCAAAGAACCGGTCACCGAAGTGACGGCCGCGTTCGTCGAGGAGTCGCTGGGCGCTCCGCGCTTCCGACCGGATACCGAAGTCGCCGAACGCACCCGCCGTCCGGGCATCGCCGTTGGGCTGGCGTGGACTCCCGTCGGCGGCGACGTCCTTTTCATTGAAGCCGGACGCATGCCCGGCGGCAACAAGGGCTTGATCATGACGGGGCAGCTCGGGTCGGTTATGCAGGAATCCGTGCAGGCGGCGCTGACGTGGGTGCGGGCGAACGCGACGAAGTATGGTGTCGACCCCGACGTCTTCAAGACGAGCGACATTCACGTGCACGTTCCGGCGGGCGCGATTCCGAAGGACGGTCCATCGGCGGGTGTCACCATGGCGACGGCCCTTCTGTCGATGCTGACGGAGACGTGCGTGAAGGAAAATCTCGCGATGACGGGCGAGATCACGCTGACCGGTCAGGTGCTGCCGATCGGCGGCATCAAGGAAAAGGTACTCGCGGCCAAACGCGGCGGCGTCACCGAGATTATCGTGCCCGCCGAGAATGAGGTCAACGTGCGCGAGGATCTCAAAGCCGAACAGATCGGCGACATCAGAATCCATTACGTGAAGACGATGGACGAACTTGTGCCTTTGGCGCTTGGGCTGGAGTGATTCTCACCGGCAATCGCAGTCCGGCAAGCCCGGTGGCGTGGGCGCTCTCGCCCGCCGCGCCGGTTCAGCCGGCGCCCGCGAGTTCGGGAAGGCAGGCGACACAAAACGATCTCCTCCATGCGATATGATCAACAGCGTTTAGATATGTCAGCGCGGAAAGGCCAGGCATGATCCGCTCTTTTAGATGCACCCTGGCGGCGGTTGTTCTCATTCCCGCCGCGGCACTCGCTCAAACGAAACCAACGCCCGCGAAAACATGGACGCAGCCGAAAACTGCCTGGGGCGATCCCGACATCCAGGGTGTCTGGCCCGGAACCGCCATGATCGGCACGCCCCTCGAACGCGACAAAAGCCTCGGCACCCGCGCTTACCTCACCGAGGACGAATACGCGAAGCGCCAGGATCGCGCCAAAAACCAGTCGGCCATCGACAGCGAAGAAACCGTCAGCGATCTCACCCGCTGCGATCCGAAACGCGGCGGACTGGGCAACACCGCCACCACCTGCTCGAACGGTGTCAGCATCGGGCCTCCTCTTTACTGGGATGACCGCGGCAAGCCCTCGAAACAGGCCTCGCTCGTCATGGATCCGCCCGACGGCAGAATTCCCGCCCTCACCCCGGAAGCGCAAAAAGCCGCTGCGGACCGCGCCGCCGCGCGACGTGCACGTCCCTGCGCAGGAACTGCCGGCGGCTGTCACGACTCCTGGGAAGACGAAAGCCTTTGGGACCGCTGCATCACGCGCGGTACTGTCGGCTCCATCGTGCCGAATACGTATAACCAGGGCAATCAAATCCTGCAGACGCCCGGCCTCGTCGTGCTGCGAAATGAAATGATCCACGAGACGCGCGTCATCCCGATAGACGGCCGTCCGCATCTGCCCGCCGGCATCCGCACATGGATGGGAGATTCGCGCGGCCATTGGGACGGCAACACGCTCGTCGTCGAGACGACGAACTTCAGGAATGGAACCGTCGTCGGGAACACGCCGGCCAGCGAAAATCTTAAGCTCACCGAGCGTTTCGCGCGCGCGAGCGCCGACACGCTGAATTACTCCGTGACGATCGACGATCCGAAGACCTGGACCAAACCCTGGACAATCTCATTCCCTCTGAAGAACGAGCCGAACTACGTGCTCTACGAATACGCCTGCCACGAAGGCAATTACTACATGCTGAACGCGCTCAAAGGCGCACGAGCCGAAGAAGAAAAAAAGAACGGGAGATAGTCGCGTGTCCACGAAAGTTTTCCTCGCCTCCGCTGCTCTGGGTCTTCTCGCCGCGGGGCTTCCCGCGTGGGCGCATCATTCCTTCGCCGCCGAATTCGACATCAACAAGCCCGTAAAGCTGCAGGGCACCGTCACCCAGATGGAGTGGATCAACCCGCATTCATGGATCCACATCGACGTAAAGGAGCCGGACGGCAAGGTTGTGAACTGGATGGTCGAGGGCGGCAGCCCGAACATTCTGCTGCGGCGCGGCTTCACAAAAAAATCGCTGGAGCCCGGCACCGTGATTGTGGTCGACGGCTATCAGGCGAAGAGTGGCGACGCCAGGGCCAACGGCGCGAATATCACGTTCCCGGATGGCAAGCGGCTGTTTCTCGGCGGCTCGAATCCGAACGAGCAGCCGCAAAAGTAGCGTTCCCGCTGCTTCAGAAAATCGCGCTGATCCCCACCCGGATCAGGACATAAACGGACCACAGACCCAGCACGGAAAAGACGCCGTACGAGACGCTGGTGCGGTTGACCCTGGAGAATCCGTAGCCCATAAATCCGATCTCGGCGAAAGTCAGGATATCAAGCTGGCTCAGGAATGTGTATAAACCGCGCGACATATTTTCCTTATTCATGAAAGCGCCGATATTGGTCGCGAGCAGGTTACTCACGTCGAGCGCGGTGCGATCCGGCGCGGCGTAGAGCACGAGCAGCGTCATCGCACAGATCACGAGCCGGTAAGGAAACTGCGCCAGAGCGACCATCGAGAAGTTGGGGCCGAAGCGCGGCTGTTTGCTGCCGATCATGGCAAAGAGCATCAGCAGGCCGGCCACCACCACCTGCGTGACGACAGCGCCGACCGTAGCCGCGCCCCAGGTGATGTAGACCTGCGCCGGAGAATTGGCGCGGTCGAGCGCGGTCTGCATCTGCTCGGGGGTGAGCCGAGTCCCCTCCAGTTGCTGGCGGACGATTGCCTCCATGCCGATCATTTTGACGGCGGCGGCCGTCGTCAGGAGAATCAGCAGCGCACCGAGGACTGTCGGCAAAATCCACGCGCCCCTGCGCTTATCCAGACTCGAGAACAGCGCGCCCGGCGCGTAAAAGACTTCAAAAATTCCCATATCGCGAAGAAGTGTATCAGTAACTACGCCGCGCGCGGGTAATTTGTTCGGGATTCATGACTTCGCTTTAACCCTCCAACCGGCAGTGCGCCCGCAGCACCGCATCGTACTCTTCGACTTTCGAGAAACTGGCTTTTCAATGGCCTTCTGCCTCGCGCCGAAACGCTGCCGAGCCGTCTGCTCACGCCAGCGACTGTACTCATATTTCCACCAGTCGGTACCCGCGGACGGGAGTCCCTCTAACGCCGGACTTTTCTATGAGAAAACCACTGCGGCTCACCCGTGCCTGACGGTAACGTCCTCGGCAACGAGTTCCGCGCCATGCTCCGCATCGCGGCGCCGCTCGCGCTTGCCGAGCCAGACCGTCGCCACCGGAGCATCGCGGGGCTCGCTAACACCCGAACGCCTATGGTTTGGAATCTGCTCGGACATTGGAGTGGTCGCCATCCAGGACAGGTTATTCTCGCTCTGGTGTTGATGGGATTTGGTTTAACCGCCATGTTGCGAGAGGCGGATAATAATAGTTGACACCAACACACTAAGATTTTATTATCTATGTAAGATCACTTTCGGTGATCGGAATGAATCCAAACGACACGAAAGGAATCTGAAACGTATGAGTACTGCTTTGACTGTTGACCCCTTTAACGGCTTGCGCCTCTTCGAGGACGCCGTCACGCGGATGATGAGCGAACCTCGGGCGAACCGCCCCTGGTCCCCCGCCGTGGACGTTTATGAGACTCAGGATGCCCTGAAGCTGAAGGCAGACGTTCCCGACGTAAAGATCGAGGACATCGACGTTCGCGTTGAAAACCAGACGCTCAGTATCCGCGGGCATCGCAAGTTCGAAAAAGAGGAAAATATCAAGGGCCACCACCGCATCGAGCGCAGCTACGGCGAGTTCGTTCGCAGCTTTGCGGTTCCTTCGACGGTGGACACCGAGAAAGTGCAGGCCGATTATAAGAATGGTGTCCTGACGATCACGCTGCCGAAGAAGGAAACCGCCAAGCCTCGGCAGGTAAAGGTGGCGGTGCAGGGCGACGGCGCCGTCCATTAAGAAACTGTGGCGCGGGCTGGCTTTGGCTCAAGGAAGCCGCCCGCCGCGCGTCGGTCGTCCCGTTTAGGGGCGTTGGCTCGGCGATCGTGCCGATGCTTGTGTTCGGGCCTGCTCGATGGCATTGAGAGCAGGCCCTTCGCATCTTGCAAGCGAGGAGATAAGAATGGCATTCCGGTTTGAAAAACTAACCCAAAAAGCGCAGGAAGCCGTCCAGCAGGCGCAGGAGATCGCCAGCGAGAACGGCCACCAGGCCATGCATCCGCTGCACCTTCTGATTTCACTGGCCCGTGAGCGCGAAGGCATCGTGCGGCCGGTGCTCGAAAAGTGCGGCGTCCAGCCCGACCCGCTGATCAACGAAGCCGAGCGGCAGCTTTCCCAGATCCCAAAAGTGACCGGGCAGCCGGCCGGAATGTACGTGTCTCCCGCGACCAACCAGGTTTTTGAAGCAGCATTCAAGGAAGCCGAGAACTTCAAGGACGAATATGTCTCGACCGAGCACCTGCTGCTCGCCCTTTCCGAACAGAAGTATGAGCCCGCGGGCACGCTGCTGAACCGCCAGGGCGCCACGCACGACGAAATCCTCAAGGCGCTGGTGGCCGTGCGCGGCACGCAGCGCGTGACCGATCAGAATCCCGAATCGAAATATCAGGCGCTGGAGCGCTACGCCGTCGATCTCACCGAGCAGGCTCGCCGCGACAAACTCGACCCTGTAATAGGCCGCGACGAGGAAATCCGCCGCGTCATGCAGGTGCTGAGCCGCCGGACCAAGAACAACCCCGTCCTCATCGGCGAGCCTGGTGTCGGCAAGACCGCCATTGTCGAGGGACTCGCCCAGCGCATCCTGCGCGGCGATGTGCCCGACCAGTTGCGCAACAAGAAACTGGTCGCGATCGACCTCGGCCAGATGGTGGCAGGCACGAAGTTCCGCGGCGAGTTCGAAGACCGGCTCAAGGCGGTCCTCAAGGAAATCACGGAATCGAACGGCGAAATCATCTGCTTCATCGACGAGCTGCATACCCTGGTCGGTGCCGGTGGAGCGGAAGGCGCGATCGACGCGGCCAATATGTTGAAGCCCGCTCTCGCGCGCGGCGAGCTGCGCTGCATCGGCGCGACGACACTGGCGGAATACCGCAAGTATGTCGAAAAGGATGCAGCGCTGGCCCGCCGGTTCCAGACCGTCATCGTCGGAGAACCGTCGGTCGACGACACCATCGCGATCCTTCGCGGACTCAAGGAGAAGTTCGAGATCCACCACGGCGTTCGCATCAAAGACTCAGCCATCGTGGCGGCCGCGGTGCTCTCTCATCGCTACATCACGAACCGCTTCCTGCCGGACAAGGCCATCGATCTGGTCGATGAAGCCGGATCCGCTCTGAAGATGCAGATCGGCTCGATGCCGATCGAGATCGACAACATCGAACGGCGCGTTTCGCAGCTCGAAATCGAGCGACAGGCGCTCAATCGTGAGAAGGATGCCGCATCGAAAGACCGACTGCGCCACATCGAAGACGAGCTGGAACGCCTGCGCGGCGAGTCCGCCGGCCTCAAGGAACGCTGGACGCGCGAGAAGAACGCCATCACGCGCGTGCAGCAGCTCAAGGAAGAGCTGGAGCAGGTTCGGGCCGAAGAGGAACGCGCGACGCGCTCCGGCGACTGGGAGAAGGCGGCGCAGATCAAATACGGCAAGCTGACCGAAGTTCATCGGCAAATCGCCGATGCCGACCGCGAGCTCGAAGCGATCAAATCCGGCACGGCGCTTCTCAAAGAAGAGATCGACGAAGAAGATATCGCGAAGATCGTCGCCAAATGGACGGGCATCCCGGTTTCGCGCATGCTCGAAGGCGAAGTGCAGAAGCTCATCCACATGGAAGGGCGGTTGCATGAACGGGTGGTCGGTCAGGATGAAGCGGTCTCACTGGTGGCCAATGCCATCCGCCGGAATCGCGCCGGCCTGAGCGACCCCAATCGCCCGATCGGCAGCTTCATTTTCCTCGGACCGACCGGCGTCGGCAAGACCGAGCTGGCCAAGGCGCTCGCCGAATTCATGTTCGACGACGACAAGGCGATGGTGCGGGTCGACATGTCCGAATACATGGAGAAGCACTCCGTGGCGCGCATGATCGGCGCGCCTCCCGGTTACGTCGGCTACGACGAAGGTGGTCAATTGACGGAGCACGTGCGGCGGCGGCCTTACTCAGTCGTGTTGTTCGACGAGATCGAGAAGGGCCATCCGGATGTGTTCAACACGCTGCTGCAGATTCTCGACGACGGGCGTTTGACCGACGGGCAGGGCCGCACGGTGGATTTCAAGAACACCGTAATCATCATGACTTCGAACGTGGGCAGCTCGATTATCCACGACTCGACGCCGATCGGATTCTCGGTGAATCAGAAAGGCAAGAGTGGCCAGGAAGAAGTGCGAAAGCGGCTGCTGGACGCTCTGCGCCAGACCTTCCGGCCCGAGTTCCTGAACCGGGTGGACGACATCATCGTGTTCAATCCGCTGTCGAAGGAGCATCTGTCGGTGATCATCGATCTGCAACTGAAGCGGCTCGAAAGCCAGGTGGCCGAACGAGGTCTGAAGCTGCAGGTGACACCCGCGGCAAAGGAAGTCGTCATGAGCGACGGCTATGACCCGGCGTACGGCGCGAGGCCCATGAAGCGCTCGATCCAGCGGTTAATTCAGGACCCGCTTTCGCTGCGGTTGCTCGCGGGCGAATTCCTCTCGGGCGAAACGGTGGTGGTCGATAAAGACGGCGACACGGGCAAGCTGACCTTCCTTAAGGCCGGCGAGCCCGTCGCGGCGTAGATCGCCCCCCTCCCTCGCGGAGCCTGGCGAGGTAAGCGTCGCCGTGCTCATCGCACTTTATCCAGGCGTCGGGGACGATATCAAACGGAGCCGAAAACGGGCCGTCGCGTAGATAAAGCTCGTTATCCGCCGGACTGCCCTTCGTCTTCGAGGCGCGGTGGAACCGCGTGCTCGGCCGTATGACCCTTCAGTTCATCCCGCAGCAGATCGCTGTCGGCTGGATCTATTACTTCTGCGGCGGGGGCGTCAGCGCTCTCGCTACGGTCTTTCTTTGTATCTCGATTCACAACCGGCCTCCTGATCGCTATGGATGCACGCATAAGACCGAACGGCTAAAACAGCACGTCGAAGTCCGCCGTATAGCGCCGCCGGTACTCTCCGAAAAACACCCCATATGCCGGATCGCCGGTGTTCGCGTGCACGCTGATCGGATTGAAATGATTCGTCAGGTTGGAACCCGACACACCAAAGCGGAACGAATACTTGTCGGTGACCTTGAAATCCTTCGTGACGCGCGCATCGGCGGAAAACGAATTCGGGAAACGGGACTGATTCGGCACCCCCAGATACTGCTGCGCCGGCGTCAGCGGCGACCACGGGAATCCGGACCGATACTCGACCTTTGGCATCAGCCGGAACTTCATCGGGAAAGCCAGTGTGCCCCACGCCAGAAAACGGTCCGGCGCATTTCCCGGCAGGAATGTGTGCGCGTCCGGCAAAATCACCGCCGGCGGAAAACTCGCCAGATAGTTATCGAACTCGTTCAGATTGCCCACACTGTAACTTCGGGTGTAAGTGAGATAGAGTTGGCTCTCCTTTCCGGCAGTCGCCGCCGCCGTGAATTCCACCTGGCGGAAGCGCGAGTTGCCGCTGCCGTTCAGGACGAACGCATGCTCGGTGTCGCTCACGCGCGGCGCGATCACGATCAATTCCTCGGAGTGGCTCAACAGATAGTTCACCCGCACCCGCAGCCGGGGCGACAGAATCTGCTCGATCTGCAGATTCGAGTTGATGCTGTAGGGCGCGAAATTTCCCGGCACATCGTTCGACCGGTAAATGAGCGGCGAATGATGCGGCGCGGCCGGCTCCGTCAGATTGAAGTAGCGGAACGGCCCGCTGAGTATACTGCCGTCGGGGTTGTATTGCGTGATGATCTGGTCCGGATAAAGCGCGAATCCGTAAACGTTGAGCGGCACCCGATCGTAAAACACCCCCGCGCCCGCCCGGATGATGGTGCGCCCGCCGCCGAACGGCGTAAACACAAGCCCCGCGCGCGGACCCAGCCGGAAAACATCGGTGACTTCCTGCTGTCCCGCCCGCAAGCCGAAGTTGAGAGACATTCGCGAGTTCAGCACCCACTGGTCCTGCCCAAAGAAGGCGGACTCGACATCGGAGCGCGCAATCGGCAGTCCGGGAGTGAACGTGATGTTCTCGATCAGCGCGCCGCCGGCGTCGAAGATGTTCACCGGGCGCTCGGCGACCTGCGCGTGCTCATTACTCCCACCGACTACGGAGCCGAACTTCAGGTTGTGCGTCCCGAGCCACTGTTTCGAAAACGACCACGTCTCGCGCCATTCGAGCCGCGACGATGTGCGCGTCTGCCGGCTGAAATAATTCCCGCCGTTGAGCGACGGCGTCATGAGCATGTCGAGGTCGCCCTGCGGCCAGACGCCGTCCCGAAAACTGTTGGCCGAAATACCGCTGTCGAGCAGGGTGCCGTGAAATGTCGAATGCTCGGTCACGTCGGCCGCATAAGTCGAATCCGTCGTGGTCGGACTCACCTGCTGCGGATTGAAGAAGTCCAGATTCGCGAAGCGCGTGTGCTGGTCGGCGAGATGGAAGGTGGCAGTCACCAGATTGGCCTGGTTGATCGTGTAGTCGAGCGCCGTGAGCGAATTGTAGCCCTCGCGCCGGAATTCGTTTTTGGGAAATGGCAGCGTAATCACCGGGCTCTCGCGCATCTCATACTGGGCGGATTCCAGCACAAACAGCCGGTTGGCCTTCAGTGGACCGCCAAAGCTGACGCGCGGCGTCGATGACCGCAAGCCGACCATGTGCCAACTCCGCCACCGGAATTCCGGCAGTGGGTCGTTGAGTTCGAAGGTCCACTTGTCGCCGCCCTTGCGGGTCTCCACAGCGACCACGTCACCCGTGAAGCCACCGTACTCGGCGAGAAACGGGCTCGAAAGAACGTTCATCGTACGCACGCTGTCGATCGGCACTGTCGCGCCGAACTGGCCCGTCGCCGGATCCGAAGCATTCGCGGAATTGACCAGCAGCGCGCTGCGATGCTCGCCACTGCCGGAGAGCCGAAGCTGTCCGTTCGGCAGACGCACGATACCCGGCGCGAGAGGCAGTGCGTCGCTAACCGTCCGCGGACGGTCGGGCAGATTCTTCACTTGCTGCCGGTCGAGCACGGCCGGAGCGTTGGCTTCTTCGAGCGGCGTCTCGATCACGCCCTGCACCGTGATGCTGTCGGTGCGCGTGCCCCCGGTTGTGAGGATCGCATCGATTGCCGTGGCAAGTGTCTCGGCGGACTCCGCCGACACATCGATGAATGTGACGAGATCGTCGAAGCCCTTCGCTTCGATCGTGACGCGATAGCGCCCGGGCGCGAGTCCGGTCAGTCTGGCCTCGCCGGACGCGTTGCTTTCGGCGCTTCGCGGCGCCGTCACAGGCGCTCCTTCAATCACGGGCGCCGAATTCGCTTTAACTACTGCTTTCGCCACGGGCTGGCCCTGCAATGTGTGGGTCGTTACAACCAGCGATCCGGACGAAGTCTGCGGTAAACACGCGGCGGGGAAAAATAAAGGTGCGAGCAGTGCCACCGCGCGCAGGGTTCGACGAACAGGCGTCACCCGTTGCGCCATCCGTCCTCCGGCATACAAATCACCCAGGTTCTATTTGACTACAGCGTGCTGACCTCCGCGCCGGAAACCGCGCCTGGCTGGCTTCCCGGAGCCGGGTTTTTCCGTCAATATGTAAATACCCATGCGAAAAACTCTCGCGGCGCTCCTGACGACTCTCGCGATGGCCGCCCCTCATCCGGTCCGCGCCGCCGGACCCGAATTCGAAGCCGCCTCCATTAAACCCGGGGCGCCTGCGAGCAATGGTCGCATCCGCGTCGGCTGTGACGGCGGCCCAGGATCGTCCGATCCCGTCACCTTTTCCTGCCATAACATGAGCCTCTCCAACCTGATCACGATGGCGTACGCTCTCCAGCGCTATCAATACTCCGCGCCCGACTGGCTCGATGGCGAACGCTTCGACATCAACGCCAAAATCGCGGAAGGCACGACGCGGGAAGACTTCCAACTGATGCAGCGCAGCCTCCTCGCCGAGCGCTTTGGCCTCGTCGTGCACGGGGAGAAAAAAGAGATGCTTGCGTACGATCTTGTCGTCATGAAGAATGGTCCGAAGTTCAAAGAGGCCACGACGCCCGCACCCGCCCCGAAAGACGCGCCTGCAGGGCCCATGCAAATCAAAAAGGACCAGGACGGATTCCCGATTCTGCCGCCCGGACGCGCTGGCATGATTATGACGCCGGGCCGCGCCCGCTGGCAGGCCGTCGGACAAACGATGGAGCAAATCGTTCGTACCATTGGCGTGCAGGCCGGCGCTCCGGTCACCGACTCCACGGGACTCACCGGCACATACGATTTCACACTCTCCTGGAATCCGGACGGCATGCGCGCCCGGAACAGCGAACCGCTGGCGGCAATCAAGCCCGGCATCGATTCGCCGACTGCGGCCCCCGATGCCGACCCGGCGCCGACCTTCTTCGACGCCATCCAGCAGCAACTTGGCCTGCGGCTCGAAAAGAAGCGGGTCGCCGTCGACATCCTCGTGGTCGACCATGCAGAGAAAAGCCCAAC
>DASZLP010000254.1:0-20894 GCA_035552355.1 Bryobacteraceae bacterium | reverse complement strand
CAAGTGAATTCGTGCGGTTTGCCCTCGGCGGACGGCGCCGAATACATCGGGGACATCAGGAGTCACATCGAACACCACCGGAGGCTGGCTCGCTTGCGGTTGCGAGATGACTTGATATCGCGAGCCGTCCCAACGCATCCTAATGTTGTAAATACCGATGTCAGCCGGATTGTAGTTGTCACCCAAGTGCGAAGCACGCTCGACCCAGATGCTCGGATCCCGATACGCGAGCCGAATCAGGAACAGGGGCACCCACCAAACCTCACGATGAGGATCGCTTTCGATCAGGACGCGACTGCCGTGCGGAAGCATGGGAGCCACCCTTTTCGCAGCAACGAGCATCGCTGAGAGCTGCCGTTGCTCGGGCAAAAATAGCTCCCCCAGATTCCTTGCATATCGCGAATAGAATATGTAGGAGCCGACAAGTAGCGAGATGAAAACGACTGCCTTAACTGGCGCGGCCAA
This sequence comes from Bryobacteraceae bacterium, assembly GCA_035552355.1. Taxonomy (GTDB): domain Bacteria; phylum Acidobacteriota; class Terriglobia; order Bryobacterales; family Bryobacteraceae; genus BOG-234. Next base: position 20,429 of record DASZLP010000254.1, on the reverse strand, counting down.
CAGTGCTGGGAGTAGGTTACCTGTGATCTTCTCCACAAATAAAGAAACAGCCGCTCCGCCATACAGCGCATAACCCAGCAAGGGCATGTACCAAACGAAGCCCCCGCGCGGCAGAATCACACAGACCGGAATCAGTGTTAGATTCGCAAAGAGCATTCCGAATAACATGATGCGGCTGCGCGACACCACAGCTGTCAGGAGACCAATAACGAGAACGCCGAGAAGGGTACCGGGGGTCAGGTTGTCATTCAGAAAGAACAGCCGGTAATAGTGCATGTAGGAATTTCCTACGAAGACGGCGTTATAGTGCGGCGCGTACCACGGATTGATATTCATCTGGTTGGGAAGCAAAAGTTTAATCGCCACTTCGATGACCGTCATGGCAGTCATCAGTGCGACGGGCCGCAGGCGCAAATTCAAATCCCGGATGTGTGGATGGAAGATCAGTTCATAGAGCACCAGAACCGCAGGTACAGTAGCTGCCATTTCCTTGCTCCCGAGCGCTGCGCCATAAAAAGCCAATACCACGATCAGGCTATTTCCAGCCACAAACCGACGAGCCTGCCGGATGCGGGTGTAATGGATCAACAGAAGAAGAGTAAAGAGAACGCAGAGCACGTCGTAGATAGTCCCGGTGCTGTAGTACAAAGCCGCCAAGGCTGGATGAAACGAGAAGAACAACCCGGCGGTGACAGTAGTCATCATCGAGTTGGAAAGACTCCGGCACCAAACAATCGCGGCTATCAGATTCGCGATCAGGAGGGCGAAGAATGCAATGCGAAATGGAGCAGGATGCAAGCCGAACACAGCAAACAGTATGCGGTAGTAGAGACCTCCAATCGGGCGGTATTCAGGAGTGAAAATCGAAAGCGCCGCGGCCAGAATGGCACCCAATGACGTACGCCCATACCCGTGCAGAAACGAAATGTTCGTTAGATCGTCTCCGTCGAAGCTGGCATTCAGCCCACGGTGCGTCAGCAGGAGAAAATAAAGAATTATTGAAGCGGTAGCGGCAGATCCCTTTACAATGGCATTATTTTCCATATACCCTGTTCGTCCTTTAGTTCCACATAGTCAATGCTACATTGACCAGTGTTGCCGCGTTTGCGGTCAGGTTTTCGGAAACACCGGTCCGGGAAGTCGGGGCTCGCGTCCGATCCTTTCTTGATTTGGGTATGCGCGAGTTAAAAACGCCTCTCTGGGAGGGGGTTCCCGCAGGCGGTCAATCTCAAGTCCTCGCCGACGACTTTTCTTCATCGGCCGCGGCGGCAAGGTGAAGAATGCAGCGGTGAGATGGCATACTGAATTTATTCCGATGGGCAGCCAGACTATTACCACGCCCCGGATCACCCCGCGAACCGATGCGCCGGGCGAGGCCGAGAAGAGCCCGCTTTACCGCGTGGTGCTGTTGGACGACGACGATCACACCTACGACTATGTGATCGAAATGCTGCAGAAGATCTTCATTTTTACCGCCGAACAAGCGCTGCGGCATGCGCAGGAAGTCGACTCGATGGGCCGGACGGTGCTGATAACCTGCGAGCTTCCGGAGGCGGAATTCGCGCGCGATCAGGTGCATGGGTACGGTCCCGACTACAGGTTGCCGCGATCGAAAGGGTCGATGTCGGCGATCGTGGAGCCGGCCGGCGAAACCACATAACAAGCCCGTAAACACCCCAAAAACACCTGCGCTACGATGGGAAAGTGAGATTTTCATCAGCCATTCTGGCTCTATATGCAATAACCGCGTTCGCACAGATTCCGGTGCCTTCGGCGAGGCCGCAACCCGCGCCGGCTCCGGCGGCGCCGGCAGCGCCCGCGGAACCCAACAAAGTGATTCTTACCATCGGCGATCAGAAAATTACCGAGGCCGAGTTCACCGATCTGATCAACGCGCTTCCCCAGCAATACCAGGAATACGCGCGGGGCCCCGGGAAACGCTCGTTTGCCGAGCAATTGGTTCAGGTAAAGGTGCTGTCCGACGAGGCCGCGAAGCAAAAGCTCGATCAGGACCCGAAGATCAGGACCACACTCGCCTATCAGCGCGACACCGTGCTGGCGCAGGCGATGTTCGTCGAGCTGCAAAACCACGTGAAGGTCGATAATGCCGCGGTCGAGAAATATTACAACGATCACAAGAACGAATATGAAGTGCTTAAGGCCCGCCACATTCTGATTCGGGTCAAGGACTCTCCGGCACAGGGCATTCCTGGAAAGAAAGAGTTAACCGACGCCGAGGCGCTCGCAAAAGCGCAGGATATCCGCAAGCGTCTGGTGGCCGGAGAAGATTTTGCCACTCTGGCCAAAGCGGAGTCGGACGATGTCGGAAGCGGAAGTCAGGGCGGGGACGTCGGCGAGTTTCATAAGGGAATGATGGTGCCTCCTTTCGAGGAAGCTGCGTTCGCCGCGAAGGTCAACGACTTCACCGAGCCCGTGAAGACGCCGTTCGGCTATCACGTCATTCAGGTCGAATCGCACGTTACGAAGCCGATCGCGGAAGTGCGGCCGGAAATCGAAAAGAAATTGCGGCCGGACCTTGCGCGCGTGGCGGTCGAAAGCCTCGCCAAGGGCGCGTCCGTGCATCTGGACGATGCGTTCTTCGGGGCTGCTCCGGCTGCCGGCGCGGCGCCGGGCGGAGTGTCGGCGCCGAAATAGCGCTTGCTCGCCGATGCCCGAATCCAGACTCTTCGCCGGCACTTCAGGTTTTTCGTATCCGGCGTGGAAGCCGGATTTCTATCCGAAGGAAGTTCCGGCGAAGAAATTTCTCGATCACTATGCGACGCGCCTGAACAGCGTCGAAGCCAACTACACGTTTCGCCGCCTGGTGAGCGGCAGCACTCTCGACAACTGGCTTGCGGCCACCCCGGCCGAGTTTCAGTTCGCGTGCAAGGCGCACCAGAAGCTCACGCACATTATGAAAATGAAGGATGCGGAGAGCTTCACGGAAATTTTTCTGAAGTCGCTCGAACCACTGCGCGCGGCGCGGCGGCTTGGTCCCGTGTTGTTCCAGTTCGCGCCCACGTTCAAGTGCGATCTGGCGCGCCTCGATGCCTACCTGCCGCTGCTGCCGAATGACATCCGGTTCGCGTTCGAATTCCGGCATGTTTCGTGGCTGGCGGAGGAAGTCTACGAACGACTCGCGGCGCGTAACATTGCGCTCTGTCTGGCGGAGTCCGACCGTCTGGAAGTGCCAAATGTATTCACGGCGGACTTCGTCTACTTCCGGTTGCGCAAGGGCGATTATTCGGATGAAGGCCGCGCGGCGATCGCGGAGAACGTCGGTTCCATTCTCGGCGCCGGGCGCGACGTCTACGTTTACTTCAAGCACGAAGAGGATCCGAGAGGCGCAATCTGGGCCGAGGATCTTCTCAAGGCCTGCGGACAGCGGTGAAACCGCTGTGAGCCTGTGAGGACACCCGCCGGATTGCATTTCGGCGACTCTAACGGGGATGGCCAGTGCGCAGATCCGATGGCGCGGCCTCGATCACTTCGCCGCGAGCGCACGTGAACGAAAGCGCGGCCCCGAAGATGGAGTGGAACGTGATCCTCATGCGGTTCTCCGGGGCCAGTTCCAGCTCAAGCGACCAGATGACGTTCTGATGATTGAAGTCTTCAAGACTGAGGTCGTCGATTCCATGAAACACGAATCGCACGATAATATAGCGGCCGCTGCCGGGCTTGACGTCGGTGAGCACATCAATCGCAACGCGTGGTCCCTTCCGATCGAGTTCGATGCGGAGAATTTCGGCATCGTGAAAGGAGGGCCAGTATCCGAAGAGTGCCTCCACTGCCCCGGCGCCCTCCAGGCGGATGTTCTGGTCACTCATCGCGCTTTCGATCTGGTATCCCGAGGCCGTTTCGCGATGGCTGCACTGACGATCGGACCGGCAGCCACCACCCTTTTCCGGCGCGCATCCACTTTCAGATTCAGACCTCCAGGAGCGCGCATACCGAGCAGTTTCAGATCGCCCGTCCCGGCGAATATTGCCGCCGCGTGCCCGGTGGCTGGGACGGCCGAAATCTAAGCCGATTTAACTTTGCGCGGAGCCCGCTTGCGCTTCGGTTGTTCGGCGATCGCGTCGGCCGCTTCTTCTTCCGAAACTCCTGCAGCCGCCGTGGCCGTCTGCGGCGGCTTGCGGCCTTCAAGGCTCTTCTTCAGCGCTTCCATGATGTCGATGACAGGCGCAATATGAGGCTCGGGAGTCTCGACCACCTTGTGCCCTTCCACCTTCGCCTCGATCATCGTGCGCAGATTGTCGCGATAGGTGTCGTGATACTTATCCGGCTCGAACTCCGCGGCGAGCGACTCGACCAGCATCTTCGCGAGGTTCATTTCGCGTTCGGAAACCTTCGTCGTATCGGTGCGGAACTCCTCCGTGCTGCGGACTTCATCCGAATAGTACATGGTGTGCAGGATCATGCCGCGCTCGCCGGGCCGCACGACCACGACATGTTCGCGGTTGTGCATGGCGATCTTCGCGATGGCGTAGTACTTCGTCTCCCGCAACGCCTCGAAGAGCAGCGCGTATGGCTTTTCGCCGCCTTCATCCGGCGCCATGTAGTAAGAGCTTTCAAGATAAACGGGATCCACGTCGCCGGCCTTGACGAACTCCTGGATCTCCATCACCTTCGCGGTCTTGGGCGCGACCTTTTTGATTTCCTCGTCCTGCACCACGACGTACTTGCCTTTTTCGTACTCGTAGCCCTTGACAATCTCGTCGCGCGGAATTGGCTTGTCTTCCGCCTGGCAGTAGATCACCTGCTTGATACGCGAGTTGTCGTGCTTATGGAGCTGGTTGAAACTGAGCGTTTCGCTGCGAGCGGCTGTAAACAATCTCACCGGCAGCGAAACCAGTCCGAACGTTAAGTGACCCTTCCAGACGCTTGTGGCCATAGTCGCTTCTTCAGCTATACCATGTAAACAGGAACATTTCAAAGCGTTTATGTCACTCGAAGAATACGAGCGGAAACGCAATTTCAGCAGAACGCCGGAGCCGCGGCCGGGCAAAGTCGAGAAAAGCAAGACGCACAGCGGCCGGTTTTTCATCCAGAGGCACAATGCCACGCGGCTGCATTACGATTTCCGACTCGAGATGGATGGAACCCTGAAGTCCTGGGCTATCCCCAAGGGCCCCTCGCTCGATCCGTCGGTCAAGCACCTCGCCGCCATGGTCGAGGACCATCCGATCAGCTACGGCGATTTCGAGGGCAACATTCCGAAAGGCGAATACGGCGGCGGCAGCGTCATGCTTTGGGACCGCGGCACCTTCGACCTGATCGGCGAAGAGAGCGGCGCTGCTCAGATCGCGCGCGGCGATCTGAAGTTCGAGCTGCATGGCGAGAAGCTGAGCGGCACGTGGGCGATCGTCCACATGAAAAACCGCGGCAAAGGGAACGAGTGGCTGATCATCAAGAAGAGGGACGACGCCGCGCGCACGCCCTGGGAAATCGAAGAACTTGCGCAAAGCGTCAAGACCGGCCGCACGCAGGAGGAGATCGCCGCCGATCTCCCCGCGCACAAAGTAAAATCGCCGCCCGCGAAGAAGGCAGGTAAAAAAAAAGTAGCCGCGCTCAATCCTGAGAAAATTCCGGGGGCCGTCGCGGTGCCGATGCCCGGTTTCTTCGACCCCATGGGCGCCACGCTTGCCGACCAGATGCCCGGCGGTGCAGACTGGATCTTCGAGGTGAAATGGGATGGCATCCGCGCCCTCAGCTATATCGATAACGGCACGTGGACCGCATGGACGCGCAACGAGAATCGCTGCGAGCGCCAGTATCCCGAGCTGCAGGTGCTGCCCCATTACATCGACGCTCAACAGGCGATTCTCGACGGCGAAATCGTCGTGCTGGATGCGAACGGCGTGTCGCATTTCGAGCTCATCCAGAACCGTATTCATTTGCAGGATGCCAACGCAATCGCCAAACTCGGCCAGAAGAATCCAGTCCACCTGTTCGTCTTCGATCTGCTTTATCTCGATGGCTACGATTTGCGCCGCACGCCTTTAATCGAGAGAAAGCGTTTGCTCGCCGGGATCGTCAAGCCGTTTCCGCTCCTGCGGGTTTCCGAGCATTTCGAAAACGCGGGCGACAATCTGCTCGACGCCGCGCGCCAGAGCGGACTCGAAGGCTTGCTCGCCAAGTGCGCCACGAGCGTTTACGAATCCCGCCGCAGCCGCAACTGGCTCAAGCTGAAGGTCACCTCCGAACAGGAGTTCGTGATCGGCGGCTACACGCCGGGCGAGCGCGAACACTTCGGGTCGCTCGCGCTCGGCTACTACGAAGGCGGCAAGCTGCACTACGCCGGCAACGTCGGCACCGGTTTCAATACCCGCCAACATGGGGATTTATGGAAACTGCTCAAGCCGCTGAAGACCACGAAGATGCCGTTTGCGAAAGCAGATAAGTTCCTGAAGGGCACTGAGTGGGTGAAGCCCGAGCTGGTCGCGCAAATCAAATTCGCCAACTGGACCAACGACAAGCGCCTGCGCGCGCCCGTCTATCTCGGCTTGCGCGATGACAAGTCATCGAATGAAGTGAGCCGCGAAGTCCCGCCGCCACCAGCGTTCCTCGCTTCCGATAAGAAAGAAGTCACGGCGGAGATCAACGGACACAGCCTCAAGTTCACCAATCTGGACAAGATTTACTATCCGGAAGACCACTTCACGAAGCGCGATCTTCTGAATTACTACGATGCCGTCTCAGCGTTGCTCCTGCCGCATCTGAAGGACCGCCCGCTGTCGCTCAAGCGCTATCCAAACGGAATCCACGAGCCCTTCTTTTTTCAGAAGAATACGCCGGAGGGATACCCTTCGTGGCTGCGGACCGAGACAGTCGACAAAATCCGCTACCTCCTGGCGCAGGACCGCGCGAGCCTGCTCTATCTGACCAACCTCGGATGCATCGATCAGAATCCGTGGATGAGCCGCATTGATTCGCTGGAGAACCCCGACTACATTCTGATCGATCTCGACCCGCAGGAGTGCGAATTCACGAAAATCGTCGAGGCCGCGCTGCTCGTGAAACAGAAGCTCGACGCGATCGGCCTCGCCGGTTATCCAAAGACCACCGGCGGCGACGGGATGCACATTTTCATTCCGATCGAGCCGCGCTACACGTATGAGCAGGCGCGGACGTTCGCGGAGGTAATCGCGCGCATGGTGGCGGCGGAACGTCCGGCATTGTTCACGACGCCGCGCGCGGTAGCGGCGCGGGAGAAGAACCGCGTCTATTTCGACTACCTGCAGATCGCGGCGAGCAAGACGATTTCGGCGCCCTACGTGGCGCGCGCGTACGTGGGAGCTCCCGTCTCGACGCCGCTTGCGTGGGAGGAAGTCAAGCCATCGCTGCATCCGTCGCAATTCAACATCGCGAACGCGCCGGAGCGGTTTGGGCGCCTGGGCGATTTATTTGCGGATGTGCTGAAGAAGCCGCAGCGTCTGGAAAAAGCGTTCGAGCGTCTGGAAAAACTCTTCAAGCGTTAGACCATGACTTGTGGCGCGGACTCTCAGTCCGCCATGCCGGCGCTTGTGCTTCGGAAGCCCGTAAAAATCCAGGTTACTCACGCAGCCCCGGCACATACGACCACGCCAGCAACGCCGCGCCAACCAGGAGCGGAATTAATCCGCTCAGATAGATCGGCGCGTCCCGGATGAGCGCCGCGAGGAAGATCGTCACCCCGATACCGACCCCGCACGTCACCAGGCCGCCGATCCTGATTTGAGCAAGCACGCGGTCCCTGTCGTTTTTTTCCATCTCGCGAAGGAAGTCGAGGCCCGCCGCCGCCATCTCAGGCGATGCTTCGGCAAGCTTCCGGATCGCCTCGTTTTTGTAGTACGCTTCTCTTTCGCGCCGGTGACTCTCACTCCACGAGGCTACCGTCAGGAACAAAAAGAGGCCGAAGGCCCCGACGCTCAAAAATCCCCAGAGTGCGACTCCGCTGTCCATCGAAATATCTCCTGTGCGCAATATCTCCCGCTGCAACCAGTCCGACAAGAGCGGCGCTCGAACGGTTGCGTTTTTCTGGTGGAAGAGAAACGCAGCCGCGGTTCGGGCGACGTGACGGTCAATTATCGCCCGGACGGTCGACGCGGTCGATCACGAGGACCTCCACCTTTTCACGTTCCGGCTTGAGTTGCAATCGAAGTTGCTCCTCGAGAGCCGTAAACAGCGACGGTCCGTCCGGATCGGGAATAGCGGCCGCGCCATCCGCTGGCTGTGGGCCCGCTCGCTGCTGTTCCGGCGCGTACATAAGCTCGACGTCGTAATTGCCCGCCAACTCCGTCCGATCGACAACCGTTCGACCAACGACGAGCGACAGCACCGAAGCGAGCTGTGACATCGCGCTTCCAACGAGGATCACCTTGCCCGGCCCACCGGGCTGAGGACCGCATTGGGTTGCCTGACCGGTAACGGCTTGCCCTCCCGCGGCCTCACCCCGTCCTGCGATCGGGGGCGCGCAGACGGCAGTGGACGGGCGAAGCGACGGTCCAGGCGCGTCGTTCGGACGGGCGCGCTTCAGCGCATAGATTGGCCGCTCTCTCGACTCCATGTGGGCGGTCAGCTTAAAGCGATCGGCGAGAAGCGCCTGCAGCATTGAACGCAGTTGATCGCGCGACGTGATCGCGTCGGACCTCGCGATAATGTCGAATCGCTCGTCGTTGGCCCAGTTGGGTACGCCCGCGAGCCGTGACGGCTGCTGGATGCCATAGGCCAACTGAATGATCGCCCGCAGCGGCACGTTGATAAGGTTGACGCCGTTCGGCAGAACGTTGATGTTCGTCCCCCGTGGTCCCGATTTGTTTGCCCGCACTGACGCCACGTCGAACGTTGCGCCGCGGGTCTGCGCTTCGCCGGCCGGCGCGTGCGATAACGCCACGATCACGGCCACGGCCAGCCGGAACACGGTCGCCTGCCGCTTCTGTAGTACGCTGCTCAGGAATCCCCGGAGTGCGAATGCGCTGTCCATCGAAATATCTCCTGTGCGCGGTTTCTCCCGCTGTAACCGGTCCGACAAGAGCGGTTATCGGACGGTTGCATTGTTTCGGGGAAAAAGAAATGCAACGGCGGTGCGGCGTGCCCAGTCCTACCGGCGGAGGATGAGTGGCCGCTGCGGATGATAGTGTCGACGTGGACCGCGTGCTGGCCGGAGACGTCGCCGCTTTCGAGCGCATCGTGCGCCGCTGGCAGGCTCCGTTGGTGAACCTCGCATATCGGTTCTGCCGCGATCGCTGGCGCGCCGAAGAGATGGCGCAGGAGGCTTTTCTGCGAGCCTGGCGGGCCCTCGGCGACTGGCGCCGCGATGCCGCATTTTCAACCTGGCTGTTTGCTTTGGCCACCAATCTCTATCGCACCGAATTGCGCCGCATACCGGTGAGAACCGTGCCGCTCGATAATGCCGGGCAACTCAGAGACCTTCGCGGCGAGCCCATTGGCATCGAGATCGATGATGATGACAGGGACCGGGCTGTGCGGCGCGCCGTGCTGACCCTGCCCGCGAAATACCGGGAGGCGCTGATCCTCTTTTACTTCCACGATATGAACGTGCGGGATGCCGCGCTCAGCCTTTCGCTCCCCGAAGGTACAGTAAAAGCGAGGCTGTCGCGCGCACGCAAACTCCTGCGCGGCAAACTTCCAAAGGAGGTCCGATGAGAGACGAAGAGATCGATCTCGTGCTGGTTCGCGATGACAACATCGTTCCATCCTCCGGCTTCGCCGCTTCCGTGATGGAGGCAGTCACGCGCGAGGCCACAACGCCCCCGATTCCATTTCCATGGAAGCGGGCGCTGCCGGGCCTGATCTGGTGTTCGGCCGTGAATATCGGATTTTTCGTTATGTTTCTGCGGTCGAGTCACACCGCGTCTTCCGCGCCTGATGCGGCGGCACTGCAGGGAGTACCTGGCGGAGCCGCCTGGATCGCCGCGGCTCTCATCCTGTCGCTCGTGTCAATCAGCCTTTCAACCTGGATAGCCAGACGCGTCTGAGATGGTGGCGTGGGCTTCATCACTGTGCCATCGGCGCATGTTCCACGTCGGAAATCAGCCCCAGCGCCTGCTTTTCAAACAAGCGGCGATACGTGCCGCCCGGCTTGTTCACCAGCGCTTCATGCGTTCCTTCTTCGACGATCCGGCCGCTGTCGAACACCAGAATGCGGTCGAGGATGCGCACCGTCGACAGCCGATGCGCAATCACGATCGCCGTCCGCCCGGCCATGAGACGTCCGGTCGCATCCTGAATCGCGGCTTCCGACTCCGCATCGAGACTTGAAGTAGCCTCATCGAGCACGAGCACGGGCGCGTTGGCAAGGAATGCGCGCGCCAGCGCCACCCGCTGCCGCTCTCCGCCGGAGAGCTTGACGCCGCGCTCGCCCACCAGAGTCGCGTAGCCCTTCGGTTGCCGGCTTATGAACTCATGCGCGTTCGCGAGGCGCGCGGCCGCTTCAATCTCGCGCAGCGTCGCGTCGGGACGTCCATACGCGATGTTCTCGGCGAGCGAACGATGGAACAGGATCGGCTCCTGCGGCACCAGCGCGAGCTGCGTACGCAGAGACGTCTGGGTCACGCCGGTGATGTCCTGACCGTCGATCGAAATCCGGCCCTCGTTGATGTCGTAAAGGCGATGCAGCAGCTTCACGAAGGTGGTCTTGCCGGACCCCGAGTGTCCCACCAGACCCACGCGCTCACCGGCCGGGATCGTCAGCGAAAAGCCGCTGAACAGCGGCGTCGCGTGACTTCCGTAGCGGAACGTGACGTTCTCGAAGACGATCGATCCAGTTACAACCTTCAGGTCTGCAGCGCGCGGACGGTCTTCGATCCCGAGAGGCTCATTCTCCAGCTTGACCATCTCCTCCATTTCGTTCGCGCTGCGCTGCAGGTTCGCCACGTGCTGGCCGACGTCGCGCAGATAGCCGTGCACGACGAAATAACTGGTCAGGACGAACGTAACGTCGCCCGCCCCGGCCGCGCCGCGGCGCCAGAGCAGCACCGCGTAAAGGGCGATCGCCGTCCGCAAGACCAGCAGCAGGCCACCCTGCCATGTGCTGCTGAGGGTATAGCGCATCCAGGTCCGGTATGTGCGCGCGCTCCACTTTTGGAGAATCCGGTCGACGCGCTCGTCCTCACGCGATTCCGCACCGAAAGCTTTCACGACGCCGTTGCACGTGATCGAATCGGCCAGCGCGCCGCCGAGACGCGTATCCTGCGCGTTGGACAGACGCGCGGCCGGCGCGACATACCGCGTGGCGAGCATGACCGAGATGGTGACATAGCAGGCCGACGCCGCGATGAGGAGGAGGCCCATCCCCGGCCATCGCGCGCCGAGCACGAAGGCCGACCCGACGAGCGCCACCAGCGCGGGCAGCAGGGCAAGAAGCAGCGTGTCGTCCATCAGATCGACGGCCCACATGCCGCGCGTGATGCGGCGCACGATCGAGCCGGCGAAGTTGTTGGCGTGCCAGTCGGAGGAGAAGCGCTCGACACGCCAGAATGCGTCGGCGGCCATGCGCGTCATGATGCGCGTGGTCAGGCTGCAGATTCCTTTGAATCCGATCTGACGGCCGGCAATCAGCAGCGCGCCGAGGATGGCCATAGCGGCGACCGAGTAGAGCGCATCGTGGAATGCCTGCTCGCGCGCCCCCGGGCCGCGCACTATGGCATCGACGAGGCGGCCGGAGTAAACCGGCATGAAGAGGTCCGCAACCGTCGCGCCGATCATGAAGGCGGCGATGCTGAGCGCGGTTTTCCACTCGCGTTTCCAGTGTCGAAAAAGAAAGACGAGGACTTCGGCAATTACATTCTTCATAAGAAGACCCGACTGATGTTGCGAATACAAAAGATGCGGCGGACGCGCAAACACGCATGCCGCGGGAAACTTAACGAATGGGAATTGCGGGACGGCGACTCAGGTGCTCAATGCCGCGGCGATGGGCACGGCGAGAGGAGGACCACACCGATTTTCCCGGAGGTAGTTTGGGTAGTTTCGATTTTCATGTGTGGCGCCTCGCTTTCCTGAAGTGCTTTCTGCAGGATAGCAAATTCGACGCGAGCGTCGCTGGCATTGGTGGCCGCGAAATTCTACTCAAAGCGACGGAAATATTTCCTCTCGTTGCGAACCCGGGAGACTGAGGAAACGGAAAGCTTCGGCAAGGAGCTCCTGTTTGCACAAAAGATCGAGCGGCGGCGCCAAGGTCTGCTTGCTCAGTTTTTCACCGCTTTCGTTGAGGGCGAGAGGCACATGGCGGTAACGCGGTGTCGGCAGCCCGAGCAGCTTCTGAAGATGGATCTGGCGGGGCGTCGATTCGAGCAGGTCGGCGCCGCGCACGACGTCGGTGACTTGCTGAAAGGCGTCATCGACGACGACGGCGAGCTGGTAGGAATAGATGCCATCCGCGCGCCGGACGGTAAAGTCGCCCTCCGGATAACGCACGCGCCAACGATCGCCGGTCTTACAAGTGCATGGGGGTGTTGTAGTGCGCGTGCACGAGCACGGATAGACATGGCCATCGCGGCGGAGCCGGTCGAGAGCTTCGCGGTAAGCATCGAGCCGCGTGCTTTGGCAAATGACTGGTCCATCCCATTCGAACCCGAAGTGCTTGAGGGTGCGAAGGATGTCCGTGTCGGCACCGGGGACGTTGCGCGGCGCATCGAGGTCTTCCATGCGGATGAGCCAGCAGCCACCTTTGGAGCGCGCGTCGACGTAGCTGGCGACGGCGGTGACAAGAGATCCGAAGTGGAGCGGCCCAGTCGGAGATGGCGCGAACCTGCCAGTCATGCGATCAACTGCGGGAGGACATTCGCCGAACTGCCGCGAATGGAAAACGTGATCTCATCGGAATAATCCGTGGCCTCCGGATTGATCTCGATGACTGACTTCGCCATCGGTATCAGGCCTGCTGCCGGGTAGACTTGCGCCGAGGTGCCCGCGACGATCAGGACGTCTGCCGCGCGGACAACTGCGGTGGCGCGCTCCATCACGCCTTCCGGCAGCATCTCGCCAAACCAGACGACGCCAGGCCGCAACATTCCGCCGCAGTGGCAGGACGGCGGCAGATCGTTCAACTCGCTGCGATCTACCTTCTCACTTCCGCACTGCGTGCAGCGGACGGTCCAGATGTCGCCATGCAGTTTGATCGGGCGCTTCGAGCCAGCGAGGTCGTGGAGGCCGTCGACGTTCTGCGTGATCAGAGTGAAGACCGGCTTTTGGAGCTCCAGTTCCGCCAGCGCATAGTGGCCAGCGTTTGGCTTCGCTTGCGCGATGGCGCGGCGGCGCTCTTCGTACCAGGTCCAGACAAACTTCGGGTCGCGGGCGAACGCTTGCGGAGTAGCCAGATCCTCGAAGCGATGTTGCTGCCAATAGCCGCCGTTAGTTCTAAATGTGGGAATGCCGCTTTCCGCCGATACGCCCGCGCCGGTCAGGACCGCGACCTTAGCCGCGGACTTCAACAATCTGATCGCTTGCTGCATGCGATTCCGTCAGACGCATCAGTTCGAGGCGCAGAGCATCCACGAGCGCGTTCCAACTGGCTTCGATCACATCGTCCGAAACGCCAACCGTGCTCCAGCTCTTTATTGGTTGATCCGCGCACAACGGACCCTCCGGCCTGTGCGCGGGGTGGTCAGACCATTCGACGAGCACGCGCACCTTCGCCGCCGTGCCCTTCTTCGAATCGAGAACGCGGACTTTGTAATCGGTCAGGCGCACGTCGCCGATCTCCGGATAAAGCGCCGAGATGCACGTGCGCAGTGCGACGTCGAGGGCATTCATCGGTCCGCTGCCGGTGGCGGTGGCGGTTTGCAGGCCTTCGCTTGTCCTGACGCGGACGGTGGCCGTGGCATGTCCGGATTTGATGACGGCCTCGTAATCCTCGACCTCGAAAAACGTCTGGTCGGGTTGCATCGTCTGGCGGACGAGAAGCTCGAAAGTCCCGTCGCCGGCCTCGAGATCGTAGCCCTGGAATTCCATCTCCTTGACGCGTTCGAGGAGCTTGATACGGGCTTCCGGAGTGATGCGGTGGGCGAAGCCCTGCTGCTGGAGCTGGTAGAGAACGTTGCTGCGTCCGGAAAGATCGCTGACGAGGACGCGCTGCGTGTTCCCGACGACGGCGGGTGAGACGTGCTCGTACGTGGACGATTCCTTCATCACCTCGCTCACGTGGACGCCGCCCTTGTGGGCGAAGGCGCTCTGGCCGACGTAAGCCGCGTCTTTGCGCAGAGGCAGGTTGGCGAGCTCGGCGATGTAGCGGCAGGTCGAGGTGAGCGATTGCAGCTTTTCCGCGCCGATCGTGGTGTGGCCGAGTTTGAGCTCGAGGTTCGCGATGATCGCCGCGAGATTGGAATTGCCGCAGCGCTCCCCGTATCCGTTGAGGCATCCCTGCACGTGCGACGCGCCCTTCTCGACGGCGGCGAGGGCGTTGGCGACAGCGACTTCCGAATCGTTGTGCGTGTGGATACCGATCACACCGTCGAAGCGCGAGCGCACATCGGCGACGATCTGCGCGAGGAAGCCCGTCATGGTGCCGCCGTTGGTGTCGCAGAGACAAAGGACGTCAGCGCCGGCACGCTTCGCCGCTTCGAGCGTGCGCAGAGCGAAATCGCGGTTGTTGATGTAGCCGTCGAAGAAATGTTCCGCGTCGTAGACGACTTCCTTGCCATGGTCCTTCAGATAGCGGACGGTTTCGCCGATGATGGCGAGGTTTTCGTTTTCGCTGATGCCGAGGGCGCGGGAGACGTGGAAGTCCCAGGACTTGCCGAAGATGGTGATGACCGGCGTTCCTGCCTCGATCAACTCACGGACGTTGCGGTCTTCTTCGACCGAGTTCTTCGCGAAGCGCGTCGATCCGAAGGCTGTGAGCTTTGCGTGCTTCAGCTTCAGACCGCGCGCCTGTTCGAAAAACTCCTTGTCTTTGGGGTTGGAGCCCGGCCATCCGCCTTCAATGTAGTCGATACCAAGCTCGTCGAGTTTCCGCGCGATGAGGATTTTGTCATCGACGGAAAAGGAGATGGCTTCGCCCTGCGTGCCATCGCGAAGAGTGGTATCGAAAGTTTGAATGCGCATGGTGGCTCTTTGCCCGGTCTACTGGGCCGTCGGGATTCCGACCTCCTTATTCCGTTTGAGAAACGTCATCATTTTGCGTAGCTCGCGGCCGACGTTTTCGATCGGCTGATCCGCCTGCTTCGCCCGCATGTCGAGAAACTTCTGGCGGCCGGCTTTGTTCTCGCCGATCCACTGTTTAGCGAATTCGCCTGCCTGGATCTCCGACAGGATCTTCTTCATCTCCTTACGCGTTTCCGCCGTGATGATGCGCGGTCCACGAGTGTAGTCGCCGTATTCGGCGGTGTCGGAGACGGAAAAGCGCATATAGCCGAGTCCGCCTTCATAGATCAGATCGACGATCAGCTTGAGCTCGTGGAGGCACTCGAAATAAGCGATCTCGGGAGCATAGCCGGCTTCGACGAGAGTCTCGAATCCGGCGCGGATGAGTTCGGAGGCTCCGCCGCAAAGCACGGCCTGTTCGCCGAAGAGATCGCTTTCGGTTTCCTCGCGGAAAGTGGTTTCGATCACCCCCGCACGCAATGAACCCAGCGCGGCGGCGTAAGCGAGAGCGTTCTCAAGGGCCTTGCCGCTGGCATCCTGCTGGATGGCGACGAGCGCCGGAACGCCCGAGCCTTCGGTGAAGATTTCACGGACGCGGTGGCCGGGCGCTTTGGGGGCGATCATCGAGACATCGACATCGGCCGGCGGCTTGATGAAGCCGAAATGGATGTTGAAGCCGTGGGCGAACATCAACGTCTTGCCTTTGGTCAGGTGCGGCGCAATGTCGGAGGAATAGAGGTCGCCCTGAATGTGGTCGGGAACGAGGACCATCATGACGTCGGCCTCCTTCGCCGCCTCGGCGGGAGTGACCACGCGGAGACCGGCCGCGGTGGCCTTCGCGATGCTCTTGCTGCCGGCGGGAAGTCCGACAACGACATCGAGTCCGGAGTCGCGCAGGTTCAGGGCATGTGCGTGGCCCTGTGAGCCATAGCCGATGATGGCTATTTTTTTACCTTTGAGCAGGTCGGTGTTTCCGTCTTTTTCGTAAAAGCGTCGTGGCATTCAGTTTCCTTGAGTTGACTAGAGTACCTGGGCTGCGGCCGGCGCTGGCACCGGCGGCTGCAGGCGGAGCTTTCTGGCTTCGAGAGACATGGCGATTGCGCCCGAACGGGCGACGTCGATCTCACCGTAGCTGCGCATGACTTCGATGAATTCGTCGAGTTTCTCAGGGTCGCCGGTGGCTTCGATCGCGAATCCCTCGGTCGAAGAATCGACCACGCGCGAGTGGAAGATCTCGGCCTCCTTGAGCACCGTCGTGCGGCTGTCCTGGGGGCAGCGAACGCGCACGAGCACCATCTCGCGGATCACCGCCGGCGTATCGGTCATGTCGGTCGCCTGCAGGACGTTGACCAGCTTGTTGATCTGTTTGACGACCTGGGTGCGGATGCGGTCCTCGACGTCGACGACGATGGTCATGCGGGAGAGCTGCGGATCAAGCGTTTTCGCGACCGTGAGGCTCTCGATGTTGTAGCCGCGGGCTGACAACACGCCAGTGACGCGCAGGAGAGCGCCAGGTTTGTTTTCGAGAAGAATCGAAATCGTTTGAAGCATGTTGTTACGCCACCTCCACCGGTTGCGGCGGTCCTAAGACCATTTCGTGGATCGCGCCGCCGGCCGGCACCATCGGATAGACGTTCTCGTCGCGCGTCACCTTTACGTTCAGCAGGTACGGGCCGGGCTCTTTCACCGCTTCTTCGAGCGCCTGCGCGAGCTGCCAGGGTTTGTCGATGGTGCGGCCTTTGAATCCATAGGCGCCGGCGAGTTTCTCGGCATCGGGGAAGCAGTCGAGTTCGACGGAGCTCAAACGGTTGTTGTAAAAAAGCGTCTGCCATTGCCGGACCATTCCGAGATAGCCGTTGTTCATCACGATGATCTTGATGGGCAGAGCGTGCGAGGCGATGGTTGCAAGCTCGGGAATGGACATCTGGAATCCGCCGTCGCCGCAGATCGCGAAGACGAGCTTGTCCGGACGCGCCATCTGGGCGCCGAGAGCGGAGGGCAGTCCAAAGCCCATCGCGCCGAGTCCGCCGGAATTGATCCAGAGATGCGGCTCGTTGAAGCGGATGAGCTGCGCGGCCCACATCTGATGCTGGCCGACATCGGAGGTGACGATGGCCTGGCCGCCGGAGAGGCGGTCGATCTCATCCATAAGATGCTGCGGCTTGATTTCGTTTTCGGCGCGCGAGCGGTCGTAGGGGTGCTCGGCCTGCCAGTCGCGGATACGGGTCCACCAGGAGGCGCGCGCGGCGGCGGTCTTCGATCCGAATTCGGGTTCGAGCTCCTTCACTGCCTTGTTCAGTTTCTGCAGAACGCGCTTCACGTCACCGACGATCGGGATGTCGGGCACGCGATTCTTCCCAACTTCCGCCGGGTCGATGTCGACATGAATAACGCGGGCATGACGAGCAAAAGCTGAGAGCTGCCCGGTGACGCGGTCGTCGAAGCGTGTGCCAAGGGCGATGAGCAGGTCGCACTCGGTCATCCCCATATTGGCGGCGTAGCTGCCGTGCATGCCGGGCATCGAGATGAAGTTCTTGTTTGCCGAAGAGAGGCTGCCGAGCGCCATAAGAGTGCAGACGGCGGGAAGATCGGCGAGATTCACCAGTTCGGCGAGCTCTTCGGACGCCTTGCCGAGAACGGTGCCCCCGCCGGCGTAAACGAACGGACGCTCCGCTTCCCAGATGAGCTGCGCGGCGCGGCGAATCTGTCCGGCATGGCCTTCGGTGAAGACCTTATAGCCGGGAAGATGGATGCTGTCGACGGGCGTGTAGTGGCCGCGGGCCTGAAACACGTCCTTGGGGATGTCGACGAGGACGGGGCCAGGGCGTCCGCTGGCCGCGATGTAGAAAGCTTCGTGGACGATCTGGGGCAGCTCGGCGATCGACTTCACCATGTAGTTGTGTTTGGTAGCCGAGCGCGTGATGCCGAACGTGTCGGCTTCCTGAAAGGCGTCGCTGCCGATGAGCTTGGAGGTGACCTGACCGGTGATGGCGACGAGTGGGATGGAGTCCATCATGGCGTCGACGAGGCCCGTTACCAGGTTGGTGGCGCCGGGGCCGGAGGTGGCGCAGCAGACGCCGACTTTGCCGGTGGCGCGCGCGTATCCTTCGGCGGCGAAGCAGGCATTCTCTTCGTGGCGCACCAGGATGTGGCGGATGTGGCTTTCATAGAGGGCATCGTAAAAGGGGAGCGTGACGCCGCCGGGATAGCCGAAGAAACAGTCGACGCCTTCGCGGGCGAGGCATTCGAGGAGGATTTCAGCGCCGTTCATGAGTTTGCCGGATTCGGTCATAGAGGAAGAGTTCCTTTTTTACTAAAACCACCGGCGACAAGATCGCCGGCGCCACAAAATAAAAAGGCCATCGAGCTGGGGTTTTGAATTCCCCCGCTGATGGCCTTCGGATTCGTTACAGCTCCCGGAAGCCTCAGAGGGGGACGGGTACAACGACCCTAATAATAATGACGACTACAGGGACGGTCGTTGTAATTCGGCCTGTGAAGCTGGAGAGCATTGCCAGAAGTTTCAGTTTAGCGCAAAGTTTTGGAAATGCAAGAGGGCGCGGCTATAAGAGATATTTATAGGTGATGCTGCCTCCGGTTTGAAATTGGGTTCACTTCGTTTTGCATTTTTTACTTTTCCGATTCGAGGCGCATGGCGCGGTAGGCGCGGAATCCGTTGAGCGCGCGCTGGAACTGGCGATCGAAGCGAAGTTCGTGGCGGTTGAGAAGCTCCTGAGCGTCGGATTCGCGGCAGAGGGCGCGAAGGGCGAGCGCGGTGAAGTGGAGCGGGCTGGCTGAATCGGTAGCCGCCTCCGTCTGGTTGAAGCCGGCTTGTTCCTGGCGGCGAGCTTCGGCGCTGATCTGCTCCTTCTCCAGACAGATGAGGCGGAGGCGGCGCCATTCGGCGAGCGCCATGGTCTCGACGAAGCGGGTCTCGATGGGAGTGACGGGGTCGAGCTCGTCATGAAACGACGCGAGGATTTCGCAGAAGCGCTCGACGGATTCCGTGTCGAGAACCGTGGAGTGGGCGAGAATGCCGTGACGGATGGCGTTGCGGGCGGAGCGGGCTTTGCCTTCGGGGGTAGACGGTCCGGTGGACTTCGCGGAATTGGCGGCGGAGGCGGCTTTGCCGGCGGAGGTGATGGGGCCACGGGATTTGGCGCCATTGCGGCGGTTGGCTTCGATTTGTTTGAGAGAGCTCATCGCGGTTATAGTGTCGCGGGTGATTTCGGGGCTGGGGTGGGTTGCGCGCATATGTCATTGATTTAATTCATGAGATAAAAGTCAAAACATTGAACCAAAACCTTTAGCGGGGATGAAAACGGATGAACGCGGATGAATCGAACAAATTAAGTGAGAAGGTTATTGGGGGGATTTTTGCTGTTTCGAATACGTTGGGGTGTGGTTTCCTTGAGAAGGTTTATGAGCGGGCGTTGGTGACTGAGTTGAGATTGCGCGGGTTGCGGGTGGATACGCAGGTGGAGTTTCAGGTGCTGTACAGGGGCGAATGGGCAGGGACTTATGTGGCGGATTTGATTGTGGGCGGGGAACTGGTGGTGGAGCTGAAGTGCGTGGAACGGTTCTCGCCCGAGCATGTGGCGCAGTGTTTGAATTATCTGCGGGTTTCGGGGAAAGAGGTTTGTTTGCTGGTGAATTTCGGGCATCCGAAGGTGGAGTGGAGGAGGATTTTAAAGCCGAAATCAGTACTCCCAGTTGACGTGTCTTAATGGGAGGCGGTCCATGATTTCGATGAAGCGGCTGTTGTGCGTGGGCTCGATCAGGTGGGCCATTTCGTGGACCACGATGTACTCCGGTTTTCGGGTTGCAACTGCCCCATTTCGTTTTCATCCGCCGGATAAAGAAGCGGCTTGCTTTCACGCGCATGATTGGCTCCCATTTGGCGACGATCGCGGGGACCGCCTCTCGCACGAGCGCGCGGTACCAGGCGTCGAGGAGTTCCTGCCGCCGTTCCGCATCCATCGCGGGCCTGACCTGGAGCACGAGGCGGCTGTGTCTCAGCTCCAATGAGGGGGGCGCTTCCGCGTGGACGATGTGCAGGAGGTATCGCTTTCCCCAGATGTAGTGGCTTTCGCGCTCGAGGTATTCGCGGGCCGTTTCCCGTTCCTGGGCTTTGATTTTCTTTTGCTGCTGCCGAATCCATGCCAGCTTCGAAATCGCGAAGACGCGGATGGTATCGAGATTCATGCGCGAAGGCGCGGAGATCCGGACCTTACCGACCGGCGGGTAAACGCTCAGATGGACGTTTTTGATGTTCTTGCGGGTGACGTCGACGGTCATGTCGCCGAGCTTCAGCGTGTCTTGAAACATTTCACTCGCTCCGC
>DASZLP010000253.1:0-25174 GCA_035552355.1 Bryobacteraceae bacterium | reverse complement strand
CGCGGTGTGGATCCGCTGGATGATCCTGATCACGATCGGCGCGGTAGTCGCGTTCCTGATCCGCGAATTGAGAATCGATAAACCGCTGGTGGACCTGCGGGTCTTTCTCGATCGCAATTTCGCCATGGGGTGTTTGCTGATCGCGCTCTTCGGCGGCGTGATCTACGGGGTCGTGACGCTGCTGCCGCTGTTTTATCAAACGCTGCTCGGATACACGGCTGTGGCCGCTGGGTTCGCGGTGAGTCCGCGCGGCCTCGGGGCCATTCTGATCATGCCCGTGATCGGGGCTCTTACCGGGCGTCTCGACAACCGGTGGCTCATCGTCACTGGTTTCGCGGTCTTCGGCTGGACCAGCATCTGGATGGGCCGTCTCACTCTGGACATCTCTCCAACTTCGTTGCTGTGGCCCATCATCATCAGTGGCGCCGGTACCGGCATGGTGTTCGTTCCGCTGGCGACGCTCACCATGGGCACGCTCAGGAACGAGCAAATTGGCAACGCCAGCGGCCTTTTCAATCTGATGCGAAACGTCGGGGGCGGAGTCGGGATTTCGATGGTGAACACGTTGGTGGCGCGGCACTCGCAGATCCACCGCGCAGAGTTAGCGCAGAATCTCGCGCCACAGAATCCGGCCTTTCAGCAGGCTTTCGCCGCCACGCATGCGGCGGTATCGCAGACAGCCGGTCCCGGCGTTGCGGATCAGAAGGCGTACGGGCTGCTGCAGGGGATTCTCGACCAGCAGTCCGCGGCGTTTTCTTATGTGGACGTGTTCCGTTATCTCGCGATCGCGTGCTTTGTCTGTGGAGTGATGGTGATTTTTATGAAGCGCGTGCGGGCGAGGAAGGGCGCGCCTGCGATGGCCCATTGAGCGCCCGCACCACTACCGCAGGAAGCGCTGCTCCTGTTTCTGCGTCTTCTGGCGCGCGAGAAGCGGGATGTTCAAAAATTCAACGAATGGCGTCATCGCTTCCAGCCGCGCGACGAGCTCGGTGAGGAGTTTCGTCGTGGTGGCGATTTTCGGCTCGAGCTGTGTGTCGAGCAGGTAGTGTTTGCGGCGGATAAGATCCGCGGCCGGATGTTCGGGATCGAAGCCCTTCGGCACGCGCGAAACGCTTTCCCCCTGCAAATCGCCCAGAAGTTTCTTGACTTTCGTGGAAGAGAACGTGGCGCGGAACTGTTTATGGTTATCGGCGATGTGCTGCCGGACCGCAAGGAGCACCTCGCGATCGGGCGTATAAATTCCACCGGCGATCTCGATGCGATCGGGCGCCACGGCGAAGTAGTAAGCCGCGCTCCCCGTATATTTGTCGAATCCGTTGCGCAGCAGGAGCGCCGACGTGTACGTCTTGTAAGGCGTCTTGTCCTTTGAAAATCGCGTGTCACGGTAGATTCGGTAGACGCATTTGACCGGCTCGCCCACATAGTGCGGAGCGAAGCGCATCATCTCGCGATGGATGGCGGCGACAAGGTCGATCGTCGGCCGGCGCACGGTCGCTTCAAACCGGGCTTTGCGCGGAGTGAACCACTCGCGGTCATTGTTCTTTTTCAGTGCGCGCAGGAAAGTGATGCCTTCTTTGGGGAATCCGGGAAAGGTGCTTTTCATACCCTGTCCCTATAATTAGACCAATGAGGACGCGGTGAAGCGCAGCGAGGCAGGGGTCGTCAACGAGACATTCGAGCAGCTTTCCGCGTTGTGTGGCGTGACGGCCCTGCGGGACGCGCCGCTTTCCGGTTACACGCGCTTCGGCATCGGCGGTCCGGCCGACGTGTTTGCCGAGGCGGCGCGTCCGGAAGACTTCATCGCAGCCTGGAAAATTGCGCGCGCGAGCGGACTCGATACCGTTGTCATCGGCGGTGGCACCAATCTGATCGTCTCCGACGAGGGATTTCGCGGCGTGGTCCTCAAGCTTGCCAACCGGCATATCGCGGCGGAGGGCGACACGGTGCACGCGGATAGCGGAGCGTCGCTGCAGGCACTGGTCGATTTCACTGCCGATGGCGGATGGAAGGGCATCGAGACGATGACCGGCATTCCCGGCTCGGTCGGCGCCGCGGTCTATGGAAACGCCGGAGCCTACGGACATTCGATCGCGGAACGCGTGGCGCGCGTGCGGTTCTTCGACGGGTCGGCGGTGCGGGAGCTAACTAACGTGCAGTGCGAATTCCACTATCGCGAGAGCGTGTTCAAGCGCCGGAAGGATTGGATCATCTTCTCCACCGAGCTGGCCATGAGCCGCGGGGATGCGGCGGAGCTGCGCGCGGCCGCGGACAACATCCTCACGATCCGGAACAAAAAGTATCCGCCCACTATGAAGTGCGCCGGCAGTATCTTCAAGAATTTCCTTCTCGCCGAGCTGCCGCCCGCGGTGGCGAACGAGATTCCTCCGAAGGTCATCATCGAAGGCAAGGTGCCGTCGGCGTGGTTTCTGGAGCAGGTGGGCGCGAAAGGCATGCGGGCGGGCGACATCCATGTGGCGGACTATCATGCGAATCTGATTTACAACGCGGGCGAGGGCACGGCGCGTGAAGTTGTAGCAATCATTTCCGAACTGAAGCAGCGGGTCGGGCAGCGCTGGGGAATTTCGGTCGAAGAGGAAGTCCAGTATGTCGGTTTTGCGGGGAGTATGAATCTATGAAACGACTTCTCGTTTTGTTCGGCGCCTGCATCGTCGCTGCTCATGTCGCCCCGGCCGCCGATTTGCCGGGTGGCGACAGCCTGATGCAGAAATACATTGACCGCAGCGGCGGCGCGGAGGCTTACGCAAACGCGAAGAACGTTGCGATGAGCGGCCGGGTGGAGATGGCCGCCCAGAACATCGGCGGAACGGTGGAGATCTTCGAGGAAGGCGAGAAGTCTTATACGGCGCTCGACTTCGCCGGCATTGGAAAGATAGAAGAAGGGTACGACGGCACGTACGCGTGGCAGAACAGTGTGCTGCAGGGGCCCCGGCTTCTCGAAGGAGACGAAGCGCTTTCGGCGAAGCGCGCCGCGCAGCTTGCGTTGATCACGTCCTGGCGGGACGTTTACAAAAATGCGCGTACGCTCGGGTCGGAAGACGTCGATGGCAAACCGGCATGGAAAGTCGAAATGACGCCGAAAGAAGGAAAGCCCGAGACGTTCTACTTCGACAAAGATTCGGGGATGCTCGTGCGCGTTGCGGCTGTATTCTCGACGCCGCTCGGAGACATTTCGACCGACTCGACTATGTCGGATTTCCGCCTGGTGGACGGGATTCTGACGCCGTTCCTCATGACGGAAAAAGCGATCGGCCAGAATATCGTGATGAAGTTCAGCCGAGTGGCATATAACGCGACAATGCCGGCGGGACGGTTCGATCTGCCGGAATCGGTGCAATCGCTGGTGGCGAAGAAAAAGCAGTAAGGCGCGTCAGGCGTCTTCGAGAAAAGTTTTCAGACGATAACTGCGGCTGGGATGCCGCAGCTTTCGCAGCGCCTTGGCTTCGATCTGCCGAATGCGCTCGCGAGTGACGGCGAAGTTCTGTCCGACCTCTTCAAGTGTGTGTTCGCTCCCGTCTTCGAGGCCGAAGCGCAGGCGAATGATCTTTTCTTCGCGCGGCGACAGCGTCTTCAGGACCTCCGCCGTCTGCTCGTGCAGGTTGAGGTTGATCACCTGCTCGGAAGGCGAAAGCCGGGCCTGGTCGACGATAAAGTCTCCGAGGTGGGATTCATCCTCTTCGCCGACGGGCGTTTCGAGCGAGATGGGCTCCTGTGCGATGCGCATCACGCGCCGGATTTTATGGACCGGAAGCTCCATCCTCGCGGCGAGCTCTTCGCTGGTGGGCTCGCGGCCGAGCTCCTGAACGAGCACGCGCGAGATGCGAATCAGTTTGTTGATCGTTTCGATCATGTGCACCGGTATCCGGATGGTGCGCGCCTGATCGGCGATGGCGCGGGTGATCGCCTGTCGCACCCACCACGTCGCGTAGGTCGAGAACTTGTATCCGCGCCGGTACTCGAACTTCTCGACGGCTTTCATCAGGCCGATGTTGCCTTCCTGAATGAGATCGAGAAACTGCAGGCCGCGGTTGTTGTAACGCTTCGCGATGCTGACGACGAGCCGCAGGTTGGCTTCTATCAGCTCCTGGCGCGCCGCTTCGGCTTCGCGATCCGAGCGATTGACGAGGTCGAGCGAGCGGCGGAGCTCGGTCGCCGGAGATGAGTACCTGTTTTCAAGCTCCTGCAGGCTCGTCCCGAGCTGGCGCTGCTCGCGCCGCAGTTCGCGCAACAACTCCTGATTGCCTGCCGGCGCCGCTTCGATAGCGCGCTGATTGCGCGTGATGCGCTGCTCGAGTGGACGGACTTCGTCGACCGCCGCGCGCAATTTGAAGATGAGGCTCTTGACCGTCTGGTTCTGCAGTGGAATCGCACAGGAGTGCCGGGAAATTTCGACGGCGAGGCGCCCGAGCTCCCAACGCATGCGGCGATTCTGCTTGGGCTTCGACGCGCGCGGAACGGCGACCATCTTCTGCTTCAGCTGCAAAAACTTCCTGCGCAGGCGGGAGAGCTCATCGCACGCCTCGAGCATGGTGCGGGCGCCGGCGTCGTACGTTTCGTCCGTGGGGATCGGGTCGTTGAACTGGAGAATATCGCGGGCGGACACCGCGCCCATCCGGATGTCCTCGCCGAGCTTGATCATTTCCTGAATCATCACCGGGCAGCGTGACAGGATGCGGCGCGTGCGATTCTGACCGCGCTCGATGCGGCGCGCGATGCCGATCTCGCCTTCCCGATTGAGCAGCGGCACGGCGCCCATTTCGCGCAGATATAACCGGACGGGATCGTGCGTCTTGTCGAGGCTTTCGATTTCGAAAGGCTCGTCGCTGTCATCGAAGCGGCGATCGTCGGGTTTGTCTTCGGCGCGCTCCTCGACGAGAAGAGGCGCGTCCAGCGAAAGGGGCTCGACTTCCTGGGGGATAAGGTCGATGCTGTCGTCGAACAAGACAAATCCCTGCTCCCTGGTGACAAGAGCAAGTGGGTCAACGGCCTCGAACTTATCTTCCGCCACTGGATTGCTTCCCCGCTGGGCGCCGATTCTGCTCATTGTACCTGAATTTCGAGAGGGCTCCTTCGGGACAAGCTGCGGATAAAAGACGCAGCCTGAGGAACCCAGTTACCAGGTGATCGGCAGTTTGGAGTTGTTACAACAGAGAGCCGGAGGTTTTTTGTCTGGATTGTCCGAGTGTCGTCGCAGTTTCGGCAGACTCCAGCTCCCGCATGAGGGCGAGGGCATCGTGGAGGCGTCCCTCACGTTCGGCGGACTTGATGCGGCTCTTCAACCCGCGGACCACTGTGTCGCGGTCGTTGCGGCGAAGGACCTCGATGCAGTCGATGCCGTCTTCGATAGTGGATTCCGGGCCTGACCCCGCGTCGAGCACGAGGGCAGCGAGGATATCCTGCTGCGCGGAATTCAGGCGCGTGTGCAGCGTGTTGAAGCTGATCGTCTCTCCCCCTTCGTGCATCATCAGCAACGCCTCAAATATCGGCCAGGTCGGTAGTTGACGCATAGCTGCAAGATCGCGCAGGGCATCCAGAACGCGCGACCGGGCCTCGGCATCTTTGATCAGCAGCGGCAGGAGAATGCGGTCCGTAGCACGCGCAGGGTCCTGCTTCGGCGCGGGCGTGCGCTCCACGCGATCGGCGGCGACTTTGCGGAAATGGTCCAGCACGAGGCCGGGTGGAACGCCGAGGTATGACGCGAGATCGTTGGCGACGGCGACGCGCTCCAGCTTGTCATTGAGCGACTGGATGGACGGCAGCAGGAACTGGAAAGCGTCGACGCGCCCCTGCGGCTCACGCATGTTGAAGCGGGCGCGGGCGCGATCGGCGAGCCAGTAGAAATACGTTTTGGCGCCTGCGATGCGCTGTTGATAGGTTTCAGCACCGTATTTTTTACAGTATTCGTCGGGGTCGAGCCCGTCTTCGAGCTCAACGATGCGGATGCGCACGTTTTCGTCGAGCAGGAGCTTGATGGAACGCTCGGTCGCGCTGGCGCCCGCGGAATCGGGGTCGAAGTTCAGATGCAGGTTCTGCGAATGGCGCTTCATCGCGCGAATCTGTTCCGTAGTGAGCGCGGTGCCGCACGAAGCGACAACCTCGGTGACGCCGGCCTGCCACGCGCCGATCACGTCCATGTAGCCTTCGACAAGCACGATGCGGTCGAGCTTCATGGATGTTTCTTTGGCGCGGTTGAGGTTGTAGAGGACGTGCGATTTTTTGTAGATCTTCGTCTCCGGTGAGTTGAGGTATTTGGCTTTCTCGTCCGGATTCAGCGCCCGGCCGCCGAACGCGATCACTTTGCCGGATTCGTTCTGGATGGGAAAAATCAGGCGGTTGCGGAAGCGCTCGTAGAACGACCCGTCTTCGCGGCGGCCGACGAGACCGGAGGCTTCGAGTTGCTCGGGCTTGAATCCGCGCTGGTCGAGGAGGCGAAGGAGCGCGCGTCCGGAGCCGTCCGCGAGTCCGAGGCCGAATTTCTCGGCGGTGGCCGCCGCGACTCCGCGACCCGCGATGTAAGCGCGAACGCCTTCACCGGCCGGCGCGGCCAGATTTTTGCGGAAGTGATCGAAAGCGATCTCGTGCATCTCGTAAAGCTGCGCGCGCAGGCGGGTCTCTTCGTCACTGGCGAGAGATTGTTTCGGGAGAGCGATGCCGTGCTGGTCGGCGAGTTTTTTGAGAGCTTCCCAGAAGGTGAGGCCTTCGATCATCTGCACGAAGCTGAAGACATCGCCCTTGGCGTCGCAGCCGAAGCAGCGGAAGTATTGGTGCTCCTGCGAAATGCTGAATGACGGAGTCTTCTCGTTATGGAAGGGGCAGAGGCCGGTGTAGCTCTTGCCGGCGCGGCGCAGGCGGACGTAATCGGACGCTACACGAACGATATCGACCTGCGCTCGAAGCTGCTCCTTGAATTCCACCTGGGCGTTGGATTTATTATCGCTTTGTGGACGATCAGGAGATTTACGCGCGCATCGGTGAAGACGGATTCCGGCGGCTGGTGGCCGCGTTCTACCGGCAGGTTCCGGGCGACGATCTGCTTGGGCCGATGTATCCCACGCAAGATCTGGCAGGGGCCGAGGCACGGCTGGGGGATTTCCTGATTTTCCGATTTGGCGGCCCGCAGAAGTATATCGAGGAGCGCGGGCATCCCAGACTGCGTATGCGTCACGCGCCGTTCGCGATTGGTCCGGCGGCGCGGAATCGGTGGGTACAGTTGATGGGGAACGCGTTGAACGAGGCGGCGCTGCCCGCGGAGATCGACGCGACGCTGCGCGAGTTCTTCGCCGGCGTCGCCACGTTCATGATGAACCGGATGGAGTGATGGTAGCGCGGGGCTTCAGCCAGATCGCCTTGCTTTAACGGCAGTTTAACGGCAAAATAACGGCAACTGAATCGTCCATGCCGTTTCAACCGAAGTTCATCATAACCCCTGTGAGCGCTGGCGCCTTAATGCGCATCGAGGGCGCGAAACAAGCGATTCAGGTTCTTCCGATCACAACTTCGGTTCTGGCCAGCCTGCGTGAAACCGCCCGCCTCTATTCCACTCATTACTCCACAATGATTGAGGGCAACCGGCTGACCCAGGAACAGGTTTCCAGGGTGCTCGGACGACAGGAGCATTTCCCCGGCCGGGAACGTGACGAAAAGGAGGTACTCGGATATTACGCGGCATTGGAAAAAGTTGAGGAGATCGCAGCAAGCGGCGTAGCAATATCCGAGATCCATGTACGCACGTTGCACGCTCTGGTAATGGCCCAGGGACGCACGAAAGTTAAGCCGACACCATACCGCGACGGTCAAAACGTCATCCGCGATAGTCGCAGCCGCGGCATCGTGTACATGCCCCCTGAAGCGAAGGATGTTGGCCTGCTGATGAAGCAATTGGTCGAGTGGACCGGGGTGCCCATGGCTACGGCACTGCCTTGTCCTATTAGAGCGGGCATCGCCCATTATCAGTTCGCGACAATTCATCCTTATTACGATGGCAATGGCCGGACCGCGCGTCTATTGACGACGCTGATACTCCATCTGGGTGGCTATGACTTGAAAGGGCTGTACTCGCTTGAGGAGTATTACGCCCGCGATCTCGGTGCTTATTACGAGGCGCTTTCGATTGGGCCTTCGCACAATTACTACGAAGGCCGGGCAAACGCGGATATCACGCGATGGGTGGATTATTTTTGCGAGGGAATGGCTGACAGCTTTGAGAATGTCAGGAGACGTGCGGAGGAAGCCGCCGTAGCGGGGGCTTCCGATCGTTCCCTCGTCATGCGTCGCCTCGATCCTCGACAACGCCGCGCCCTGCTCCTCTTCCGCGATAGCGATGTCATAACGAGCCACAACCTTGAAGTGCTGTTCGGTGTTTCGCAGCGGACGGCGCGCAATCTTTTACGCGCCTGGGTGAACGCTGGCTTTCTGAGGGTTGTCGATCCGGCCAGGAAAACTCGGCGGTACGCCCTGCATCCTGAGTTCGCGAAACTTATTTGACCATTCGGAATTCGATTCGCAACGATCCGCCCGGAACCTCGGCTCGCAAATCGCCATCATTTTATGGTGCGAGCGAAGCCGTGTACGCCGCGATCGCGATCATGTCGTCTTCGCTCAGCTTCTCGACGACGCGCTTCATCTGCGCCGCCGCGCTGCTCGAGTTCGCGCCAACCTTGATGTCGTAAAGCTGCCGCATCACGTAGATCGGATGGATGCCGGCAAGGCGCGGCACGTCGCCGAGCCCCTTCACTCCCTCGCCGTGGCAGGTATCGCAGGCGATGGTCTTTCCGTTGCCGCCCTTCGTGACCAGCTCTTCGCCGCGCTTGAGGCTTCCCTTCGGCACATACGCGATGAATCCGGAATGCGGATCGCGCAGTTCTACGCGGGCTGGATCCTGCGGCAGCGTCACGATGCGGTTGCCGATCGGCTCAGTGCCGCCGGAGGGCAGTGGCAGACGCATGCGCCCGCCGGTGACCCAGGTCTTTGGCACTGTGTCGGCTTCAATGACCTTGTACCAGAGAGCAGGCTTGAGCGTTGCGAACCACTCGACCGCTTTCCGCATCTCCTCTTCAGGCAAACCGGCGGCGATGATGTTCATCCGGCCCGCGCGCACGGAATTTGCGTAGGCTTCGGGGTCTTTCCGCAGGTTGTTTTTGAAATCCTCCATCTGGCGAAGCATGTAGGGGACGGAAAGTCCCGCGAGGTTGGCGGACTCGGGGTGGCCGAGCCCCGACATCAGATGGCACGATCCGCAGGCCTGCGCCTGGATGCCGGTTTCAACAACGCGCGGCAGCGGAGCGTGCTCGCCTGGGAACCAGTCCGGTGGTTTGAACGCGTCGTCGATCTGGGCCTGTGTGTAGCTCTTGCTGCTGCCGGGAATCGACTTTGGGCCGTTCTCCGGGGTAGCCGCCGGTGTCTGGTCCGGCACGGGATAGGCCCAGGTTAGCGGCTTCGGCGCGTTTTGGGCGTGGGCCGCGGCGGCAAGGGTCAGAAGAGGAATGGCTGTATAGAACAGAGTTTTCATCAGGACCTCGGGTACTGTGACAAGATATCGCAACTACGCGGCCGCTGTCGCGGCTTCCACAACGCGGCAGGCGCGCAGATTCAGTCCCCAGCCGCCGAGCCAGTCGCGCTCGATCTCGAAGGCGATGTCGACTGTTTTCACGTCGCGGAGTTCCGCGGCCATATCCGCGAGTCCCCAGCCCTTCAGCATCAGAGCACGATTGCCCTGACGCGCTGCGACCTTGAGATGCTTTTCTTTCCAGATCTGCGGCGGTCCGGCGAGTGCCACGTTGCGGGCGGCGAACAGCGGGCGGCGGTTGCCCGAGCCGAAAGGAGCGATCCGCTCGAGCGCGATCCAGAGTGCGTCGTTGATTTCCGAAAAGTCGATCACTGAATCGACTTCGACGGTGCCTTGCAGGTCTTCGGGAGTCAGAATCGCGGCTGCGTGGGTGCGCAGGCGTTCCCGAAACGCTTCAAGAGAAGACGCGGGCAGGGTGAGTCCCGCGGCGTGGGCGTGCCCGCCGAACTTCGTAAAAAACTCACGCATGCTTTCGAGCGCATCGAGAAGATGGAAAGCCTCGATGCTGCGGCCGGAGCCCTGCGCGACGCCATCCTCGACGCCGAGAACGATCGCGGGACGATGAAATCGCTCGACCACGCGGCTGGCCACGATTCCGACCACGCCTCGATGCCAACCTTCGCCCCACAGCACCAGCGCGGCGTCGCGGTCGGTGACAGGTGTTTCGACGCAGCGGTCGAAAATCTCCTTCACGATGGCGCGCTCGGCAGTCTGGCGCTCGACGTTGAGTGCGAAGAGCTCGCGCGCGATGCGGTTGGCTTCCTCCGGATCCTCCGTTAGAAACATGCGTACGGCGTGCCCCGCGCTGTCCATACGTCCGGAAGCATTGATCGCGGGGGCGATGCGAAATCCGACTTCGCCGGCGTCCGGCACGCGATCGGCGAAGCCCGCCGCGGCGAGCAGCGCACGCAGTCCGTGATTGCGCACGTCACGAAGTCCGCTCAGGCCATGCTTCACGATCACCCGGTTCTCGCCCGTCAGCGGGACGATGTCAGCCACGGTCGCGAGGGCTACGAGTTTGAGGAACGATTCGAGAACACGGTAAAGTTTCGCGGCGGGCCAGCCGAGCCCCGCCAGAATCGCATGCGCCAGCTTGAAAGCAACACCCGCGCCGCAGAGGTTCGGATTGGGATAGCTGCAGTCCGCGCGATTCGGATTGATGATGGCGAGCGCGGGAGGCAGTTCGCTTTCCGGCAGGTGGTGATCGGTGACAATCACGTCGATGCCGAGTTCATTGGCGCGGAGGATCGCGGCCCCGGCGCGAATGCCGTTATCGACGCTGACGATCAGGCGGGCCCCGCGACTCGCGGCCTCTTCGACGGCGGCGGGCTGCATCCCGTATCCGTCATGGAGCCGGTGCGGGATGTGCCAACCCGCATCAACGCCCGCGAGTTCCAGAGCCTTCTTGAGGATGACCGTGGACGTGACGCCATCGACATCGTAGTCGCCGTGGATTTCGATCGGTTCGTGCCGCGCGATCGCGACCTGGATACGGGCGACGGCGCTATCCATGTCACGCAGAAGGAATGGATCGTGGAGGTCCTCGATACGAGGGTTCAGGAAATTCGCTGCCTCGGCCACGTCGTGAAATCCGCGGTGAAGCAGGATACGCGCGGCGGCGGCAGGAAGGCCGAGCGCCTGGGCGAATCCGTCCGGCGCTACAACGGCCTCGGCAAAGTTCCAGCGACTAGTTGTTGGAATAGTAACCGCCGCCGAGCCCGTCCGCGCCCGTGCCGCCGCTCTCATCTTCAATCGAGAGCACCGAACTGATTTCGTCGCATGCGTCGAGGAAATCCTCGTACCAGTCGGGACGCGCCTCGTAAACGTAGAGGTGCGAGTTGTGGCCAAAGGCCAGCTCCAGCGTGCACGTCGCGCCGACGTGTCGCTGGGCCTTCGTCATGCGGTTTTCCAGATCGCGGCGTTCATCGCGCGGAAGCTCGGTGTCGACGAGCTCTTCGAGGGCTTCGTCGATCTCGTCCTCAGCCAGTTCGCGCGAGGCGAACAGGACCAGTTTCTCGCCGGCTTTGCGCGCCGTGTCGAGAAAGGCGCGGTAGTCGGGGCACCGTTCGACATCCCAGGTGATCACGGGGAGACCTTCCAATCCCCCGGCATGGCTGCGGAAGACCGCGAAATCCGACTGCTCGAGATACGAGAGGATTTCGTCTTTCAGTGCTTCGAGGTTAAGGTCCACTTTGTGCGTCCAGAATAGCACCGTAACGGACCCGCTTCAGACCGTCCCGCCGTTCTCCAGACTGCGCCAGAGATACCAGCACGCGATCGTGGAATACGGCTTCCACACGCCCGCGATCTTCTCGATTTCCGCCGGCTTGGGAAGCTCGGCGAGATCATAGGCACGTTTGATGGCGGTGCGGATGCCGAGGTCCCCGACCGGCAGCACGTTCTCGCGGCGCAGCGCGAAGATCAGAAACATCTGAGCGGTCCAGACGCCGATGCCTTTCACCTGCGTCAGGTGCTCGATGACAGCGGCGTCTTCCGCATCAGGCAGGGTTTCGAAGACGACTTTGCCATTTTTTGTGTGTTTGGCGAGCTCGCGTATGTACAGCGTCTTCTGAGCCGAGAGCCCGGCTTTGCGCATCTGCTGCGGGCGGAGCTTCAGAATTCCGGCGGGCGTCAGGCGCTCTTCCCCTGCGGCGGCGTGGAGGCGCGCGAAGATGACGCTGGCGACGCGCCCGCTAAGCTGCTGATAAACAATGGATCGGACGAGCGATTCGAACGACGGCTCGCGGTATTGGATGGCGAAGGGGCCGACCCGTCGGATGATGGCAGCGATCACGGGGTCGGATTTTTTGAGATGCTTAAGGGCGGAGCGCATGTCGGAAGCAGTCACATGAAACAGGACCGAGCCGGTGTGCGTCCAGTCGAAAAGTAGCCCGGATTCGCTGATTCTATGAAAACCGCTGCATTGATTCTCGCAGGTGTGCTGATTCTCCCGATTGCGCTGGTTTACACCGGAGGGCCGGCGCGGCTGAACGCCCAGCAGAAGGCCGACACACCAAATATCGAAGATGACGCCGGCGCTCCGATCAAAGTCGACGTCGACGTGGTCAATCTGTATTGCTCGGTTCGAAGCAAGCAGAATGGGCTGATTTCAAATCTGGAAAAAGGCGACTTCACTCTGGCGGAAGACGGCGCGCCCCAGACCATCAAATACTTCACGCGCGAGACCGATCTGCCGCTGACGATCGGCCTGCTGGTGGATGTCTCGAACAGCCAGCAAAATCTCATCGAAATCGAAAGGCGGGCGGCGTCGGCGTTCTTTTCGAGCGTTCTCAAAAAAAAGGACGTCGGGTTCCTGCTCAGCTTCGGGGCCGACTCGGAACTGTTGCAGGATATTACGGGCAGCCCGCGCATCCTGCAGGAGGGTCTCAGCCGCATGAAGCTCAACGGCGGCTTTTCGGGGATTAATTCCGGCCCCGTGCCGACCATGACCAAGGCGCGCGGGACGGTGCTCTATGACGCCGTTTACCTGGCTGCCAACGACATGCTTGCGAAAGAAGTCGGGCGGAAGGCGATCGTGCTGATCACCGATGGCGACGATCAGGGCAGCCGCGAGACCGAGAGAGCGGCCATCGAAGCGGCGCAGAAAGCGGACGCGATCATTTACAGCATTTACTACGTCGACCGGCAGTTCTACGCAGGCTTCGGGGTCGGGACCAGCGGCGACAGCGTGCTGAAACACATGTCGGACGAAACCGGCGGGCGGTTGTTCCAGGTGGATCGAAAAAATTCGCTCGACAACATCTTCGAGCAGCTTCAGCAGGAGATGCGGACCCAGTATGCGATCGGGTATACGCCGACGAACAGCAGGAAAGACGGGTCTTACCGGAAGATCGATCTGCGAACTTCGAATAAGGACCAGAAAGTGCAGGTTCGCAAGGGCTATTACGCGCTGCCGAATCAACAGTAGCGTCAGCCGGTGAACCGGGCCCTTTCCGTAAAATATTCGCCGAGCGCCTGTGATAGAGCCGGCATCGGCGCGATGCCATGCTCGCACAGCCTCGCATTGTCGAGCGCGGAAAACTTCGGCCGGTTGGCCGCCGTGCGGTATTCGCGTTCGTTGGTTGGCGTGAGATTCGCCGGCACGCCGGCCTTCTCGAAGATCATGCGCGCGAAATCGAACCAGGAGATCGGCTGGCCTCCACCGATGTGGAAGATGCCGTCGAGGCCGCGCTCGAACACGTCGATCGACCGGCTGGCGAGCGCCGGCGCGTATGTGGGCGATGCTGAATGGTCCTCAACCACGCGAATCGGTTTACCTTCGCGCGCCAGACGCAGCATCAATTCCGGGAAATTCCCGCGCGCGGTGCGCAGGCCGCCGGGTCCGAAGACACCGGAGGTGCGGACGATAATCGGGTCGTTGAGGTATGCCCGCGCATAGAGTTCGCCTCCGAGCTTCGAGACCGCATAGGCGCCCAGCGGATGGGTCGCGTCGGTTTCGGCATATGGCCGCCCGAGAGTTCCGTCGAATACATAATCGGTGGAGAAATGAATCAGCCGGGCCCCGGTCTCGCGGCACGCAAGAGCGATGTTCCGCACTCCGAGAGCGTTTGCCTGCCAGGCGGCAAGAGGTTCGCGCTCGGCAATGTCCACCTGGTTGTATGCGGCGGCGTTGAATACGGCGGAGGCGTTGCATTCGGCCACCGCACGCACGACTCTTTCGCCGTCGCCGATATCCAGCTCGCGGCGCTCGAAGCCGCGAACTTCATATTCCCGGCGCGCGAGCTCGGCGCATAACTCGACTCCCAGTTGTCCGGCCGCGCCAAATACAACGATGGTTTTCGCCAAAGCGCGATTCTACCAGCGGTATTGGAACAGCACGTAGAACACGATCCCGAGCAGCAGGACGAGAACGAATGCGCCCCACGCCAGCCATGGCAGACGCAGCGCGCGCAGGCGAACTTCCTGCGCT
The DNA here is from genome assembly GCA_035552355.1 of Bryobacteraceae bacterium. Lineage (GTDB taxonomy): Bacteria > Acidobacteriota > Terriglobia > Bryobacterales > Bryobacteraceae > BOG-234. The sequence goes on along the minus strand of DASZLP010000253.1, from coordinate 10,661 downwards.
CCTTCCTTTTCGGCGGCGATGGCGGACGCGGGCATCTCCTCGCGATTGCCGGCCCGCCGCGCCATCACCTGCGTGAGCTGTTCCTTGCCGGCGCGGTCGGCGATCACGATAGTTCCGGAATTCGGGCTCGTGGTGGTTTCGATCAACTGCGTGCGCAGAGGCTCCGGCACTTCCTGCACGGAGCGGTAAAACCCATGCTCGCCCTGCGCCGCGATCATCACAGCCGACGTCTTCATCACGCCGGATACGTTGCGCACCAGGCGCAGTCCGCATTCGGGGCAGAGCCTGATCGACTCTTCAAAATCGGAGTGGCATCTCGGGCAAGTCACGGGCACACCTCTGATCACGCGTTCACGGGGCTCGTCAGCCGGGGCTCGAACTGGCCGAGGATCACCTGAATGAATCCCAGCCCCGCTTTCGACAGCGCCTTGTCTTTTCGGTATATCAGGCCGAGTTTGCGGATCATTGGCTCGGGCCCGAGTGGAATCGACTGAAGGTCTCCGGCAGCCACTTCTTCGCGGCAATTGGAAGCCGCCAGGAAGCTGATGCCGAGCCCCGCCATGACAAAACGCTTCATGGTTTCCGAAGAGTCGAGCTCCATCGAGATGCGCAGCTCATCCTCCACGTTTTCAAACCACGTGTTCAGACGGCTGCGAGTCATGCCGGTTTGGGGCAGCAGCAGAGGGTAAGGGACAAGGTCGTCGGGGCAGACGCGATCCATTTTGGCGAGAGGATGGTCGGCCGGAACGACGGCGCGAACCTCATCGCGATAAATCTCGACGATCTGAACGCGCTTTTCCACGACGGGGAGCTGGGTGAGTCCGAAATCGGCAACGTTTTCCATGACCGCTTCGACGACGCGGCTGCCATACGAGCGATTCACCTGCAACTGGACACCTGGAAACTGCGTTTTGTACTCCGCGAAGACCGACGGAAGCACATAGATGCAGGTGGCTTCATTAGCCGCAATCACGAGTTCGCCGCGCGGCGACGTCTCGAGCTCATTCAGCGCGTTTTGCGCCTGGCGGCGGACGTCAAGCATGCGCTCGGCGTACTCCGCGAAGATCTTGCCCGCGGTGGTGAGGGAGATGCGGCTGCCGAAGCGCTCGAATAACTCCGCTTTCAACTCATGTTCAAGCTGGCGGATCTGGGCGCTGATGGCGGGCTGCGTCCGGTAACACGTCTGCGCAGCCTTGGAGAAGCTCTTCAGGCGGACGATCTCGAGAAACGTATGGAGCTGATCAAAATCCATCGAGTACCGCAAACGACTCGGGTCGCCCGTTCCATGATCGGAATTTAATGCAATTTTACCAGAAACCGCGGAAGAATCAGCATAGTGGTGAAGTGCGTTCTTCGAGACGAGGGATGCGAGTCCCGTGATCGTCCGGTTTTCGTGCGATGCGGTCCAGCCGGATGAGCATTTCATCGATGCGGCGGTTCACTTCCGCGAAGCGGGCGTTCATCTCGGAGCGGAGGTCATCAAAACGCTCGTTGAAACCATTTGTCAGGTCGCCGAAGCGCTTGTTTTGACTCCAGGACGCAATCCAGATCGTGGCGGCCAGAGTCACCATAACTTTAACTTAGTGGGCAGCGACGTGAAATTTCTCATCATGCCGCGAACATCGCGCGGGCCGCCGCGCCGGGCCGCTACAATTAGAACATCAATATCAGAGATACATCTTGAGAAACCATGACAGTCGAGATTGAAGGAGTCACCCTTCACCTGGCTCATCCTGACGAACTGCCCGTGCGCTGGGTCGGCCAGGAAGAGTTGATGCGGCACCTGCTGGCCGCGTGGATGGTGGTGACCGAGCACGACGTTCCGATGAACCCGCGGCTGATCGGCAAGCCCGGCGTGGGGAAGACGACGCTCGCCTATGCCGCGGCCAGACGCATGGGCCGCGACGTGTTCATCATGCAGGCGACGCTCGACACGCGTCCCGAGGATCTGCTCGTCACGCCGGTAATTGAGGGCGAAGGCCGGTTGCGGTACGTGGCCTCGCCGCTGGTGAGCGCGATGATCCTCGGCGGAATCGTCATCCTCGACGAAGGCAACCGGATGAGCGAGAAGAGCTGGGCGAGCCTCGCGCCGCTGCTCGATAATCGCCGTTACGTGGAAAGCATCGTTGCCGGCGTGAAGATCAAAGCGCATCCGAACTTCCGGTTGGTGACGACGATGAACGACGATTCCTCCACGTTCGAGTTGCCCGAATACATTCACTCGCGCCTGCAGCCGCAGATCCTCATCGACTTTCCGGAACGCGACGAAGAGTATCAGATCCTCAAAGAGAACATTCCCTTCGCCGAGGACCGCATTCTGCAGTACGTCACCGATTTCCTGCAGCAGGCGCACGCGGCCGACGAGCGCTACAGCGTCCGCGACGGCATTAACATCGCGCGCTATGCCATCAAGCTGAAGAGCCTCGCGACCGGGAAGGAACACGAGAGACAGGCGCTCGAAATGGCGCTGCTTGAAACGCTGGGCGAGGAGGCGAGGCGGTATGTCCGCCGCGAACGAGTCGTTTCCTGAAGAGAGGCCGCCGGATTTTTCGAGTCTCGAACGGGGCCGGTTCTCTTACCTGCCGGTAGTCGCCGGGCGGCTTGAATTCGCCATTGAAGTGCGGCGCAGAATTCTGGCGGACCGGCCCGCCGTCGTCGCCGTCGAGCTTCCCGAAACTCTCGAGCGACCGTATCTCGACGGCATCCAGCGGCTGCCGCAGATTTCCGTCATCTTCTATAACGATCCGGTCGCGCGGTCCTCGCGCGACGAAGAAGCGCTCGACCAGGCGGTCTACGTGCCGGTCGAACCCGCGGACCCCTTCGTGGAAGCTATCCGCAGTGCGCAGGAGATCGGAGCCCAGGTCGTTTTCGCGGACCCCGACACAAACGAGCGTCCGCACCTGCCCGATACGTATCCTGACTCCTGGGCGCTGCAGTCGATCCCACTGAGCCAATACGTCGAGGCGTATCGCGTTTATCCGCAGGCGCGCACCCCCGAGGTGGAGCGCTTCGCCGAGGGAATCGCATGGAAACTGCAGGGTGCGGACCCGCTCGCGCGCGTCCTCGTGGTGCTCTCGCTCAATCTGCTCGACCCGGTGCTGGATGCGATGGAGCGGCCGGCGCCCGAGCCCGCGCGCCGGCGCCGGGAGAATCTGCAGCTTGTGAATCCGCATCCGGAATGCCTCGGCGAGATCACGTCGGAGTATCCGTTCCTGCAGGAGCGTTACGAAATGTTCCGCGTGGAGATGCTGGAGCGCGGGATCGTCGATCGTCCGCGAGTGCAGATCGCGCTGTTCCGCGAGGCCGAACATGCCTGGGTGTTGAACACCGGCGAAAAGATGCACGCCTGGCAGCGGCGAATACTGGCGCGGTACAGCCGCAACCTCGCGCTGACGCATCACGACCTGACGGCGTCTCTGTTCGATCTGACCATCGCGGCGCGCTCGATCGTGGACGAGAATTACGCGTGGGACGTTTGGGAGACGGCCTCGCGCTACTCGCATCAGCAGACCGCGAGCGATCTCGAAACGGTGAACATTTCGGGTGAGGAAGTGTGGCTGAATACGCGGCGCATCCGTTTGCGCCGGCGGCTGCCGAGCACGAAGCGGCGGCTCGGCAATCTCGGGCTGAAGCGGCGTAAAAGGGAAAAATTTCCGGGCGAGTGGGCGACCGAGCTGAACGGCGCGAACATTTGTTCCTATCCGCCCGAAGACATGGTGATCGAGGACTTCGGCCGCTTCCTGAAGAAGAAAGGCAAGAGCGTTTTGTCGGAAGAGCGCGCCACGGTCGAACCGTTCACGGCATCGCTCCTCGACGGCATCGATCTGCGGGAGACGATCCGCAACTGGCATCAAGGGAAGATCTTCGTCAGGAATGTGCAGAAGATCCACGGTGAAGTCGGATCGGTGATCGTGATTTTCGACGAAGATGCGTCCGCCGAAGGCACTGGCCGCTATCAGTACATGACGACCTGGCTGGGAGAGCATCAGAACGAATCCGACATGGCATTCTACTCGACCTACCCGTTCGAGCACCTCGTCGGGCCTGGGATCGGGCGCGCGGAGTACGGCGGCTTCCTGATGAGTCTGCCGGCGCGCCGAATGTATGACGTGTGGGCCGATCCCGATTACGATTTCGCGGAAACGAAAGCCGAGCGGCTGCTGCTCGCCGGGCTCGACTATTCGATCCAGAAGTACGTGGTCTATGTGGCCGCGAAGCCGCCGCGATCGGTCTTTCGCAATATCGCGGCGCGTTTCGGGAGGACGATCGTCTATATCCCGATCGGCCAGTTGTCACCGGTGACGATGAAGAAGATTCGAGTGGTGCACGTGCTTGACGGCTATGACAAGCGCGACGGCGCGAAAGAATTCATTTGGTAATGGGATGATCGAGGTCAGGCCGTTGGACCCTCGCGAAACGCGGCGCTGTGCGACCGATCTCGCGGCCGTGCTCGTGGATTGTGTGGCCGGCGGAGCGTCGGTCAGCTTCATGCCTCCGTTTGGACATGCGGATGCAGAGGTCTTCTTCCGCGCGATCGCGGATGGCGTGGAAGCTGGCGAGCGAATTCTGCTCGCTGCTTTTAATGACGAAAGGCTGGTGGGCACGGTCCAGATCGTAACTGCGCTTCCGCCGAATCAGCCGCATCGCGCGGATATCGCGAAGCTGCTGGTTCACCGGCCGGCGCGCGGACGGGGCATCGCGCGGGCGCTGATGGAGGAAGCGGAACGCATTGCGGCCGCTGCCGGGAAAACCCTGCTGGTTCTTGACACCGCGACAGGCGACGCCGCGGAAAGGCTTTACGTGCGCATGGACTGGGTGAAGGTGGGCGTGATTCCAAAATATGCGCTCTACCCGGATGGGCGATGGACTGCCACCACGATCTTCTATAAAGAACTGGCGCCTGTTACGCTGGGGGGCAAGTGATTGCTTCGGATCAACTCGTGACGGCGCTTGCTACAGCCGCCTTCCCCACGTTTGCCGTGCTTGTCGGCATATCAGTCAATAATCAGCGTCTGAACGATTTCGCGCGCGCCGTGGACGTCCGTTTTGCGGATACCAATCGCCATATCGAAGACGTGAAGCTCTTGCTCCGGGGCGAGATGGAACTGGTGCGGGCCGGGATGTTCCGCATGGAACACGTCCTTGACCCGCGCCTGAAGCACCTCGAAGAGCACCTGCTGCGCTAATGCCGGCGCTAATCTGTTCTTAGTGGATCTCGAAAAAACACTGCTGCGGAAAGTCGGCGAAGCCATCCATCGCTTCAAAATGATTCGGGATGGTGACCGCGTGGCTGTCGCGGTATCCGGCGGCAAGGACTCCGTAACGCTTCTCGAAGCCCTTCTCCTGCTCGAAAAACGCGCTCCGATCGATTTTTCCGTCTGCGCCTTTACGGTCGAGCAGGGAAAGTTTCTTCGGCCCGTCGAGCCGATCGGTGAATACATTCGCAGTCTCGGCGTCGCGTGGACTTATCACACCGATAATCCCTCCCTTCGTCTGCTCAAAGAGCAGCCCGATCATGGATGCGATCTGTGCAGCCGCTTCCGCCGCCGCGCTGTCTATCAGATCGCGCGCGGCCTGGGCGCGAACGTCATCGCCTTCGGACATACGGCGGACGATTTCTGCGAATCGCTCTTCCGAAATATTCTCTATACGGGCCGCCTGAGCTCGTTGCCGCCGGTGACTTACTCGCGCGAAAAGGATTTCCGGCTGATCCGCCCGCTGGTTTACGTCACGGAAGAAATCACGCGCGACTACGTGGCGAGCAAGGGCGTTCCCGTAGTTCCCTGCGGATGTTCACTACGAACCGGCACTGTCCGGCGCGGCATCCGGGAAACAATCGCCGAGTGGGAAACCGAGCATCCGCATTTGCGAGAGAACATTCTCTCGGCGATGGGCAACATCCAGCATGGACGTTTGCTTGACACGCGGTATCTGGACGACGCGGAAAGCGAATTCACCGCGAGTGGTTCCGAGTTGCTTCCCGTTCTTGAAGCCTGAATGCCGGTCCTGCTGACCTGCGACGCGATCGCAAAATCGTTCGGCTCGCGCACCGTTTTCTCCGGCATCTCGCTCAGCCTGCATGATGACGACCGGCTCGGTGTGATCGGGCCCAACGGGGCGGGGAAGTCGACGTTCCTGCAGATCGTCGGCGGCGCGATGGCGGCCGATGAAGGAACCGTTTCCGTGCGCAAGGGCGTGCGGCTTGCGATGGTCGTGCAGGATCCGCGATTCGACCCTGAATCCACGGTGCGGGAAATTATTGCCGCGAAGGCTCGCGAAACGGAGGACAAAGACCTCGAAGTTTCCAAAATCATCAGCCGCGTTGGCTTCGACGATGCCGGCGCGAAGGCGGGAAGGCTCTCCGGTGGATGGCGGAAGCGCCTCGCCATCGCGGCGGCGCTGGCTGAACAACCAGATGTCCTGCTGCTTGACGAGCCGACCAATCATCTGGACGTCGAAGGAATCCTCTGGCTCGAAAGGCTTGTGACGTCGGCCGCCTTTGCGTCGATTTTCGTTACACACGACCGGTACTTTCTCGAGAACGTCGCCACGCGCGTCGCCGAGATCAACCGCGCGTATCCGGCGGGACTCTTCACCGCCGCGGGCCACTACAGCAGGTTTCTCGAAAAGCGGTCGGAGTTTCTGCGCGCGCAGGCGAAAGAACAGCAGGCGCTGGAGAATCTGGTCCAGCGCGAGATCGAGTGGCTGCGGCGCGGCGCGAAGGCGCGCACTTCGAAGTCGAAAGCCCGCATCGATGCCGCTTATGAGTTGCAGGATCAGTTGGTGGATGTCGCCGAGCGCAACACGAAAGGCACGGCAACGGTCGACTTTACATCCACCGGCCGGCTGACGAAACGTTTGCTTGCCGCGGAGGGAATCGCAAAGAGCATGGGTGGGAGGCTGCTGTTCGACAACCTCTCGTTTACGCTCGGGCCGCGAACAAGGCTCGGCGTTCTCGGCGCGAACGGCAGCGGTAAATCGACGCTGCTGCGGATTCTGGCGGGCGAGATCGAGCCCGACGGCGGCAGAGTGCAGCGCGCCGAGGGACTGCGGATCGCCTGGTTTGACCAGGATCGTGACAAGCTCGATTCCGATCAGCCGCTGCGACGCGCTCTCGCGCCCGAGGGCGATACCGTGATCTTCCGCGATCGTCCGCAGCATGTGGCCGGATGGGCCGCGCGGTTTCTCTTCCGGCAGGAGCAGCTCGAACTGCCTTTGCACCGGCTCTCCGGCGGCGAGCGCGCACGGGTGCATATCGCGCGGCTGATGCTGCAGCCGGCCGACATCCTGCTGCTCGATGAGCCGACGAATGATCTGGACATCCCGACGCTCGAAGTGCTCGAAAGCAATCTGGTGGATTTTCCGGGAGCAATCGTTCTGGTGACGCACGACCGATTTCTTCTCGACCGTGTTTCGAAAGCGATTCTGGCGCTGGATGGCACGGGCGGCGCCGAATTCTTCGCGGAGCTTGCGCAGTGGGAACAGGCAGCGGCTGTCCGGAAATCGGCCGTGAAAACGGCCAGAGAAAATCGTGAGCCGGCGCCAGTCGCGTCGAAGAAGAAGCTCACATATCTGGAAGCGCGCGAATGGGAGCAGATTGAAACCAAAGTTGCGGAAGCCGAGCAGACGCTGAAAGAAAAAAGAGACTTGCTCGAGGTGCCGGAAGTCGTCTCCAATGCGGCACTCCTGACGCAGGCCGTCCGCGAGATCGAGGCGGCCGAGACGGAAGTGGATCGGCTCTACACGCGCTGGGCTGAGCTCGAAGCGAAGCGCCTGTAGCGCCGGCCACTGCTTGTGGCGCGGGCAATCGTGCCGGCGCCTGAGGCCTTTTCGTGGCCTGCGAGTGCGTTCAGGAACAGGTCCTAAAGTAAAGAAATGGACCAACGAGCGAAAGGCGAGCTGTTCCGCAAGCTGCACGAAGGGCCGGAAATCCTGATCCTCCCGAACGCCTGGGACGCGATCAGCGCCCGCATCGTCGAGGCCGAAGGCTTTCCCGCGGGCGCGACGGGCAGCGCCGGTGTGGCGGCGGTTCTCGGCTACCCCGACGGTCAGCGCATTCCGCGCGCCGAGATGCTCGGCATGGTCGCGCGCATCGCATCCGCCGTGCGTGTGCCCATCACAGCCGATGTTGAAGCGGGCTACGGCGACCCCGCCGGAACCGCGCTCGATGTGATCCGCGCCGGAGCCGTCGGGATGAATCTGGAGGATATGGTCGATCACGACCTTATCCCGCTGCCCGAACAGCTCGCGGCGATTCGCGCAGTGCAGAAGACCGTCGAGCAAGCCGGCGTGCCGTTCGTCCTGAATGCCCGGACCGACATCTTTCTCGCGAAGAATGGCGACGAATCTACGCGTATCGACCGCGCGATCGAAAGATTGAACGCCTTCCGCGAAGCCGGCGCCGATTGCCTGTTCGTTCCCGGCGTGGCAGACTCCGAAACGATTGGTTGTCTCGCGAAGGGCGTGAAAGGTCCGCTCAACATTCTCGCGACCGTGGGGACTCCGCCCGTTTCTGAACTCCAGCGGCTGGGCGTGCGGCGCGTCAGTCTCGGGTCCGGATTGTCACGCGTTGCGTTGGGCGCGCTGCAACGCTTCACGCGGCAACTGAGGACTGATGGAATGTTCACGGCCCTGGCGACGGAAGCGGTCCCTTACGCCGAAGTGCAGGACCTGCTCAAGCGTTGAATGCGCCTGTCGGATTTCGATTACGAGCTTCCCGAAGAACTGATCGCGCAGGCGCCTCCCGACGAACGCGACGCCGCGCGCATGCTCGTCGTCTATCGCGAGGAACAGCGATTCGAGGACCGCACGTTCCGCGAGTTGCCATCCTTTCTCGGACTCGGCGACTGTCTGGTGCTCAACGATTCGCGCGTGCTTCCCTCACGGCTCTTTGGAAAACGCGAACCTTCCGGCGCTGCGGCTGAACTGCTGCTGCTCGAACCGGTCTCGGAAGATGCGCGGGAGTGGCGAGCGCTCGTCCGGCCCGGCCGCAAGCTGAGGGTCGGCGATGTCGTTCGCATCGATGGCGGCTTCCGCGCCGAGATCGTCGCGCACGGCGAACGCGGCGAGCGGACGATTCGATTCACCGGCAGCGAGGATGTCTACGCGACCATCGATCGGCTCGGCCATATGCCGCTGCCGCCCTACATCAGGCGCGCGGACAGCGTCAGCGATCGCGAGCGCTATCAGACCGTCTTCGCGCGCGAGCGCGGCTCGAGCGCCGCTCCCACCGCGGGCCTGCACTTCACGGGCGGGATTCTCGAGCTCGCTGAAAACGCGGGCGCGGAGATCGCCCGCGTCACGCTGCATGTCGGGCTCGGCACATTCCAGCCGATCGAACGCGAAGACTTCGAGAATCACGAACTCCACTTCGAGCGCTACACGATTCCGGGCGATGCCTGGCGGACAATCGAATCGGCGCGTCGCGTCGTCGCCGTCGGCACCACGAGCGTGCGCACGCTCGAATCCGCCGCTCGCACGGGCACACTTGCGGGCCCGACGAACTTATTCATTTATCCCGGATATAAATTCCGCCGCGTCGGCGCCATGCTGACGAACTTTCACCTTCCGCGCACGAGTCTGCTGCTGCTGGTTTGCGCTTTCGCAGGACCGGACCTCGCGCTCGCCGCCTACAAACACGCCGTCGCGCAGCGGTACCGCTTCTTTTCCTACGGCGACTGCATGTTGATCGTGTGACAAAATGAAATTTACCGGTCGTCCCCTTCAGGGGCGCCGGCTCCATATGACTCTCGACGAACTGGATCGCGAATTTTCACCGCTGCGGGAACAGGCATCTGCCGTGCGGAGCTATCTTTGACGCATCCAAAAAGAAGAAAGAACTAGCCTCCACCGAAGAGCAGATTTCCGCCCCCGACTTCTGGTCCCAGCCGGAAAAAAGCCAGAAGGTCATGCAGGACCGTAAGCGTCTCGAAGAATCCATCGAGAACGACAAGCAGATCGCGGGCATGACGGACGATATCGACACGCTGTTCGAACTGGCGCGCGAAGGCGAGTCCGTCGGCGCCGATATCGAGCGCGAACTGAAGCGGTACAGCGAGGTCTTAAGCAGGATCGAAACCGGCATGCTGCTCTCGGGCGAGAACGACGCCCGCGACGCCATCATGACTATCCACCCGGGCGCCGGCGGCACCGAATCGCAGGACTGGGCCGAGATGCTGCTGCGCATGTACCTGCGCTGGGCCGAGCTCAACGGCTTCAAAACCGTTCTGACGGACCGGCTCGAAGGTGAAGGCGCGGGGATCAAATCGGCGACGTTCGAAATCAACGGCCCGAATGCATATGGGCTGCTGCAGTCGGAGATCGGCGTGCATCGACTGGTGCGCATTTCGCCTTTCGATTCGGCCGCGCGCCGGCATACGTCTTTCGCGTCAGTATTTGTGTTTCCGCAGATCGACGACGAAATCCGCATCGACATCAAGCTGGATGACCTTCGCATCGACACGTTCCGCTCCGGGGGTGCGGGCGGGCAGCACGTCAACATGACCGACTCCGCGGTGCGGATTACGCACTTCCCGACCGGCATTGTCGTCCAGTGCCAGAATGAGCGCTCGCAGCACAAGAACCGCGACAGCGCGATGAAGCAGTTGCGCGCCCGCCTCTACGAATTCGAGCTGGCGAAGAAGCGCGAAGAGACGCGCAAG
>DASZLP010000252.1:0-11945 GCA_035552355.1 Bryobacteraceae bacterium | reverse complement strand
TTCGGGCTTGGAAAAAGTACAGACCATGTAGTTGCGATCACGGCGAAACTGCTGGAGCGCGCGGAAAACGTGCTGGTCACGCGCACCACGCCCGAAATGGCCGAGCGCCTTTTAAAGGAACATGAGGGCGGCGAATATTTTCCGCTCAGCGGCGCTGTTCGCTACTGGCGCGACCGCAAAACGACCGGAAAGGGAAAGGTAGCGGTGGTCTGCGCCGGAACCAGCGATATCCCGGTGGCGGAAGAGGCGCGGGTAACGGCGGAAGCAATGGGCAACGAAGTCGATTCGATCTACGATATCGGAGTTGCGGGAATTCACCGTCTGATCAGCAACCACGAACGGCTCGACGCCGCGCGCGTGGTTATCGTTTGCGCCGGAATGGAAGGCGCGCTGCCGAGCGCGGTGGGCGGAATGGTCTCAGTTCCGGTGATCGCGGTGCCGACCAGCGTCGGCTATGGCGCGAGCTTCTCGGGACTCGCGGCGCTGCTCGGCATGCTGAACAGTTGCGCGAGCAACGTGACGGTCGTCAACATTGACAACGGCTTCGGCGCCGGATACGTCGCGAGTCTCATCAATCGTCTCTAGCGCAGGATCAAAAAAAACGCCAGGCGCCGGCACGATTGCCGGCCCGGCGGGCGGGAGCGCCCGCGCCACCGGCTTCGTCGACTTCACGCCGGCAACTTCGGTCGCCAGCCTTCCTTATTCACCTGTCGCGACCGCCCAACCGCCAGCGAGTTCTCCGGCACCCGCTGGTTGATAACGCTGCCGGCCGCAATATACGCATCTTTCTCGATCTCGACCGGCGCGATGATCGTCGAGTTACTCCCCACAAACACACCGTCCGCGATATGCGTCGGATGTTTTTTCTGCCCGTCGTAATTGCAGGTGATTGTCCCGGCCCCGACGTTCACTTTCTTCCCGATCGTCGAGTCTCCCAGATACGCCAGATGCATCGACTTCGACCCATCCCCCAGCTTTGTCTTCTTCAACTCGACGAAATTCCCGACGTGCGTGCCCTTTCCCAAACGCGCGCCCATCCGCAGCCTTGCAAACGGACCCGCCTGCGCCTCCGCGTCCATCGCCGATTCCGAAACGATCGAAAACGGAAAGACCTCCGCGCCATCGGCGACGGTCGAGCTGTGGACGATCGCGCAGGCCCCGATGCGGCAGTTTTCGCCGATCACGGTCTTCCCTGTAATCTGCGCGAACGGGCCGATGATCGTGTCCGGCCCGATTTTCACATCCGCATCGATGGTCACCGTCTCCGGCTTCTCGATGGTCACCCCGTCCAGCATCAACTGCCGCACCTTGCGCGCGCGCAGAACAGCGTCGGCCTCCGCCAGCTCGACGCGATTGTTGATTCCCAGCAGCTCGCTCGCATCCGGAATCTTCAGCGCGGTGACGCGGCCCCCGGCGCGGATCAGAATCGCCACCATGTCGGTCAAATAGTATTCGCGCGCCGGATTGTCCGGCTTCAGCTCGTGAATATGCTTCCACAGCATTCCGGCATCGAAGCACAAAATTCCCGAATTGATTTCGCGAAGAGCCCGCTGCGCCTCGGAAGCCGCGCGATGTTCGACGATCTCGAGTACGCTGCCGTCGTCACAACGGATAATGCGGCCATATCCCGTCGCATCGGGAACTTCGGTAGTAATCACCGCCGCCGCCGCGCCGCTCGCCTTCTGTTCTTCCGCGAGCCGCTCCAGAGTCTGGGGGCGGATCAGCGGACAATCGCCCACAAAAACGATCAGCCGTCCGCCGAGGTTGGCGAGCTGATCTTCACCGCACATGACCGCGTGCCCCGTCCCCAGTTGTTCCGTCTGATGGATGGCCCGCACGCCCGCTGCCTCAACCTCGGCCCGCACCTGCTCGGCCTGATAGCCGACCACGACAAACACGCGCTCCGGCGGCGCGATCTCGAGCGCCGCGTCGATGGCCGTCCGGACGAGAGGCTTGCCACCCGCGCGATGGAGCACTTTGGCCATGCGGGATTTCATCCGCGTCCCCTGCCCGGCCGCAAGGATCACGACTGCCACGTCATTCATTCGCATCGCTTTTAAATGTAGCGCCGGGGATGCGGGCTGCACGCATCGCCATCTCCACCGCGATCCGCGCGATCGCCGCCGGATTGTGCCGCACCTTCCGCCCCGCCTGCGCAAGATCCTCTCCGATAATCTCGAGGCCCATCGCCGAGAGCCGCTCGGTATCGATCTCAATCGGCGCCGCATTCTGTGCCGCGTACCTCTTCCGGAGTCCCAGTGAAATCTTCGACGTGCTCACCACCACGCTGTCGATCAGCCGGCCGCCGGCATGGTGGTCAAGAGCCGCTACGTGGTCCGAAGCGCTGAAGTTTGTCGTCTCCCCCGGTTGCGTCATCAGGTTCATGAAGCAGGCCTTGTGCGCCGGCGATTTTCGAATGGCCGCTGGGATCCCCGAAACCAGCAGATTCGGAACCACGCTCGTAAACAGCGAGCCCGGCCCGAGCGTGATCAAATCCGCGCGCGCGATCGCCTCCAGCGTTTCGGGCAATGGACGCACGCCCGCCGGCACAAGCCTGATCTCACGGATGCGACGCCGGCTCCGGCTGATTCGGCTCTCGCCGCGAAGAACTTTGCCGTCTTCGAGGACTGCTTCCAACGCTACATTCGCGGCTGTCGATGGAAAGATTCGGCCGGCGATATTCAGGACTTCGGCGGAACTGCGCACCGCATCCGAAAAATCGCCCGTGATTTCGGTGAGCGCCGTCAGGAACAGATTCCCGAAGCTGTGTCCCTTCAGCCCGTGCCCGGCTTTAAATCGGTACTGGAACAGCCGCGAGAGAAGCGCGCCGTCTTCGGAAAGCGCGACCATGCAGTTGCGGATGTCGCCGGGCGGCAGGACATCGAACTCGCGCCGCAAGCGTCCGGAACTGCCGCCATCGTCGGTAACCGTGACGACCGCGGTGATGTCGACGGGATGATCCGGGGTGCGAGTATACTGCTTGAGCCCTTCGAGCAGCGCGGAAAGGCCGTGGCCGCCGCCGATCGAAACCACCCGCAGGGGCTCGCTCAAGCGAACTCCTGTCGAGCGGCGCTGGTGCCGACTGGCAGGAATTCCCGTGTGACCGGTGCAACGTTACCGCTCGCCAACGCGCGCGGCTCGGAAAGGCGGTTAGAAAACTCCCACCGGCTCGGCCGAGAGCAGCGCCCGCAGGTTTGGAAACTGCGTCGCGAGCGCCGAAAACTCGGGATCCTGGCGCGCCAGAATCCGGTTCCGCGGCTCGAGGTCGATCGCACGTTTCAGGTTCTCACAGGCCCCGTTACCGTCCCCCGCGATTCCGCAGCAGAGCGCGAGCGTATAGAGCACGTGGTCGGCCTCGGGTTCGAGCGAGAGCGCCCGGCCGAGATGGTGCTTCGCCACATCCACATCGCGCGCGTTCAACCTCTCCACACCGTAGTTGAAGTGGTCTTCGGCCGACGAGAGCTTCACCTCCGCCGTGCTCATCCTTCTTTCACAGACCTGCGCGTAAGAGCGCGCCTTGTCTGAAATATGATGCGCCGGACCTTTGGCGGCCTCCACAAATCGTTCCCGCGCCTCTTTCAGCTTGCGCACCGAGAAGAGCTGCACGGCCTGCTCGTACGCTTTGAGTTGCAGTTCGGAAGCGCTGGGTCCGCCGACGGGCGCCGGCTTCTTGCCAGGGGCGGGTTTGGACACGGGTACGCTCTTCGCCGCCGGAGCTGATATTTTCTTTTTGATCATAAGCGTGGCCCACCTGAGGCCACTCGGTACGTGGATATATAACAAAACGGCGGAGTCAGACGCAAGCCCCGTTCCGGAGCCTGCTGTTCCGGACCCCCGGCGACTTGCTAATCTCTGAGCAGTGGCGCAACTCCCGAAGCCCGCTCGCCTGTCGATCGCGCTCTTCTGCGGCGCGCTGATTTCAACGATCGCATCGGCTCAGACCTTTCACAGCGCGGCCGATCTCGACGCCGTCATCAATCAGGCGGTCCGCGAAGACAAAATCCCCGGCGCAGTCGTCATCGTCGGACACAACGGCGATGTTGTCTACCGCAAAGCGTATGGCAATCGGGCTCTGGTGCCGGCGCCCGAGCCGATGACGGCGGACACGATCTTCGACATTGCTTCGCTGACCAAGATCGTCGCCACCACGAGCGCCATGATGAAGCTGGTCGAGCAGGGAAAAGTTCACATCGACGACGCCGTCACGACATACCTGCCGGAATTTCAGGGCGGCACAAGCCCGATCACCGTGCGCGATCTGATGACCCATTATTCCGGCCTGCGCCCGGATCTCGATCTTGAACCGTCGTGGTCCGGGTACGAAACAGGCATTCGACGAGCCCTGTCTGACAAGCCAGCCGGACCGCCCGAAACCAAATTCGTTTACAGCGACATCAACTTCATCCTCATCGGCGAAATCGTGCATCGCGTCAGCGGCCTGCCCGAAAACGAGTACGTGAAGCAGATTCTTTTCGATCCGCTGGGTATGAAAGACACCGGGTATTTGCCGCCGGATTCGCTCGAACCGCGCATCGCGCCGACGGAGATGCAGAAGGACGGCACGATTTTGCGCGGCGTCGTCCACGATCCCACGGCGCGCGCTATGGGCGGCGTTGCGGGCCATGCGGGGGTCTTCTCGACGGCCGGCGACCTCGCGAAGTTCTGCCAGATGATTCTCGATGGCGGCAATGGCTTGTTCAGTCCGGCGACGATCGCGAAGTTCACGTCGCCCGCCAGTCCGCCCGCTCAAAAGGCCGTGCGCGGACTCGGATGGGATATCGACTCCCCCTACTCGGGACCGCGCGGCGATCTCTTCCCGGTGGGATCTTTCGGCCACACCGGTTTTACCGGCACTTCGATGTGGATCGACCCCGCGTCGCGAACCTACGTAATCCTGATGGCGAATTCGGTTCATCCGACCGAGCGTAAAGCCATCACACCATTGCGCCGCAGCGTCGCGACCATCGCCGCCGCGTCGGTCGGTTACGACGACCGCGTGCCCGTCGCCGTTCCTCAGCTTACGAAAACCGGACTCGACGCACTCGAACAGGACGGCTTCAAAGTTTTCCGCGGGAAAAAGATCGGCCTGATCACGAATCAAACGGGCATAGACAGCCACGGCCGGCGGAATGTCGACCTCATGAAGGAGGCAGGGGTTGACGTGGCAGCGCTGTTCGCCCCTGAGCACGGTATCTTCGGAGCCGAAGATCGCGAAGGCATGGCCGACACGGTCGATACAAAAACCGGAATCAAAGTCTGGAGCCTTTACGGCAAAACGCGCCGGCCCACGCCGGAAATGCTGCGCGGGCTCGAAGCGCTCGTATTCGACATTCAGGATGCCGGCGTTCGCTTCTACACCTACGAATCCACCATGTTTTATGCGATGGAAGAAGCGGCGAAGGCGAAACTGCCATTTTATGTTCTCGACCGGCCGAACCCGATTACGGGCATCCACGTCGAAGGGCCGATGCTCGACGCGGACAAGCTGTCTTTCATCGGCGCATACCCCTTGCCGCTGCGCCACGGTATGACGATCGGGGAATTGGCGCGGCTGATGAACGAAAATCCGGTGAATAAGACCGGCCCGCGCGCCGATTTGCACGTGGTGGAAATGACGGGCTGGCGCCGCGATGAATGGTTCGATGCGACCGGATTACCTTGGGTGAATCCGTCACCGAACATCAGGAATCTGACCGAGGCCACACTTTACCCCGCGCTGGGAATGATCGAGTATTCCAGCAACTATTCGGTCGGCCGCGGCACCGATGCGCCGTTCGAACAGATAGGAGCTTCCTGGATCAACGGCCGAGACCTCGCAACGCATTTGGCGGTATTGAATGTTCCGGGTGTACGGTTTTATCCAGTCGAATTTACCCCGTCGTCTTCGAATTTCAGCGGAAAGACGATCGAGGGCGTGCGGATTCTCCTGACCAACCGGGAGCTGTTCTCGGCTGTGAGGCTGGGCCTTGCGGTCGCGTCGACGCTCGAGCGCCTCTATCCGAAGAAGATAGCGCTGGAAGTAAACAAGGATCTGATCGGGAATGGCCGGGTGATTGCGGCGCTGGCGGGGAAGGGCGACGCCTTCCCCGCTGCCAACGCCAAACTACAGGAATTCCTGACGTTGCGTCAGAAATTCCTTATTTACAGGTGAGAGAGCTCCGCCGTCCCTTGCGGACGGTGCCTCGAATCAACTACGCCGCGGCGGAAGTAGTCTTAGCCTGTCCGAGAGTCTTCGCTTTATTCTTGCTGCCAACTGGCCGACCGCGCTTCTTGGCCTCGACCATCCATGCCGGCGGACGCCCGCGGCGCCGGCCCCGTCCCCGCGCCAGACGCTCCAGGCTCAAAATTGCTTCCTCCAGCTGCTCACGTTCCTGACGTAATTCGTCCAGAATTTTCGAAACGTCCATATCGCTCCTGTTTTTCTCTGTTCCGGGATTGCGTTTGGCGCCGCGCCCCCGTTCCGTATCCAGAACATTCGGCACAATCGCCCAAGGCTACAGCTAAAATTTTTACCCGATTAGCCTTCGCAAAGCAAGCACTTTGTTCCAATTTCGGAACGAACGAGAATCAATCCGTACCGGAACTGGCATTTTCGGAACGCGCGGAGGCGCGGGAATTTGCCGGGAGAGCCCGCCGGCTCCAGTAAAAATAGAACGGTAATCCCAACAAAATCAAGACAATTCCAGCGATGGACTGGCGGGGCTTAGTCCAGAGCGTGCTGATTTCGAGCACCGTGGCGCCGGCCAGGAACAAAAACGGAACAACCGGATAGCCGAGCGTCCGGTACGGGCGCGGCAGGTCCGGACGCTTGCGCCGGAGGACGAAAACCGACGCCGTGGCCATCGCATAAAGGATCCAGCTTCCGAAAATAACGAAGTCGAAAAGCTCGTCGTATTTCCCGGATAAGACCAGCACCGACGACCACGCGCTCAGCATCAGGATGGAAACGCCGGGCGTGTGAAATGCCGGGTGTACGCGCGCGGCGGATGCAAAGAAAAGGCCATCGCGCGCGGCCGCGTAAGGAACACGCGCGCCGGTCAATATCGACCCGTTCAGGGCCGCGAAGATCGAAATTATCGCGGCGAGAGATACGGCTGCCGCGCCTTTCGATCCCGCGATCCGCTGCATCATTTCGGCGGCGACGAGTTTATGGGCGCCCACTTCGGCGGGGGAAAGCACCCGGAAATAGGCCCAGTTGGCGAGCATATAGATCGCGATTACGCCGGCGGTGCCGCCGATCAGCGCGATCGGCAAATTCCTTTGCGGATTGCGCACTTCGGAAGCCACCATTCCCACATTGTTCCAGCCGTCGTAGGCCCAGAGCGCGGCCACCAGCGCGGCGATAAATCCGGCGAAAAGGGAAGGAGCCGCCGGCTCGGCCGGAAGAGGTGGCGCTGCGGGGGCCGGCGCGCCCGAATAGAAAAGCCCCGCCAGAATCACGAAGGCGATGAGCGCCAACTTGACTGCCGTCACCGCCACCTGCACATCGCCGCCGACGCGAACGCCGATGTAATTGATCCCTCCGAGGAGAAGAATCAGAACGAGCGCGAATACCTGGCCATACTTGATCTGGAATGGTCCCAGTGTGAACCAGATTTTCTCGAATTGCGGCAGGAAATAGGCCGTATATTCGAAGAACGCCGTCGCGAGTGTGGCGATGGACCCACTCTTGGCGACCCACATTTGTGTCCAGCCGTACAGGAAACCCCAGACTGGCCCATACGCCTCGGTGAGGTAGACATATTCGCCTCCGGCGCCCGGCATGGCGGCGGCGAGCTCGGCGTAGGTCAAGGCTCCCGCCAGCGACAGCACGCCTCCGGCTACCCAGACCAGAAAAACCAGCCGTACGCTCCCAACAGCGAGGATCATCGACTGCGGCACCCGAAAAATACCGCTGCCTATGACGGTCCCGACGACAATCGATATCGCCGCCCAGATTCCGAGGGCGCGTTTGAGCTCCGTCATGCGGCCGGATTTTTCCATTTCAGAGACGCGAGGCAGCCGGTCGCGAAAGTCACTGCGCTGCCGATCAATACCCACCAAGTGAACGGAATTGCCGTCGCGAATTTTACAAATGACATCGCGATCGCGCCGGCGACGATGCCGGCGATGGCGGCGTTTTCACCCGGCCGCCGTGTCAGCACGCCCAGCAGAAAAACTCCCAGCAGAATGCCGAGCGTGACGGACGCGATCGACAGTCCGGATTCCAGCACCGAGCCCCAGCGGCCGGCGACGAGGCCGATTGCCGCGAGCACTCCTGCCCAGAATATCGTGGACACGCGCGACACCGTTAGATAGTGTTCCGCTCGGCGCCCCGACCCTGTCAGCGGCTGGTAGAAATCGACCACCGTGGTGGAGGCGAGTGAATTCAGGGCGGCGGAAAGATTGGCCATCGCGGCTGCAATAATTGCCGCCATCGCCAGGCCGGCAATTCCCACGGGAAGCGAATCCCAGATGAACGAGGGATAGAGACGATCCAGATCGTCCTTCGCGAATGTCTGGCCGCCGCGATAAACCCATAACAACATGCCGATCGTGAGGAATAACGCGAACTGGATGAAGATCACGATCCAGCTCGAAAGCAGCGCAAGGCGGCTTTGCCGTTCCGAGCGCGCGCTCAGCAGGCGCTGCACGACGAGTTGGTCGGTCCCGTGGCTGGCGGTTGTCAGAAAACAGCCGCCGATCACGCCCGCCCAGAAAGTGTATGGGGCGGTCCATGACCAGTGGAAGTCGAATACGCGGAGTTTGCCGGCGGGCGCGGCGAGCGCGAGAGCATGGCCGAAACCGCCGGGAATTTTCCCGATCAGCACGAAGAGGCTTACGGCCGCGCCGAAAATATACATCGCCATCTGGATCACGTCTGTCCAGATGACGGCTGTCATGCCGCCCTCGAATGTATAGAAAAGCGTTATGGCGATAATCACCAGAATCGATGCGGGTCCGCTCGTTCCCAGAATGATGGAGATTACGATCGAGATCGCGAAGACGCGCACGCCCTCGGCGAGCGAGCGGGTAATCAGGAAGATCGCCGCCGTGGTCTTGCGGGTGCGCGGGCCGAAGCGCCGCTCCATCAGGCCGTAGGCGGTATAGAGCTGTCCTTTGAAATACTGCGGCAGAAAAATTGCCGAAATCACCACGCGCGCAGCGAGGTAACCCATGACAACCTGCAGAAAGACAAAGCTGCCGCCGTAAGCCAGCGGAGGCGTCCCGATTATGGTCAGGGTGCTGGTTTCGGCCGAAACGATGGAGAGCGCGATGGCCCACCACGGAGCCGTCTGGCCGCCGAGGAAATAATCTTTGAGGGAGCGCTGCTCTTTGCGGAACCGCGCGCCGAACCACGTGACCCCGGCAAGGTACGCGACGATGACGGCCAGATCGAAAGTTCGCAAAGCGCCTGCGGCGATTGAAAAGTGCCTGCGGCGATTGTAACAACCGGCGATTGTGCCAAAGGCCGCGCCTGCGGTGAAACGCGAATATCAGGGCAACCTGTGTTCGCGTACCGGTACCCGCTTGCGAAAGCGCGCGGATTCCATTACTCTCTATCTGCTGTGAGCAGCGCACGTCTGGCGCGCGGGGAATTAGGATTTGCTGTCGGGAACTTGCGGGTTCCGGGGGGCGTCCAACATTTCAGCGGGTGCTGGATTGCCGGAGCAGCGGAGGTTCAGGTATACTCCGCTTTACCCATTTTGTAAAGTGTAATTTGCGCGGAGCGGCAATCAACAGTGGGGAGGCAAAGTAACGTGTTTGATGGCTTGTCGAAGACAATCAGTGGAGTAGTGGCGACCGGTGTACTCGCTTTGAGCCTGGCGGCTGCTGCATTTGCGCAGGCGCCGGCGGCCAAAGCCCCGGCGGTCAAGGACCAAGGTGAATACGACCTCACGGTCGCCATCCAGAAGGAAACGAATCCTCAAAAGCAACTTGACCTCCTGCATCAATGGGAGCAGAAGTATCCCGACTCCGATTTCAAGGGCCGCCGCTCGATGATGATCGCCTCCGCCGAAGGCCAGGTCGCGACCAAAGGCGCGCAAGCTGGCGCCTCGGCCGCGGATCAGGACGCAGCCATGAAAGCCGCGACGGATCTTCAGGACAATCTCGATAAGTATCTGGCGCCCGAGAACAAGCCGGCGAACGCCACCGACGATCAGTGGAAGCAGGCCAAACAAACGCTCGAGATGCAATCGAACGCCGTGATCGCCACCCTCGCCATGGCGAAGAAGACGCCCGAAGGCGACGCCTTGGCCGAGAAGACCTACAAGAAGGAGATCACGGGAAATCCCGGCGATGCTTCTTCAACCTACACGCTGGGTGTTTTGATCCTGCGGGAACGCAACGTCGCGCGCATTCCGGAGGGGTTGTTCTATATCGCGAAGGCGATCCAGATCACCGGTCCGCAGGCTCTGCCGGCGAAGGGCAAAACGGATGCGGAAAACTATCTCAAGAAGGCTTATGAGGGATATCACGGCGACGACAAAGGTCTCGACGACCTGAAGAAAGCCGCGGTTTCCAATCCGACGATGCCCGCGGACTTCCACATCGACAGCGTGACGGACATTGCAAACAGAGAAGCAGGCGACGCCGCTGCGTTCTCCAAGGCGCACCCGGACATCGCGCTGTGGCGGCAGATCAGGACTGCCCTCACGGCGCCCGATGGCGACACGTACTTCATGCAGATCAAAGACGCGGAAGTTCCTCCGGCAGGTCAGGCGGATTTCACGATGTTCCAGGCGAAGGTCATCTCGCAGCCGTCGCCGAAAGAACTGCTGGTGAATGTTGACAGCCCGGCGGGCGACGCCACCCTGAAGTTCGAGAACGCGCTCAAAGGCACGATCGAGGCCGGCACGGCGATCAAGTTCAAAGGCGTGGTGGAATCGTTTGTGAAAGACCCCTACATGCTGACGCTGACGGCCGACAAGGAAGACGTGGAAGGGCTCCCGGCGTCGGCGTTTGTCGGCGCTGCCCCCGCGCGGCGTCGCACGCCGGCGAAGAAGAAGTAGAGAACAGCCTCATCCTGAATCGACGCGCCCGCGCTGCCTCAACGGCTTCGCGGGCGCGTTTGATTTTGTACCATTGCTAGACTGAAAGAGAAGGTATGCCCCTTTACGAATACAAGTGCCATTCCTGTGGCAAAACCTTCGAGGTGATCCAGAAATTCTCCGACGAGCCTCTGAAGATCCACGCCGAATGCGGCGGGCCGGTTGAGCGGCTGCTTTCGGCCCCTGCGTTTCATTTGAAGGGAAGCGGATGGTACGCCACCGATTACGGTAAAGGGGGCGCAAAGTCGGGCAAATCGGACGATTCCAAAGATTCGAAGGAATCGAAGAGCGAGACGAAGGCTGAGAAGAGCGACTCCGGATCCGGGAAATCCGAATCGAGCGCGCCAGCTGCCGATTCCAAACCAGCCTCGACTACGGAATCGAAACCCTCCAAACCCTCAACGGCCGCGTGAATTTTCCGCCGCCCAGCGCAGGTACCGGGCCAGATCGGCGCGGTGTTTCCACGCGAATTCCCAGAAAACGCCTGGCGTGATGGTTTCGGCTTTGATTCCGGACCAGGTTTCGATTCGCCAGCGCAGGTAGGGACTTCTCCACGGCCGCAGGCGATAGCCTTTCAGCAACCGCCAGGTAATTTCCAGAGCCGGCATTTCTTACGACAAGCGCCGGCATGAGTGCCGGCGCGGCGGGCGAGATCGCCCGCGCCACAGTGGCGCGGACACTTTGTCCGCCGCGTCGGCAATCATGCCGACGCTTGTTGGACCGCACATCCTACTTGCGGGCAGACTTCTGAGTGTCCTTTGTTGCGTAATAGCCGCTCCTGGTGCGCGCCACGGGGCTCCCAGGACCCTTTACCGCCACCTTGATCTGCCGGTACGTCCCATCGAGCGCTGTGTTCGAGGGCGTGTAGCCGATGGTGAACTGGTTCCGGATGTCGTGGGCCACCTGATGGGC
>DASZLP010000251.1:0-29854 GCA_035552355.1 Bryobacteraceae bacterium | reverse complement strand
AGTGGCAATCGTTCGAGCAGACGGGGGGCGAATGGAATCCCGTGCCTCCTGTGCGCTCACCACAGTTGGGTGACGACGCGGTGCTGAATCTTCTGCAGGACGAGAATTTCATTCACACCGGCAGCCAGCTCTTCAACACCCAGTGGCTCGGGAAGGTTGGCGGTTTCGACGAGCGGCACTGGCTGATCGAAGATGTGGACCTGAACGTGCGCCTCTCGATGTCCGGCGGACGGTTCCTGCATGCCGCGGCCGGCCGTCCTCTATTTCTTTACCGGCGGCGGGGCGCTTCGCTTTCGCGCCGCAGGCGACTCGATTTCCTTACCGGCTGCATCCGCAATCTCAAGCTCGCCGAGACCTGGTGGCGGGAACGCGGGATGGTGACGCCGGCCCGCACGGAATTTCTTCTCGCGTCTTATGAATCGCTGCTCCATGGTCTGGCGCCTGTCGACAACGATGCATTTGAGGAGTTGCTGGGGCACGTTCTCTCTTTGTCGCCGGAATGGCAGCCGAGCCAGTCGGCGATGCACTGGTTGTCGCGCTGCGTCGGTTACCCCGCGGCCGAGCGTCTGGCAATTCGATATCGTCAATTGAAGGGGCGGCTGCGTCCGGCCGCGATTTAGTGTTCAGCAGGTTTCCCCTTTGCTTTCCTTTGCAGGTGGCGCGGACTCTCAGTGCGCCGTCCCGCACTTGTGGGCGGCCCTCAGGAGTGCGCGCGCCACGGCTTTGAGCCGGTAGTTTTTTATCCTATGTGCGGAATTGCGGGAACAGTCCGGTTGGATGGCAAAGCGACGGCGGAAGACCGCGAGCTCACCGGCCGCATGTTGAAGCTCCAGGAAAATCGCGGACCCGATGGCGATGGCATCCACTGCCAGGACTCGGTTGTATTGGGCCATCGCCGGCTATCGATCATCGACCTGCGGGCGGTGGCAAACCCGCCGATGGCAAACGAAACCAGCGATGTGTGGGTCACATATAACGGCGAGATCTACAACTACCGCGAGTTGACCCGCGAGCTGAAGGGCCTCGGACATTCATTCGCCACGGCATCGGATACCGAAGTCCTGATCCACGGGTACGAACAATGGGGCGGCGAGGGGCTCGTCAAGCGCCTGCGGGGCATGTTCGCGTTCGCGATCGTCGACGCGCGGCCATCGGTTGTGGAATCGGGAGCGCCGGTGTTTTTCGCGGCGCGCGATCGTCTCGGTATCAAACCTTTCTACTTCGTCAATCGCGGCCGACGAGTGGCGTTCGCTTCGGAAGTGAAAGCGCTGGTCGAAAGCGGGGCTTCGGAAGGCGTTCCGGATTCCTCCGCGTTGAGTGCGTTTCTCTCGCTGGGGGCGGTGCCCGCGCCGCGCACGTGGGTGCGCGATGTCGAGTGCCTCCAGCCCGGCCACTTTCTTTCAATAGCGCGGGGCCGCGTCGAAATCCGGAAGTATTGGGACTTCTCGTATGGCTCGCACACGAACGGCACGGATGGGATTCCGGCGATCCTGCGTGAATCGATTGAGGGCCATCTGCTCGCGGATGTGCCGATCGGCGTGTTCCTCAGCGGAGGCGTCGACTCGGCCGGCGTCGCATGGCTCGCTTCGCGCGGCCGCAACGCTCCGTTGCGGACCCTCACCGTCGTGTTCGATGAAGCCGATTTCAGCGAAGCGGCCGAAGCACGCGAACTGGCGAGCGCGTTCGAAACCGATCATCACGAGATCCGGGTCACGGGGGACGATTTCAAACGCGAAGTGCCACGTTTTCTGGCGGCCCTCGATCAGCCCACGGCGGATGGCGTCAATACCTATTTCGTTTCGATGGCGGCTCGAAAACTAGGCCTGAAGGTTGTGCTCTCCGGTCTCGGCGGGGACGAGATCTTCCTGGGCTACGGGCACTATCGCGCGCTGATCGAAGGCAGCGGCCTGCTCGGCGGATACGCGCGATGCCCCTCGGGCGTGCGGCGCGCGCTCGGACTGGGCGCGTCGGTAGCCGCCGGGCTGGGCGCGGAGAAGTGGCAAAGGCTCGAATACGGCAACGGGCGGCCGCTCGACGAATCGCTCTATATGATGGCGCGGGGATTCTTCGCGCCTGGAAGAGTTCGCCGGCTGCTCGGGAGCAACGCGCGCTCGGTCGCCGATTCTCTTGACCGAAGCTTCGAGCCCATCCGCGTGTTCGGCGAAAATGGCGTGTCCCGGCCGGAGCGCTTCCACTACATCGAGATGAAGCGCTACCTGCACGATCAGCTCCTGCGGGATTCGGACGTGTTCAGCATGGCGCATTCCCTCGAGCTCAGAGTGCCGCTGCTCGATCACTGCCTCGTGGAAGCGGGCTGCGCGCTGACTCCCGAAGCGCGCATCGATCCCGCGGTCAACAAACCTCGTTTGGTCGACGCCATCGATCACCCCGCGGTTCACGCGGCCGCGCGGCGGCCGAAGCGGGGCTTCACCATGCCCTTCGCGCATTGGCTTCGGTCGCACTCGGATGAAATGGAAGAACAGGCGCTGGCGGGGAATTTGCTCGAAGGCGCCGAGGTGCGTGATTGCTGGAAGGAATTCCGCGCGGGACGCCTGCACTGGTCCGGCGCATGGTCGACGGTTGTGGTGGCATCGCTTTCGACGCGTGCCGCCAGACAATGAAAGTCCTTCATGTGCCCTTCTGCTATTACCCCGATCCGGTGGGCGGCACCGAAGTTTACGTCGCATCGCTGGCCCGCGTGCAGCGCGCGAGAGGCTACGACGTCGGGATCGCGGCGCCGGACGAGGCAACCCGGTCTTACTCACATGACGGATTCGCGATACACCGGTTCGGCACGGCGCCCAAAATGGATCTGCGGCAACTTTATGGCGAGGGCGATCCGGCGGCAGCCGCGAACTTCGCCCGCGTGCTCGATCGCGTTCAGCCTGACCTGCTCCACCTGCATGCCTTCACGAGCGCCGTTTCAGCGGGCCTCGCGCATGTCGCGCGCGCGCGGGGAATTCCCGTCGTATTCACGTACCATACGCCGACGGTTACGTGCTGCCGCGGGACGATGCTCGAACGGGGAACGCGGGTCTGCGACGGCGAAATGCGCGTCCATCGCTGCGCGGCCTGCATGCTCGACGGAAAACAACTGCCAGGGGCGGCGAGCCGGTTATTGGGGAGCCTCCCGGAAAGCGTGGGGCGGTTTGCCGGCCATGCGGGTCTTGAAGGCGGAATGTGGACGGCGCTGCGCTCGACTGAACTGGTGGGCGTCCGGCACGCGTCGGCACGGCGATTTCTGTGCGAAGAAACCAGCCATGTTTTCGCGGTCTGCGAATGGGTGCGATCGGTGCTCGTGGCCAATGGCGTGCCGCCGGGAAAGATCACGTTGAGCCGCCAGGGATTGCCGTATCCCGTTACAAGCGCGCATGCCTGCGCGCGGGCGGCTTCCCGTCCGTTGCGACTCGCTTTTCTGGGGCGTCTGGATCCGGTCAAGGGTCTCGATGTTCTCATCGATGCGCTTGCCACGATTCCGCACGTTGATTTGCAACTGGATGTTTTCGCCGTGGTCCAGACGGAAGCCGCCCGCCGCCGCGAGGCAGCACTTATCGAACAGTTGCGGACGGACCGGAGAATCCAGTTGGTCGCGCCGCTCGATGCCGCGGACGTGGTCGAGCGTTTGAAAGACTACGACGCTTTGGTGGTCCCGTCGCAGTGGCTTGAAAGCGGTCCGCTGGTGGTGTACGAGGCTTTCGCGGCGGGTATTCCGGTGGTTGGGACGAATCTTGGCGGCATCGCCGAGCTCGTGAGAGATGGAGAGACCGGTTTGCTGGTCGAGCCCCGCTCGATTGCCGCATGGGCCGCGACGATCCAAAGACTTTTCGATGAGCCTGAATTGCTGCGGCGGCTGAAGGCCAGCCCCAAGCCGGTCCGGACGGCGGAAGACGCGGCCGACGACGCGGCGCGCGTTTACGGCGCGCTGCTGAATCCGGCGGCCAGTGTTGCGGGGGCTAACCGGCTGTGAGCGCACAGGCCGAGGGTCCGTCGTGCGCGGCGGGAAAACAGCGGAAGCGAATCGTTTATGTGCAGTACACGAATCCCGCGGCCTATCCGCCGCTGGAGCACAGTTCGCAGATCCTCGCGGAGAATAACTGGGAAGTGCTGTTCCTCGGAACCGGCGCGCTGGGGGCGGACAAACTTCGGTTGGACGAACATCCCGGCATTGTCGTGCGCCGCCTGCCCTTTCAACACCCGGGCCTTCGCCAGAAGCTGCACTACGTCTACTTCAACCTCTGGTGCATCGCGTGGTTTTTGCGCTGGCGGCCCGATTGCGTTTACTTCTCGGAGTCGCAGGTCTGCCCGCTCGGGCTGCTGACGACGCTCGTTGGAATGACGGCGATTTTTCACGAACACGACTTCCCGCAACCCGGCGGCGCCGGCGCCTTCACGCGATTTCTGCAATGGACGCGCAACCGGTTCGCGCGGCGCGCCGCTCTCTGCGTAGTGCCAAACGCGAGGCGCGGGGAGCATTTTGTGCGATCCACCGGCGCACTGCGGCAGCCTCTCGCGGTCTGGAATTGCCCGCGTACCGGCGAGGTGTCCGGGCCCCGGCTCGAACGGCCCGCGGACGGGTTGCGCCTCCTCTATCACGGCTCGATCGTGCCGGATCGTCTGCCTGTCACGGTCATCGAGGCGATGGCGCTGCTTCCCAGCGGCGTTACGCTCACGGTAGTGGGATATGAGACCGTGGGCGCTGCCGGGTACATCAACCAGCTGAGGCGCCGCGCCGCGCAGCTTGGTATTGCTGAACGGATCCGCATTGTGGGGACACTGGCGACGCGCCGGGAATTGATCGCTGTGTGCCGCGAACACGATGCCGGACTCGCTCTGATGCCGATGTCGAGCGACGACCCGAACATGGGTAGCATGGCCGGTGCGTCCAACAAGCCGTACGATTACCTCTCCTGCGGACTCGCTCTGGTGGTCTCGGATCTGCCGGACTGGACCGATATGTTCGTCAAACCGGGCTACGGGCTGGCCTGCGATCCGTCATCGGCGGCGAGTCTGGCTGAAGCCATCGGAGGGCTGGCGCGCCAGCCGGAAACCGCCAGAAAGATGGGCGAGCGTGGCAGGCGCCGGGTGATCGAAGAGTGGAATTACGAGCATCAGTTCCGGCCGGTGATGGAGTTGCTGGCGGGGCGTAAGTCTTCGGGCGCCATGGCTCATTCGCCGCTCGAGCGGGAAGCCGTTTCGCGATGACCGAGACTCGTCCGCTGGTGGTGATCGAAACGCATCCTGTGCAGTATCACGCGCCCGTTTACAGGCTGGTCGAAGAAGCGCACGGAATTCCGGTGACGGTGATTTACGGATCCGATTTCAGCGTAGCGGGCTATCGCGACAAGGAATTCGCGGCGTCGTTCTCCTGGGACGTCGATCTCACGGCGGGCAACGACGTGAGATTTCTGTCACGAACGGAAAATGGCGGCGCAAAATCGTTCGAGGATGTCTCGGGGCACGGCCTGTTCCGCATGATGGAAGCCGCCCGCGGTTCGGCGATCCTGCTGACCGGCTATTCGGGCTCGTTCCATATCGCCGCATTCTACGCGGCGCGGCGCAGCGGCCGGCCGATTCTCTTCCGGGCGGAGACGTCGGATGCCGCCGTCGCGCGGAACCCCATTAAAGCCGCCACACGCGACTGGATGCTGCGCCGCCTGTATGCGCTCTGCGCGCGCGTGCTGCCGATCGGATCGCCGTCGTCAGCCCACTATCGACGGCTGGGCGTCCCGGAAAACAAAATGATTCCCGCGCCCTACTGCGTGAACACCGCGCCGTTCCGATGCGCCGAGTCCGATCGCGAGGAATTACGGCGCGAGGCGCGCGCGGAATCCGGTCTCGCCGCGAACGATATCGCCATTCTGTTTTCGGGAAAGCTGAGCGAGCGCAAAGGTGTACATGTGTTGACGGCGGCGGTGAAACTGCTCCCTTCGGATCTTCGCAATCGCGTAGTCCTGATCTTCCTCGGCGGCGGGCCGGAACAGAGCGCCGTGGCCGCTTCCTGCACCGGCGATCCGGCGGTGCGGGCGGTATTCCCGGGATTCCGCAATCAGCGGCAACTGAGCCCCTGGTATCATGCGGCGGAAATGCTCGTGCTGCCGAGCCTGCGTTCGGAGACATGGGGCCTCGTGGTCAATGAAGCCCTGCATCACGGCGTGCCCTGCGTGGTGTCGGACGCGGTCGGTTGCGCGGCGGATCTCGTCGAAGAAGGCCGCACCGGAGCGATCGCAAGCGCCGGATCAGCCGAGAGCCTCGCGGCGGCGATTGCGCGCACCGCGCGTATGGCCGGGGAGGATCGACTACGCTCGAATTGCCGGCAGAAAGTGAGCGGCTTCTCGCTGGCGAGAGCGGCGGATGGAATCGCGCGCGCCTGGCGCGAAGTGGCCGCCGTGCCCGAAATGGCCGCAAGGATTTCCGCATGAAGATCGCGATCGCGGTGCACGGGCGCTTCCACGGCTTCGACC
The DNA here is from genome assembly GCA_035552355.1 of Bryobacteraceae bacterium. Lineage (GTDB taxonomy): Bacteria > Acidobacteriota > Terriglobia > Bryobacterales > Bryobacteraceae > BOG-234. Next base: position 23,393 of record DASZLP010000251.1, on the reverse strand, counting down.
TCGCGCGCGCGCTGATCGCGCGGGATCACGATGTGCGCGTGTTTACGAATTATCCGGTATGGGCGACGCGCAGATTCGGCGTTCCCGGCGAGAAGGTCCGCAGCTTCTGGCCGCACGGCGTCGCGGTCAAAATCGTGGACCGCCTCGGATTGACCGTTGGAGATGCGCTGAGCGCCCCCATGCACAAAGCGTTCAGCAAATGGGTGATGCGGCAGATCAACCGCGAGAGCTGGGACGTGGTGCACGCTTTCAGCGGCGTGGCGGAGGACGTCTTTCTCGGCACGCCAAAGATTCCGCGCCACTTTCTGGTGCGCGGGTCATCCCACATCCGATACCAGCAGCGCATTCTGCACGAAGAGTCGGAGCGGACGGGTGTCCGTCTGGAATCGCCTTCCGACTGGATTATCGAACGGGAAGAGCGAGAATACCGGATGTGCGACCGGCTGTTCGTTTTATCGAAGTTCGCGCTGCGGAGCTTCATCGAGGCGGGCGTGCCCGAAGCGAAGATGGCCCTGCTGCCCCTCGGCGTCGACGCGCGCGCATTCCGGCCGCGGCGCGATGTGCTGGTGGAGCGCGCGCGGCGCATCCGCTCGGGCGCGCCGCTGCGGGTGATCTGCGCCGGCACTTTGTGCTTCCGGAAGGGACTCTACGATCTTGAAAAGATCGTGCGGGGCTCCGATCCGGCGCGCTTTCATTTTCAGGTGATCGGGTCGGTGGCCCCGGAAGCGAAGAAATTTGTGGCGCAACTGCCTGCCCGGATCGAGATCGTCCCCCGCCAGCCGCACGCCCAGCTTCCTTCGTGGTATGCGAATGCTGACCTTTTCCTGCTGCCCACTCTCGAGGACGGTTTCGCCGTCGTGCTGACCCAGGCCTGCGCCAGCGGCCTGCCGATTCTCGCCACCACGAACTGCGCCGCGCCCGATTTTGTGCGCGACGGCCAGAACGGCTGGGTGCTTCCGATCCGGGATCCGGAGGCTTTCATCGGGCGGCTGCGCTGGTGCGACGAAAATCGCGAGGAACTGGCGGAAATGGTCTACAAGACATACGACGATTTCCGCCCGATCGACTGGGACGACGTGGCGGCAAATTTCGAGTCCATTCTGCATGAGACCGCGGTGACTTCCCGGCAGTGACGTCACGACACTGATTCCACGGCACGGACTCCAATGGAAAGCGCTCCTCTCATACCACTGCTCTACGTCTGGATTCTGATCCTCGGCGTGATCGTGTTCGCAGTCCTGAAGCGGCCGTCGTGCGGGCTCACCATGTCGTACTGCTTCCAGATGTGGATGCTCTACTGGCTGGGTGCGCTGATCCACGTCTTTCCCTGGTCGGAGCTTCCGGAGACAGAATACGTGGTGCTCGGATTCCAGCAGGCGACCTGGGGAATGGCCGCGTTCGCAATCGGGCTGCTGCTCGCGTCGAAGCCGCTCGGCAAGGCCATTCTCGGCAAAAACGCCGCCGCGCCCAAAGGCGATGGATCGGAGGTTGAAATCGACCTCGCGAAGGCCCGCAAATATGTCGCGCTCGGGCTAATCTCGTATTTTATTCTCGCTCCGACCGTGGGACGGTTGCGAGGATTCAACGCGCTGCCCGCCGCCACATCGCAAATGGTTGTGTCGGGCTGCTGTCTACAGGCCTGGATGGTATGGCGCAAGAGCGGGAAGGCGGGATTGATCCACATCCTTCCGCAGACGATTCTGATCCCAATGGTGACCCTGATCCGGCAGGGATTTCTCAGCTATGGAGTGATGGCGCTCGCAACGATCATGCTCTTCATCGCGCAGTTCTTCCGGCCACGCTGGCTGCTGGCCCTCGCTTTTCTGGCTTCCGCTTACCCGGGCCTGACGGTTTACGTCTCCTATATGCGCGACCGGGACGATATTCGGGCGGTCGTCTGGTCGGGGCAAAACAATTCGCTCAGGGACCGTCTTGAGACGGGATGGCATACCTTATCGACAATGGAGGCTTTCGACCCTTACAATCCGTCGCACCTCGAAGCCATCGATAATCGCCTGAACCAGAATGGACTCGTCGGAACGGCCGTGGCGAACCTCGCCGGGCAGGGTGAGTTTCTCCACGGAGAGACGATAAAGGACGCTCTGCTGGCCATGATTCCGCGGCTGATCTGGCCTTCGAAGCCAATAGGCGCCGGCAGCGGTAATCTCGCGGCGCGTCTCAGCGGCCTCGAATTCGCCGCCGGCACGAGCGTGGGGGTGGGTCCGGTGCTGGAATTCTACGGCAACTTCGGCACAAGGGGCGTGCTGCTGGGCTTCTTCTTTTTCGGCGCGCTCGTCGGCGCGCTGGATTACTGCGCCGGCGTCGGGCTGCGGCTCGGGAACTGGTCGATGTTTACATCGTTCTTTCTGGTCGGCATCAGTTGTCTCAACGTCAGCGGATCGCTGGTCGAGATCACGGCTGGAGCGTTGGCCGCCGCCGTGGTAGCTTACGTGATCCGGCGCATGGACCGCAAAGAGCGGCGCCAGTGGCAAGCCGCGCCGGCGCTGCCCTGACTAAGATCGCAGGCCAACGCCTGTCCGGCATGTCTCACAAATGGCTGATTTGTCGTTGCGGAGCAGGCCTTTGGTGTGCGATTCCAGCTTTCCAGCAGCGCGCCAGGTGACGAGATGCGTCTCTTGTTCGTATCGCCATGCACCGACGAGGAACACTATGGCGGCGTTCAGCTTACCGCGCGGCTCGCTCTCGATGGTTTTCAGAGGAACGTGGAAGTGAAGACTCTGTGTTACGGCGCGCGATGCGTGCGCAAGGAAGAGTACCCCGGCCGCGCCTGTTCGAAATCGAAAGGCGGCGCGGCACTCGGCGCGCTGAGACTTCGTAAGCAGGCCGATCGAATCGTATTCTGGCACCTGGATTTGCTGAAACTGCTTCCCTTTCTCGGGAAAGACGGGGCGGCGAAATACCTCTTCCTGCATGGGATCGAGTGCTGGCGTCCGATGACTGGTTTCAGAGCGAGACTCCTGGATGGCGTCGACATGTTTTTGACGAACAGCCAATTCACGTGGGACCGGTTCATCGCGATCAATCCGCGCTGGAAGCACGCGGCGCATCGCGTGACGCCGCTCGGCGTGGGAATGCCGGAGAGCCGCCTCGCACCGCCGGGTCCGGCGCCGGCCGCGGTCATGATCGGCAGAATGGATGGCGGCGAGGATTACAAAGGCCATCGCGAGCTGATCGAGGCGTGGCCCCGGGTTCTCGAACAGGTTTCGAACGCCGAACTGTGGATCGTGGGCGGCGGCGATGGCGCGGCCGGGCTGAAACGGCTGGCGGCAAGCGGCCCGGCGGCCGGCCACATCCGTTTCACGGGCGTGATTCCGGAAGCGGAAAAACAGAATCTGCTGAGGCAATCGCGCTGCATGGCGTTGCCGAGCCGGGGAGAAGGATTCGGGCTGGTCTACCTCGAAGCCATGCGGCTCGGCCGTCCCTGTCTTGCGAGCGTTCATGACGCGGGCCGCGAAGTGATTTGCCCTCCACGCGCCGGATTTGCCGTGGAACCCCGCGACACCGAATCGGTGGCGGCAGCGCTGGTGCGGCTTTTGACGCCGGGACCCGAATGGCAGGAGCTCTCGGCCTCGGCGCGAGAGAGATACGAATCGTGCTTTACCGCCGCGCATTTTCAGGCCCGGCTGCGGGATGCGGTGCTGGAGAGGGCCGCGTGAAGGCCGGTTACCGCGGCACGAAGCTGCTGATCGCTGGAAACGGAACGCGTGAACACGTCGGTACCCATTTCCTTCACGCTGCCGCGGAATTGAACCTTCCGATGCAGTTTGCGGACGTGCGGACAGCGAACGGGGATCCGCTCACACGCCGAATTTGCTGGCATCTGATGAAGCGACGGCCCGCCCGTTTGGGAGCCTTCAGCGCTCGTATCGTCGGATTATGCGCCGATCATAAGCCGGAGATCCTGTTGACAACCGGATTTGCTCCCATCACAGCGGCTGCTCTCAAAACAGTCGGGTCCATGGGCATTTGCCGCATGAACTATCTCACCGACGACCCCTGGAATCCCACACAACGCGCGCCATGGTTTATGGAGGCGTTACCGGAATACGACGAGATATTCTCGACCCGGCGGGCAAATCTTGGGGATCTGCGCGCCCTCGGGTGCAAGGGCGTCAGCTATCTGCCGTTCGGATTTGCGCCGGATCTCTATTTTCCCGATTCACCGTCACCCGAGCGGAAAGCCGAGGCCGAAAGCGACGTCCTTTTTGCCGGCGGCGCCGATGCGGATCGGCTTCCCTACATCAAGGCTCTGTCAGCCGAGGGGTTCAAACTGGGGCTCTATGGAGCGTATTGGGAGCGTTTCGCCGAGACGCGGGCGCTCACACGCGGATACCAGCCTCCCGCCACCGTGCGCGAGGCGGTGGCCGCCGCGAAGGTCGTGCTTTGCCTTGTTCGCAGGGCCAACCGCGACGGCACGTGCATGCGCAGCTTCGAGGCGCCGGCCATGGGCGCATGCATGCTTACCGAAAAAACCGAAGAACACCTCGATCTGTTCGGACCCGAGGGGCAAACTGTGCTCTACTTCGAGTCGATCGGGGAAATGATCGAGAAGGCTCGCTGGCTGGTCGAACACGAGGCGGAGCGCCGCCGCCTGAAAGCCGCTGCCCACCGGCTCATCAGCGAAGGAAGGCACACATACCAGGATCGCCTCGCAACGATAGTCGAACGCGCGAGCTCGCGGCTTTTCTCCGCGAACCCGGTCTTGTGCAGCGCGAGACAGAGGGCATGATAATCGACCTTGATCAATCCGTTGAGCTGCCCCCTTTGTCGTCGACGGTCTGCATCGCGGGCGCGGGGGCGGCGGGTATCGCTCTTGCGATTGAACTGGCCGGCCGCGGTGTCGGCGTAACACTACTCGAGAGCGGCGGTCTTCATCCGGAACCGGCCACACAGAACCTCTATCAGAGCGATGTCGCGGGATTGCGTCACCGGGGAGTCCACTGCGGACGATTCCGGGTGCTGGGAGGCACGACGACCCAATGGGGCGGTCAGATTCTTCCACTCGATTCTCATGATTTCGAACACCGGAGATGGGTGCCGCGCAGCGGTTGGCCGTTTTCAAAATCGGTTCTGAAACCTTTCTATCGCCGGGCTCTGGAACTGGAAGGTCTCGCCGGAGCGTGGCTCGACGACACCGATGTCTGGAAATCCATCGGAGTTCCGGCACCCGATTTTGGAGACTCGCTCATTCCATTTTTCTCGCGATGGTGTCCGGAACCGGATTTTGGACGGTTATTTCGCGACCCGCTGCGGGAAAACGCGAACATCACGGTCCTTCTGCACGCAAACGTCTGCGAAATTCTGCTTGATGGCAGCAGGCAGGCAATTGCCGGCCTCCGATGCCGGACGTTGGAAGGCCGCGAAGCCGTCGTAACCGCGGATGCGTACGTTATTTGCCTCGGTGGAATCGAATCCGCGCGACTTTTACTTCAGCCGCTGGCCGATGATGCCCGCGCACCATGGAACGAGTCCGGCATGACCGGCAGATTTTTTCAGGACCATATAGACGCGTCTCTCATTCAGGTACGTCCGCGCAGCCCGAAGCGATTGCACCGGTGGTTCGACAACTTTTATCACAGGGGATTCAAGTATCACCCGAAACTCAAACTTTCAGCCAGCGAGCAGCAAAGGCGGAACTGCCTTTCCATCGGCGCGACCTTCGAGTTCCGCAGCCGTAAGGCCGAACGCGTCGCCAATCTTCGTGAGGGAGCGCAGAAGTTCCGTCGAGGGCTGCTGAATACGGGTGAAGCGCTGCGCCTTGCGCGCCACGTTCCCGATGCCGGCTTGTTGCTCCGCCAGGCAGCCCGATTTAAGCTTCGCGGACGGGCATACAATCCCGATGACGCCGGCATCTTCCTGCGAGTGCACTGCGAGCAGGCGCCGGATCCGGACAGCCGGATTATTCTTACCTCCGCCCGCGATGCCACCGGAATGCGAAGGATTCGGTTGTGCTGGCGTGTCGGAGAACTGGAAATCGCGACCATGCGCCACTTCTCGGAAGTCGTGCGGCAGGCATTCGCTCGCAGCGGATTCGCCGATGTCACCGCGATTCCCGCGTTGGAGGAGGGGGGTGCGGCGCTCTTTGAGCGCTTCGACGACAGCAATCATCATATGGGCGCGACACGGATGGCGAATTCCTGTGACGGTGGAGTGGTAAATCCCGACCTTCGGCTCTTTGGTGTCCGCAATGGCTACGTGTGCAGCAGTTCCGTATTTCCCACCGGTGGATTCTCCAACCCCACGCATACCTTGATCGCGCTGGCGGTCCGGCTGGCGGCGCATTTGGCAGAGCAGTACAAAGGAAAAGCGGTTTTAGCGGCCGAACCGGCATGAACGCCACAACACATGTCTATCTGGCGACAGCGGACCGGTGGACGACAAGAGCCGGTTTCGGCTGTTCCGGGCTCATGGGAGCGCTTGGCCGCCGCGAGTCTCTGGCGCTGCTCTCCGCCGCGTGGGATGCGGGAATACGCCACTTCGATGTGGCGCCGCTTTATGGACACGGGGAAGCCGAAAACGTTCTCGGATCGTTTCTCAGAGGCAAACGGGATCAGGCGACTATCGTTACCAAATTCGGTCTGGCGCCGACCGGAAATTCCTGGTTGCTCAGGATCGCGCGGGCCATGGCGCGGCCACTTCGTGGAACAGCCACAGCGCTTCGGCCTCGCCATCAGGCTGCAACGCAGGTCGCGCCTCCGCGCGCGCCGTTCGATGCCAGGCACGCTGAACGCTCTCTGGTGTCGAGTCTTCGCGCGTTGCAAACGGATTGCATCGATATATTGCTCCTGCATGAAGCCGAGCCGCATTTGCTGGGCGACAACGGGCTCCTCAATTTTCTCGAACAAGCAGTGCGGAAAGGCATGATCCGGAGCTTTGGAGTGGGCGGGGAATCCGGAAAAGCATCGGCTGTTTTCAGTACCATGCCGCTTTATTGCCGTGTTGTCCAATGCGAGTGGAATGCGCTGAACGATCGAATCCCAAACTATCCCGGCAGCGATGTCATCGTCTTTGGAGCCATCGGCCGCTGCCGCGATCGGGGCGTCCCACCTGAGGCCGTTCTGCGCGCGGCGGCGCTGGCGTTGGCCGGCAGCGTTGTGTTGTTCTCCTCGCGGAATGCCGCTCACATCGCATCGAGCGCGCGGGCGCTAACGGACGCGCGGCTCGATGCGTCCGCGCTGGACCTTCTTGCCGCGGCCGGGAACAATCAAAGCGCCGCCACTCAGGCAGCAAAACCGTGAAGCGCCGGATCGAACTGGATTTTATCCGCGGAATTGCGATTCTGCTCGTAATTCATTTTCATTTTTCATCGAAGAATGTCTTCCTCTTTCCATTGCCAGGCCTGCATTTGTTCAATTTTGGATGGGCAGGCGTGGATTTGTTTTTCGTTCTCAGTGGATTCCTGGTGGGCGGCCTGCTGTGCCGGGAATGGGACGAGACCGGGCGAGTGGACGCCGGACGTTTTCTCAGGCGCCGCGCATTCAAGATCTGGCCCGGCTACTATGCTCTGATCGCCGCATACGTGATCACACGCAAACAGCCTCTGGGGACTTTCTTCTGGGCGAACGTGCTGAATGTGCAGAATTATCTTGGGACGTCAATCGCGCATACATGGAGTCTGGCGATAGAAGAGCATTTTTATCTGATTTTCACCTTCGCAATCGCCTGGTGCGCATCCCGCCATGTGGAACCCCGAAAGCTCATGCTGGGCGCGGGAGCCGTCGCGATCGGGGTCCTGGTATATCGAACGTTTCTGGCGCTTGAGGGCCACGGCTACTTTTATCAGACGCACACGCGAATCGACGCGCTTTTGATTGGCGTCATGCTGGCCGCTCTGCTGCAATTCCATCGACAGCGTTTCGTCGAACTTCAGGCAAAGACGACTCTTTGGGCCTCGATCCTGACGGGCGCCGTAATCGTTCTCTTACTGTCGAGGGAGTTTAACACCAATGGCGCTCAGGTCATCGCAGCGGATCTGGGGAGTGTTGCATTCCTGATGCTGATGAACAAGCCGGCCCAGCGGCACAGTGGGATTTACCGCGTGGTTGCCCGTATCGGTACCTATTCGTATGGCATCTATCTTTGGCACAATGCGGTATCGGCTCCCGTCGGGAGTCTTGCGGAGCGCATTGGCTTTCCCTTTCTTGCGTATCCGTTGCGTGTTGTCACCGCCATATTGCTCGGCGTAATAATGACGAAGCTGATCGAGTTTCCATTCCTGCGGCTGCGTGAAAAACTCGTGCCGGCTGCAGGAAAACCGTTGGCAGCGATGGTTCAGGTCGCATGAGCCGGTTCGACGATGCGCCCGTCGCAAATGGGATGAAGATTCTCCACGTCATCCCCTCTGTCGGCCCTTTGCGCGGCGGACCCAGTTTTGCCATGCGCGCCATCGCCAGCGGCCTGGCCCGGCACGGCGTCGAAACTCACGTGGCGACGACGGACGACAACGGCCCCGGGCGTCTCGACGTCAGCCTGCGCCAGCCCAGCGTCGAGGATGGCGCTGTCTATTGGTATTTCCCGCGGCAGACGTCTTTTTACATCTGCTCGATTCCGTTCACGGCGTGGCTTTGGCGGCATGCGTCCGAGTACTCGTTGATTCACATTCACGCGTTGTTCTCGTGGTGCTCCAACACGGCGGCATTCACGGCGCGACGCAAAGGTGTGCCCTACATCGTGCGTCCGCTGGGTGTGCTGAATCGCTGGGGGATGGAACATCGCAGGCCATGGCTGAAGCGGGCTTCGTTTCTGCTGATCGAACGGCCTGTACTGCGCGGAGCGACGCTGATCCACTACACGGCCGCGCAGGAGCGCGAGGAAGCGGCCGAGTGCGGTTTCGCCGATCATCCGGCGATCATTCCGAATCCGGTGGACTTCGGCAGTCCCGGCGAAACGGATGCGCGGGGAGGGCTGCGATCCCGCTACCCGGAGCTCGAAGGCAAGCGCATCGCTCTTTTCCTTTCGCGCATCGACCGTAAGAAGGGAATCGACCTGCTGTTGCCGGCCTTCCAGCAGGTCGTTCGCGAGAATCCCAACGCCGCTCTTGTGATCGGAGGCGAGGGCGACCCCGTGCTGATCGAGACCTTCCGCCGGCAAGCGCGGGATCTCGGCATCGAACGATTGATCGTCTGGACGGGCTTCCTCAGTGGCGTCGAAAAGTACGGGGCTCTCGCCGATGCGGACGTTTTCGTGCTGCCTTCCTATTCAGAAAATTTCGGAATCGCGGCGATAGAAGCGATGGCCGCGGGGCTGCCGGTTATCGTCACCGATCAGGTGGGAATCTGGCGTGAAATCGAGAAAAGCGACGCCGGCCTCGTGACCGCGACAGCGGTCGAACCACTGCGGAAGGCTCTGTCGCGGCTGCTCTCGGACCCCGCGCTGTGCGAAACACTGGGCCGTAACGGCGCGGCGCTGGCGCGCGCGGCTTACGCATCCAACGTGGTGACGGAGAAATTGATTGCGACATATCAGTCGGTTCTGAGCGGTGTCAATTAGCATGACTCAACCAAATCACGGCGCGGGGAAGCCTTGTTCTCTCCTGACCGGCGGCGCGGGCTTCATTGGCAGCCACGTTGCCCGGCACTTACTCGCGATGGGCCATAAGGTTGTCGTGCTCGACGATCTTTCGGGCGGGTTCGCGGATCAGGTCCCCGCCGGCGCCGAGCTCGAAATCGGCTCCGTCACCGACGCCGGCCTGCTGCGCCGCCTGTTTGAGCAACATAAGTTCGAGTACGTCTATCATCTGGCGGCGTATGCGGCCGAGGGTCTGTCGCATTACATCCGACGCTTCAACTACACGGTGAATCTCGTCGGCACGGTGAATTTGATCAACGAAGCGGTTAAGGCCGGGACGAAGTGCTTCGTCTTCACATCCTCGATCGCCGTCTACGGAAAGAACCAGGTTCCGATGCTGGAGGATATGACGCCGCAGCCGGAAGATCCTTACGGGATCAGCAAGTATGCGGCCGAGCTCGACCTGCGCGCGGCATCGGAAATGTTCGGGCTCCCCTTCATCGTCTTTCGCCCGCACAATGTTTATGGGGAACACCAGAATCTCGGCGATCCTTATCGCAACGTGCTCGGGATTTTCATGAATCAGATCATGAGCGGGCAGCCGCTGACGATTTTCGGCGACGGAGAACAGACGCGGGCGTTCAGTCATATCGACGATGTTGCGCCTTACATCGCGCGCAGCGTCGGGATTCCGGCGGCATATAACCAGGTATTCAACATTGGCGCGGACAAGCCATACACGGTGAATCACCTGGCGAAAGTAATCGCGGCAGAGTTTGGCAGAGAAGCGGCGATCCGGCATCTGCCGGCTCGCAATGAAGTCTACTCCGCATGGGCCAGCCACGAAAAAGCCCATACTCTGCTCGGCGCGACCGCGCGGGTTGATCTCGCAGAAGGCGTGGCGAGCATGGCGCGTTGGGCGCGGCAGGCCGGAAGCCGGCAAGGCAAGCCGTTCTCTGAAATCGAAATCAGCAAGGGCTTGCCGCCATCATGGGCCGCGCTCACGGCTTGAAAGTCGTGGCGGCGGGCACTTTTGCCCGCCGCGCCGGCAATCGTGCCGGCGCCTGTGGGCCGCTGAAGAACAAAATGAAAGCGATGGTTCAATCCGCGACGTCCGCTGCTGCTCCGGTTCCGGCGGCGAAGCCTGTCCGGATATCGGCGTTCATTCTCACCCGCAACGAAGAACGCAATATCGAGTCGTGCCTGCAGAGTCTCGCCGGCTGGTGCACCGACATCCACATCGTCGATTCCTTCAGCACCGACCGGACGCTCGAGATCGCCGCGCTGCATGGAGCCCATATCCATCAAAACCGTTTTGAGGGACATACCATGCAGCGCGCGTGGGCTCTGCGCAACGTTCCTTTCGCTAACGAGTGGGTGCTCGCGCTCGATGCCGACCATCGCGTAATGGACGATCTCCGCGAAGAGCTCATCGCGCGTTTCGCCGAACCACCCGAGGACTTCGACGGATTCTTCATCTGCCGCCGGCAGATTTTCCGCGGCAAGTGGATTCGCTTCGGCGGCTACTACCCCAAATACCAGCTCAAGCTGTTCCGCCGCGACCGCGCCTTTCTCGATGACAACGAGTTCGACTACCGGTTTTACGTGAACGGCAGGACTGCAAAGCTCAAACACGACATCGTCGAGTCGAACGAAAACGAATGGGGCATATCGTTCTTCATCGAGAAGCACAACCGCTTCGCGACGGAGCTGGCGACCGAGGAAATCAAGCGCGCTCACGGGCGCCTCGAATATCTCTCGACCACCAGCTTCTTCGGCAACCCGGACCAGCGCATCCTCTGGCTGAAACTGCGCTGGAATACCCTGCCCCGCTTCGTGCGGCCATTTCTACTGTTCTTCTATCGCTACTTTCTCTGCCTGGGATTTCTGGACGGCAAAGAAGGCTTTATTTTCCACTTCCTGCAAAGCCTGTGGTTCCGCCTGCTGGTGGATATCCGGCGCGAGGAACTGGAAGCGCAATCCGACGCCAGCCGCAAACCCAGTTAACGGTCCCCGCGGCGTTGGCCGTTATGAACCGCGGCCATCAGGGCGCGGCAACGCAACCTGCAGCATCATTATCATTGCCGCTCCCTGACGGTCGCGGTTCAATAACTAATCCGCCATCCCAAATCACCCGATCGAGTAAAAAAGCAAATGTCCGACAATCGCGTAGTACTTGGCCTGAACGCCTGGCACGGAGATTCCTCCGCGGCCCTGTTGATCGATGGCAATCTGGCCATGGCCGTTGAAGAAGAACGGTTCAACAGAATCAAACACTGGGCCGGCCTGCCGGTGCAGGCGGCCGCCGCCTGCATCTCCTACACCGGGGTTCAACAGATCGCCCACGTGGCGATCTCGCGCGATCCGCGCGCGCATCTGCTGACCAAGCTGGCGCGCACCGCCATGAGTCCGTCGTTATGGCGGCAGGCGGCGCACCGCGCCTCGAACGGCATTGCGTTGACGCAGACCATGTCGCAGCTCGAGCGGGCGGGCCTGCCCGGAATTGCCGGAGCGCGCTTCCACTATGTCGAGCATCATCGCGCCCACATGGCGAGTGCATTTTTCGCCTCCCCGTTTGACGACGCCGTCGTCGTTTCGGTCGACGGCTTTGGAGACTTCAGCAGCGTGATGTGGGGCGTGGGCCGCGGGAACCGCATCGATGTGAAAGGCGGCGTACGATTTCCGCACTCGCTCGGACTCTTCTACACCGCGTTCACGCAGTTTCTCGGCTTTCCGCACTACGGCGATGAGTACAAGATGATGGGGCTCAGCACGTACGGTGAGCCGAGCTACGCGGCCAGGGTCCGCGAGGTGGTCCGCATCGACGGCGACCAGATTCGCCTCAACCTCGATTGTTTCCGCCATCACAACGAAGGCGTCGAGATGACCTGGGCTGGAGGCGAACCGGCGCTCGGAACGGTTTATTCGCATGCATTTCTGGAAAAATTCGGCGAACCCCGCATGCCTGGCACGGAAATTACGCAGCGCCACATGGATATCGCCGCTTCGGCGCAGAAGGTCCTCGAAGAAATTTATTTTGCCTTGATGAATTACGTTCAGAAGCGAACCGGCAAGAAGGCTGTCACGCTGGCGGGAGGCGTCGCGCTGAATTGTGTCGCCAACGGTATGTTATTTGAAAACACTGATTTCCGCGACATCTACGTGCAGCCGGCGGCAAACGACGCGGGAACATCTATTGGAGCGGCGCTTCACGTATGGCATCATTATCTGGACAAGCCCCGGAATTTCCAGATGCCACACGTGTACTGGGGCAACGAGTACTCGGAGGACGATATTCTCAATCTGCTCGACGGGTCGGGCGCGCAATACCACTGCCTCGGCGAAGACACTCTGGTCGAACGCACCGCGCAGGAACTGGCCAACGGCCAGGTCGTCGGCTGGTTTCAGGGGCGGATGGAGTTCGGGCCGCGCGCGCTCGGCAATCGCAGCATCCTCGCCGATCCCCGGCGCAAAGAGATGAAGGACGTTCTCAACAGCCGCATCAAGAAGCGGGAACCTTTCCGTCCGTTTTGTCCGTCCGTTCTGGCCGAGTCGGTCGGCGAGTTTTTCGAGAACGATTATCCGTCGCCGTTCATGACGATGGCGTATAAGATCAAGCCCCACCAGCGCGAGCGTCTGGCGGCGGTAACCCATCTTGACGGCACGGGCCGACTGCAGACCGTTGAGAAAGATGTAAACCCGCTCTATTGGAATCTGATCCAGGAGTTCGGCAGAATCACGGGGGTGCCGGTCCTGCTCAACACTTCATTCAACGAGAACGAGCCTATCGTCGAGACGCCGCATCAGGCGCTCGACTGTTTCCTGCGAACCAGAATGGATGTGCTGGTTCTTGGCCCGTATCTTCTTCTCAAATCGGAGAACCAGACGCAGTCCGTTGGGCGGCGTCCGCTGGCTGCGTCGACAATCGGAGGCTAGAGCTGTGAAGGTCCTCTTCTTAAATCAGGTATTCCATCCGGACGTCGCTTCGTCGGGCCAGCACGCGGCCGACCTTGCGGCGCATCTGGCGGAGCAGGGCCATGAGGTCCACGCGATCGCCAGCCAGCGGGCATACTACAATCCCTCGATTGCCTTTCCGACGGAGGAGATGTGGAAGGGTGTGCGGATCAGCCGCATCACCACAGGAAGACTTGGCAAGAAGGCTCCGTGGAGACGGGCCGTCGATTTCGCCATATTCCTGATCTGCCTGGCGTGGCGCCTCGTGACGCTGCCCCGCTACGACGTGGTCGTCGCGCTGACGACGCCGCCGCTGATCGGGTTTTTCGCGACGCTCTTCGTCCGAATCAAGGGCGGGCAGCTTGTCTACTGGGTAATGGATCTGAATCCGGATCAGGCAATCGCGGCGGGCCTGGTAAAGGAGAATTCCGCCGCCGCGAAACTATTCCGTGGAATGCTCCGGTACACGCTGCGCAACTCCGCGCAGGTAATCGTACTCGACCGATTCATGCGCACGCGCGTGCTCGAAAGAGGAGCGCGGCCCGAAGCGATCGAAATCGTTCCGCCGTGGTCGCATGATGTCGCGATCCGATATGACCAGAAGCGCCGCGACGCGTTTCGCGCCGAACACGGCCTGACCGGCAAGTTCGTCGTCATGTATTCCGGCAATCACAGCCCGTGCCATCCGCTGCGGCCTCTGCTCGAAGCCGCGCGCTCGCTGGCCTCGCAACCGGAGATCGTCTTCTGCTTCATCGGCGGCGGCAGTGAACATCCTAAAGTGCAGGCCTTCGCCAGGCAACACTCGCTCGCCAACATTCGCTGTCTTCCTTATCAGCCGATCGATAAGATATCGGGCTCTCTGGGCGCGGCCGATTTGCATGTCGTCGTGCACGGAGCGCCGTACGTGGGCATCATTCACCCCTGCAAGATTTACAACGTTCTCGCGCTTGGCATTCCGGTTCTCTACGTCGGGCCGGCGGCCGGCCACATACCGGATCTCGTGCCCGACGAAGCGCACTCCAAATGGTTTTTCGCGGCCGAGCCGGAACATCCCGCAGAAATCGCTAGCCATATTCTCGAGAATTCGCGACGGCCTTTGTTCCGCGACCCGGAGGAATTGCAGGTCTCGGAACGATTTGCCGCGGGCGGCCTGATCAGCCGGATGGCCTCGGGCATCGCTTCCCTCGAGCAGTTGCCCCGGACCGCGGCCGAACGCCAGCGCGCCCCCGCGCGCAGCCTGCCTTCCTTCCGGTCTTTGTGGCCCGGTCTGGCAATCGCGGCGGCGATGCTGCTCTGCTATGCGATTGTGCTGTCGCGCCTGGGCCACGACTGGTCCGCCGATCCCAACGTCAGCTACGGATTTTTCGTGCCATTCCTGACCGCTTACGTGGTGTGGCAGGATCGCGCGCGGCTGACCCGCCTGAAACCGGCGCCCAGCAATTTCGGTCTGGTGCTCATGGCGATCGGCGCGGCGCTCCTCTGTATGGGTCCGCCGGGGCTGAACACATTCGCGTTCGCGACGCGCGTGGCGCTGATCCTTTCGATCACGGGGGTTATCCTTTTCCTCCGCGGATTTGCCACGCTCCGTGCCCTGATCTATCCGCTGCTGCTGATGGTCCTGATGATTCCGCTTCCCGGGTTCATCCTCGAGCGAATCACCTTCCCGCTGCAGATCGGCGCCAGCCAGATGGCCGAGAGAGGACTCGATCTGATCGGCTACTCCGTGCTGCGCGAGGGAAATATTCTGCGCCTGCCCACCACGACGCTGGACGTCGCCGAGGCGTGCAGCGGTCTGCGCTCTCTGCTGGCGCTGACGTTTCTCGGCCAGGCGTATGTCTGCCTGCTGGACGGCCGCAAATGGATGCGGGCGGTGATGGCGCTGCTGGTAATTCCGGTGGCCGTGCTCGCCAACGCGGTGCGCATCATCGCCAGCGCGATCGCGGCTTCCTACCGACGCGAGTGGGTGCAGGGGATCTTCCATGAATCCACCGGCTGGATTGTCTTTGTGGTGGCTTTCGTCTGTATCGTGATGCTCCACTCGATGTTCAATAAGATCGGCTTTACTAAAGTGGGCCGCAAGGTATCCGGCGAGGCGGAAGCGTGAAAAATATCCGGGTTGCGCTGACGGTCGGATTCCTGCTGGTACAGGCGGGAATCTATTACACGATCTCCGCCAAAGAGTTCATTCCGGAAATCGCTCCCTGGAGCCGTTTCCCCACTGACGTGAAAGAGTGGAAGACGGTCGCCGACGAGCCGATCGACGAAGCGGTGCTGGCGGAGCTCAAGCCGGACGACTATCTCAACCGGAACTACGCTTCCGGGAAGGGCCAGTTGGTTAATCTCTTCGTCGGTTACTTCAATTCGCGCCGCAACGGCAGAGCGCCCCATTCGCCCGAGTGGTGTCTGCCGGGCGCCGGATGGAAAACCGTTTCAACGCGCGTCGTGGCCATCGATCTCGGCGCGGGTCAGACGCTTCCTTCCAACGAATACATCGTGGAAAAAGACGCCCAGCGCCAGGTGGTCGTCTACTGGTATCACCAGGGCGAGCGGCCGCTGTCGAGCGAAGTTCTCGCCCAGCTTTATGCCATCCCCGATATGATTCTGCACGGCAGAACGGATACCTCGCTCGTGCGGATCATCGCGCCGGTGGCGGGCAGCGAGATTCCAGGCGCCCGCAATTTCGCCTATGCATTCGCGCGCGAGGTTTACCCGCTCATTCGGCGGCAGATTCAGTGACTGGTTGTGTGGAACAGGCTTCAGCCTGTTTGTTTTGATCTTAGCTATAATCCCGAAGGGACTCTTTCAATCTTGGCATTCAGGAAATTCCTTGCGATCGCGCTGATCGCCCAGTTAATCTGTGTGGCGGCCGGCGCACAGGCTCCTCCACAGAGCCAGCCGCCGGCGCCGGTTACACCCCAAACACCGATCGCCCCGATACCGACTGTCGAGGATCTCAAAGTATTGGTGCTCGAGGGACAACGCTCGATGAACAACACGGCGAGCCACGTCGGGGTGCAGCCGGTGGTCGAGGTGAGAGATCAGAACGACCGGCCGGTGGAGGGAGCGACGGTTGTCTTCCGGTTGCCGCCCTCGGGCGCCGGGGGTACCTTCGGGGGAAACTCGCTGACCTTCACCTCGCGCAGCAACGCCCAGGGCCAGGCGGCGGCCAGCGGTTTCATCCCGAACGACCAACTGGGCCGCTTCGATATACATGTGACGGCGACGCTGCAGAACCGGATCGGGCAGGCCACGATTTCGGAAACCAACACGCCGAACAGTCTCAGCGTCGTTGAGCCGGCGCCTAAGCGCGTGCCGCTCTACCGCAAGAAATACTTTTTGATTGGCGTGGCAGCGGCAGTGGCGGTGGGAGTGTTTTTTGCTGTCAGATCCACCCGCTCGAGTCCGGCTCCGAACCCGACGGTGACAATTACTCCCGGACCGGTCCTGATCAGTCAATAAGGGAATTCAGGAAATCTTCGTGAAGCCTTCACACATTCTGGCGGTGCTCACTGGTTCCGTACTCGGCATCGGATTGCAGAGCGCGGGCGCGCAGACCGCATTTGATGGCCCGGCGAGCGGTTACGCGTTCGACGCCAGCGCGCACGCGGTACGAGCTGTGCTCGGCGTTCCCGGAGCCGCATGGCTGGCGCCGGCTTTGCCGGGTCCCGCCTGGGATTTTCTGTCGGTTGCGCCAGACGGCAAACGAGGGGTCGGGATCGCCGGCGCCTCGATCGATCTGATTCCCGATCTTTCACAGCCCGCAAACTTCACCGCTCTCGGACCAGTTCGAGGCCAGGTCGACCGCATTGCATGGAGCAGCGATTCGACAGTGGCGGCTCTGTGGTCGCCCCGTTCCCGCGAGCTGCGGCGAATTACCGGTCTCGACGCTACGCCCACAGTGCACGATCCGATCGACCTGACCATACTGGGCGAAGTTGTCTCCGGCTGGAGTCTGAGCCCGGACGGACGCTCGGTGGCGATTTCGGCTCCGGGCTCAGGGGGGGCGTCTCTCTATCTCTCGGAAGCTGACGCCGCCCCGGTTCCGCTCGCCTCCATAGCGGGCGCGGGTCCGATCGTGTTCGCGCCGGATGGGGCTTCGCTCTTCGTCTCCAGCGCCAGCGGCTTCGGCGCAGCGGGCCAGAATATTCTGCGTCTCGACGCCAGGACTGGAGCGGTGACCGCCAGTCTCGACGCGACCTCATTCCATGCGTCCCCGCCGGCCGCAAAGGGTCCTGGAGCGCGCGGAGCTTTTCGCCCTGTGAATCAGACGGTCAGGATCGAAGATCTGTCGGCTTCGCCCGACGGGTCACGGCTGTATGCCATGGCCGGCCAGACGCTGTGCGGCTACGATCTGGCCAGCGGAACGCCATTATGCCAGGAGCTTGAAGTCACCCCCTCATCTTTCGAAAGAATGGCGGGCGGCGCGCTCCTTCTGAGTTACTACCGCACCGGAGCGATGCCGCTTTGGCTGCTCGACCCGAGGACTGGCCAGATATATTTCGTACCTTCCGGAATCAGCACGGACAATGCTTCGAATTAAACGTTTCTCTCCGCCTGGAGACGCCTCGAAAGACCGCCGGGCGGCGGCACGAATGCCGGCGCGGCGGGTGGGAGCGCCCGCGCCACGGATGCATTCGAGCCTATGGGCTCTGGCCGCCCTGGCGGCGGGGTTGCTCGGGTTTGCGGGCAATGCCGCCGCGCAAGCGGTTCCTTTCACGATCACCGGCCAGGTCGGCAGCGGGCTGCAGGCGCTTGCCAACGGTACCACCGTAAACCTCGCCGCCAACGCAGTCGGTCAATCGGTCCAATTGACTCTGACGATCACCTACACAGGGGCCGGCAGCGCGACCCTGGGCACTCCACAAATCGCCGGGTCACCGGCCTTTTCGGCATTCGCGTCCGGGGCGACCCAGAACCTCCCGACGGGAACGCCCGCGACATATATCGTGGTCTTCAAGGCGCAATCGAGCACACAGGTCTCGGCATTCCTGACGATCCCATACGTACAAAGCACCGGGCAGGCGGTCGTCAACGGGAATCTGTCGCTCGGGCTCACGGGCTCGGCCCCTGGCTTCACTTTCGGCTACACGATTCAACCGCAGGGCAACGCGGTGCCGATCAGCGACGGCTCCACGATTACGTATCCTCCGACTCAGGTCGGAAGCACTGTCACGGCGCTGCTGACGATCCTGAATACCGGCACCGCGCCCGGCGTGCTCAATTCGGTGACAGTCAGCGGATCGGCGTTCAGTACGATCGGGCTCCCTCTGCTGCCGGGAACCCTTAACGCCGGTCAGGCTTTGAACCTCTCTGTGGTGTATTCGCCAAAGTCGATCGCCTCAGACACTGGAACGATCCAACTGGTGTTCGGCGGCCAGACCGTGACGTTCAATCTGGCCGGCTCGGGAATTTCCTCCCAACTCAGTTTTCAGTTCAACGAGGGAAACCAATCGCTGCCGGTGAATCAGGACCAGGTTACGCTGCCGGATACGCAGGTCGGCACGGCCTCTACCGTCTCCGTCACCGTGACAGACACCGGCAACGCCAATTCCGTGATTAGCGGGATATCGATTTCAGGAGCCGGCTTCCAACTGATAACGGTTCCGCCGCTTCCGCAAACGATTATTCCGGGCGGCTCGCTGAGCCTGACGTTCAAGTTCACCCCAACGACGGCTGGCCAGGCGACGGGATTTCTGGTAATCGGCGGCGTTACTCTCACAATCACGGGGAACGGGCTTGCCTCGGTCTATCAATATTCATTCGCGGCCGGAACGGCCACCACACCCGTGTCGCCCGGCGGCACGGTATTCTTTTCCCCGACGCCGGTCGGGTTGACAGCCGCGACCACCTTCACGGTCAACAACAACGGAACAGCGCCCGGCACGATTTCGGCCATTTTTATCGGAGAGGCCAATTCGCCGTTCTCTCTGACGGGAATTCCACCGCTCCCGATCACGCTCGCGCCCAATCAGGCAGTGAGCTTCGGAGTCAGTTTCGCCCCTTCGATCGTCGGCAGCCTCTCGGGTACCCTGCACCTCGACGGAGCAGTCTTCACGTTGAACGGATCGGGAAGCGCGCCCGCCGCTTTTCCGAGCGTTACTCTGAGCGGACCGCAGGGCACGCTCGGCCCCCTGCAGCAGGTGCCGATTGGTCTCAGCCTGGCGACCGCATATCCGCTCGCCGTGCAGGGCACACTGACGATGCAGGTCATCCCCGATGGATTTGCGGCCGATCCGGCCATTCAATTCTCCACGGGCAACAGGACCGTCGCGTTCACCATTCCGGCGAACAGCACTACCGCGATTTTCGCCAACGGCAGCGCATCGGTTTCGCTGCAGACCGGTTCAACGTCCGGGACCATTATCCTGTCGCCAACTTTCCAAACGACCGCGGGCGTGACGCTGACCCCCGCCACGTCTCCGAATCTGCAACTGGTGGTGCCGCCCGCTCCGCCCGTTCTGGTTGGCGCTCAGCTCACCGCTCAGGCGGCCGCATCTCTCACTCTCGCCATCACCGGCGTAGCCAATACGCAGGCGCTGAGCCATATGGATTTCACGTTCAGCGGAGCGAGCGGGTTCAATCTCACCGGCGGCACGGTAAGCGTCGACCTCACCGGGGTCTCGGGAACCTGGTTTCGCAGCGCCGCCGCGCAACCGTTCGGCGGCCAGTTTGTCGTGACGATTCCCTTTTCGTTTGCCGGTCCCACGGGAGTGACCAACCCCTCGAACGCCGTGACAAGCGTTTCCATAACCGTCACCAATGCGCTCGGCACTTCGGCGCCGGTGACGGTCGCTCTTCCGTAACTTCAATCCGAATTCAATCCCTGCGTGCCAGGGACTCCACATCTTCACGAAGCGACCGAAAGCATACATGCGCACTTATCCAGCACTTATACGAACACGATTCATTTACTCCGCCCTTCCGATTCTGCTTGCAGGCCTTTTCCTCATGATGGCCGGCTGCGCAACCAGGCCGGCAGCCTGGCTTGAGAAAGGCAAAAAGGCGGCGGACGCCGGGAAATACGCCGAAGCCGAGATCGACGACCTGAAAGCCACCCAGGCGAAGCCGGACTACGGCGAGGCCTGGTATGCGCTGGGCCTCGCCCAGTTCAAACAGGGCCATCTGGGCGATGCGATTGCCACTTTCGAACGCGCCACCCAGCTCCTGCCTTCGCGGCAGGATGTCGCCATCAGCATGGCCGAGGTCAGTATGGCCGCTTATCTGGCAAGCCCCAACCGTCCGGCGGAACTATACCAGCGGCTGGCGACGACCTCGAACGATCTTCTGCGGCGCGACCCGAACTCATACGACGGGCTCCGGCTGAAGGGCTTCGTGGCCATGATCGACCGGCACTATTCCGAGGCCCTCGGTCTGCTGCGCAAAGCCGATTCCATCAAACCGGGACAGGGCGATGTCACGCAGGCACTCATGCAGTGTCTGATTCAGAATGAACAGGGCGCGGAAGCGGAGAAACTCGGCACGGCGTTTCTTGCAAACCACAAGGATTTCATTCCGGTTTACGACCTGCTTTACAGCTACTACATGACCAACCATCGGGAGGGCGAGGGCGAGAAACTGTTGCAGAGCAAAGTCGCCGCTAATCCGGGCCAGTTGGTGTTTCGGCTGCAACTGGCGAGACATTATCTGGATGCGCATAACGACGCCGCTGTCGCCGAGGTCGTAAAACAGGTACTCGCGGACTCGAAAAACTTCCCCGACGCCGGTCTTGAGGTCGGCGATTTCTACAACCTCAACAATCGCCACGACGACGCCCTGCGCGTTTTTCAGGCCGGAGCGGCGAAGGAGGGCAAACAGAAATCCGTGTGGCAACTGCGCGTCGCCAACACGCTGGTGGCGGCCGGCAAACCGGAGCAGGCGGTTCCGGTTCTGAACGAGGTTCTCAAGGGGGACGCGCAAAACGCCGATGCGCGATCGCTGCTCGCCACCATACGTCTGGGCGACGGGAATGCCGACGATTTTCAGGCGGCATTCTCCGAACTGTCGCAGCTCGTGAAAGAACGTCCCAAGGACGCCACGATCCAGTACACCCTGGGCCGGGCTTATCTGAGGAAGGGAAACACGGATGCGGCGCTGAACTCCTTTCAGGAAGCTCTTCGGCTGAACCCGCAACTGGTGCAGGCGCGCGCGCTGGCGGCGGACGCCTCCATGCGCCGCGGCGATTTCACGGGCGCCGCTCGTTTGAGCGACGATTTGGTGGCGCAAACGAACGGCAATCCGGCTGCCCGGCTGCTGCGGGCCGAGGCCCTTACGGGGCTCGGCAATTTCGGCGAAGCGAACCGGGTCGTCGACGAGTTGAGTCGCGAATTTCCTAACGCCGTGGAGCCGAGGCTCCAGTTGGCGGCTCTCCGGCTCGCGCAGAAGAGATATTCCGAGGCTGAGGAAATATACCGGGCGCTCTATCAGGCGAACCGGAAGGATCTGCGGGCGCTGCGCGGTCTGGTGAACACGATGTCGGCCGAGCAGCACTACGACGCGGCGATCCAGTTGTTGAATCAGGAAAAGGCGGCCCCCGGCGCACCGGTTGCTCAACTGGACGCTCTCCTCGCGGATGCGGCCCTTCGCGGGCGCAAACTGGATATCGCCGTCCAGCAGTACTCCCGGCTGGTCACCGACACCCCCAACTCGGCCTTCGAACATTTGCGCCTCGGGGACGCTTACCAGCAAAAGGGCAACACCCAGCAGGCCGTCAGCGAATTTCAAACCGCGCAGAAGCTCAATCCGAAGGACGCCGAGACAAACGTCATGCTCGCCCAAAGCCTGAACCAGGCGGGGAAAACCACGGACGCGGAACGCTCCTATCGGGAAGCGCTGGCGTTGCAACCGGATAACCCCTTCGTTAAGAATAACCTCGCTTATCTGCTGGCGGAAAAGGGTGGCAATCTGGACGACGCGCTGCGCCTCGCTCAGGAAGCATCCCGCCAGCGGCCTGATGTGATACCGCTGGCGGACACGCTGGCGTATATCTACATAAAGAAGAATCTTCCCGACAGCGCGATCCAAATTCTTTCGAATCTTACGCGTAAGAACGCCGGGCAACCCGTTTACCACTACCACCTGGCGCTGGCGTTGCTGCAGAGGGGCGATAAATCCGGCGCCCGCCGGGAAGGGGAAGCTGCTTTGGCAAGCAATCCCGTCAAAGCGGACGAAGAGAAGATCCGCGGGCTTTTGGCGGGAGTCCGATAGCAGGCGCCGGCAGAAGTCCCGAAGCACTGCTTTACTGACGTAGGCGGCTCAGTAATCCAACGTCTTACCGAGTCCGAAGCGACCATTCCCACGGACCGATAGTCCAGTACTCCCAGGCCGCAATAATCTTTAGAATCTAAGGGATGCCTTTATATTTTAATGTCTTGCTTTCGACAGGGCGAATCCGTAGTGTGATATGTAAGCTGGTTGGCCAATGGTTAACGGCTCAATAAAAAAGAGGATAGATGATCCGTCAAAACCGCGCCTTCAAAATCGCTCTGGCCGCCCTGGTCGCAACCTGCGCAGTGCCCGCCTTTGCGGAGAACGTCACTTTCACAACCAGCGGCGTGTTCAGCTGCGGCACGGCGGTCGGTTGCACCACGTCGCTCAATAACTCCAAGATCACAGTCACTAATAACGGCAACACGGCCAGCGACCAGGCAATCGGCTCCACGTATACGAACCTCCTTGTCGGAAATGGTCCGACGGCAGATGTCGACATCATGGAATTTCTCGATAAGTCTTCTGCGAATGGCACGTCCGGCGCGCTCGTAAACGGGTCGACGTTCACCCTTATGATCACGCAACTGAATCCGGTGGTGACGCCGAACTCTGGCTCGCTCAGCGGCGCTTTCAGCGGCCAGATTTACTATAAGAACACGAATGCTTTCATTAACTTCGGTAGTAACACGTCGCTCGTGCTGGGC
>DASZLP010000250.1:0-5154 GCA_035552355.1 Bryobacteraceae bacterium | reverse complement strand
GATCGGTGACGAACGCAATCTTCAGTTCGATCTGCTTCGTCATGTCGCGCAGAGGCATGCTGATGGTGACGCCGTCCGCTTCGAGGCGCTTCAGGGTCGCCGCGAGATCCTTCACTTCAAAGCCGATGTGGTCGAGTGCGTGACCTTTCGTGCCGGCCGGCGGCATATTGGCTTTGAGGAAATCGACCTCCTCGCCGCCGGTGAACATGGCGGACGGCAGATTCCGCCGCGCGCCGCTTCCGGCGCCGAATTCCTTCATGTACCAGGCGCGCGCGGCTTCTCCATCCGGCACGGACTCGTGGATGTGATGGAATGCCACCGGGGTCTTGAGCGTCTTGTCTTCCATAACCTCGACGGTGACTGCCTCGGGGAATGTGACGAAGGCCTGCACGTTCGGCGTCAGCTCGCGCCACATCAGTCCCGCGGCGGCGGCTTTGGCTTTCACATCGGCATAATCACGCACGGAGATGCCGACGTGGTGGACGGAAGTCGCGCCCGTAGCGGGCGGCATGTTCGCCTTGCCGACGATGATAAACATGCCGGGGATCTTCAGAAGTCCCAGCGTTCCGGCTTTGGCTTCGGTTGCGCCGAAGACGTCCATCCACGCTTTCTTCGTGGCGTCGGGGTCGGGCACGACGAAGTGGATATGTCCGAGCGATACGCCGAGGTCGTTGGGCGGCGCAAGCTGACCGAAAGCGGAAGCCGCCGAAGCCGCGAGGAAAGCTGAGATGCAGAGAATTCGCATGCGGGCTAAGCTATCACATGCGCTGCCCTCCCCTGGACACGGCGGCATGATTGCCGCCGCTGCGGGCAAGAGTGCCCGCGCCACGAGCTCAGCGCTTGTCCGGCAGCGAAAAAACGACGATCGAGTTGGAGCCCTTCGGCGGTTTCAAATCCGGCGCTTCGGCCAGCAGCGTGCCATCGAGCAGGCCATCGCCTGTCATGATCGCGATGTACTGCTTCCCATTCACCGCATACGACATCGTGCTGACGGAAACGTGTCCGCCAACGATCGCTTCCCAAAGCTGCTTGCCCGTGGCTGCATCGAACGCGCGGAAGCGGCGGTTCATATCGCCGTGGAAGATGAGATCGCCCGCTGTCGCGAGCACCGACCCGTCGCTCGGCGAGCGGCCTTCGCCGATGCGCGTGATCTCACCCGTCGACAAATTGATCTTTCCGATTGCCGTCAGCTTGTTGGGATCGGATCCCGGCTGCGGCACCGGAATTCGCTTCTGCGGACCGGCTTCCGACGGTGACGTCATGTCAAGGCAGTTATCGATGTAAGGCACGTAAAGCGAATTCGTGATTGGAGAATAAGCGGTCGGCCAGAAGCTGCGCGTGTTATAGAAGCAGATCGTGTGGCGCTCGCCCAGCTTCTTATTGACGAGATCATAGTTGATCTCCGTCTTGCCGGTCTTAACGTCGATGTTCCTGATCAGGAATGCCGGATCGTCGTACGGAAATGGCGTCGCCCACAGAAACTGCCCGTTGCCGCGATCGAGCGCGAAGATGCCGCCGCCTTCGCCCACCATCACCGCCATGTCTCGCTCTTCACCGCGTTTCACATCCGGGTTGATCCACTTGACGAACTTCGGATCCGGATTGAACTTCGTGCGAACCAGCGTGCGCTCGTGTGTGTAGTCCTGATCCCAGTCGTCGCCCGGCAGGTGCTGGTAATACCAGTTGAGCTTGCCCGTCGCGGGGTCGAGCGAGATTGTCGAGTTGCTGTAGAGATCGGCCGGCGCGGTCTTCGAAGTGCCGTCAGGACTGCCATGACGTTCGATGCGCGTGTTCGGCATGGCGTTGGCGATGCCCCAATAGAGCTGTTTGCGGACAGGGTCGTAGGTTCCGGGCAATCCCCATGTGGAAGCGAGGTTCGTGTCCTTGAAAGGCGTTCCCCAGGTTTCCGATCCCGGCTCGCCCGGCGCCGGCACGTTGTAAAACTTCCAGACATCTTTGCCGGTGAGCGCGTCCATGGCCGCGATGAAGCAGGTGTCGCGCGTCTTGCCGCAGCCGCGTCCGGAGATCACGTTGCCTTCGACCACGATCGGTCCCGAAGTATTCGCGCCCGGGCCGCTCGACGTCTGCCAGCGCTGTTCGCCGGTGCGTGCGTCGAGCCCGACGACGAATCCGTCCGGAGCGGTGTAGAGCACGATGTCCTGATAGATCGCGAGCGCCTTGGTGCGTCCGCCCGAGGCTTGCGCCGCGGGAATCTTCCGTTTGTACTCCCAGAGCAGATCGCCGTTGGTCGCGTCGAGCGCCTGCACGATCGCCCCGGGCTCGACGACGTACATCACGCCGTTATGCACGATCGGGATGGTCTCGGTGTTGCCGGCGCCCATGCCGCGCGTCCACGTCATGCGGAGCTGGTTGACGTTGGTACGGTTGATTTCCCTGAGCGGACTGAAGCGCTGCGCGTCGTAGGTGCGGCTGTACATGAGCCAGTCGTTGGGGCTCGGATTCAGCAGCATTTCTTTGGTGACCGGCACGTAATTTTTAACCTGGGCCAGTCCGGCGGTGGCGAACGTGAGGGCGAGCAGCGCAGTTTTTTTCATTTGACTGAACACCGTTATATCTCAATCGCGAGGTGTCCTGACAGTTCTCCGCGCCCTCTGCGCCTCTGCGTTAAAGACACTGCCCCTCCAACGCAGAGATGCCGAGGGCGCGGAGAAAGCCTCTTGACAATCTCACCTAGACGCACTATATATAGTCCAGAAAGGTATTCGGGACATGGGCGACAGTCTTAATCAGGATCTCCTTCCGGGCACGCTTTACATGATGATTCTCCAGACCCTCAGCCATGGCCCTTTGCACGGCTACGCGATCGCGCGCCGCATCCTCGACTGGTCGAAGGGCGATCTGGAGATTGAAGACGGCTCGCTCTATCCCGCGCTCAGCCGGATGCTGAACAAGGGCTGGCTGAAGGCCGAATGGGGAATCACGGACACGAACCGCCGGGCGCGCTTCTATCGGCTGACGCCCAAAGGCCGCGAGCAACTCGGCCAGGAGTCGGAGGCGTTCAACAAAATGATCCGCGCCATCCAGCTCGTGATGAAAACTGCTTAGGTCGAGCGCGCTTATGGGATGGACCCATTACTTCCACCGAGGCAAATTAAACGAGGATTGGGCGGACGAGCTCGCCTCCCACATCGAAATCGCCACCGATGAAAACATCGCCCGTGGCATGCCACCGGCAGAGGCCGCGTGCGCGGCACGCCAGCGCTTCGGTAACGCCACTCTCCACAAGGAACGGATCTACCAAATGAACACGATCGGCTTTCTGGATTCGGTGGTCCGGGATTTGCGATACGGCCTGCGCGTGCTCGGGCGCAACAGGGGATTCACGGCGGCGGTTCTGCTGACGCTCGCCATCGGCATCGGCGCGAATACCGCAGTCTTTACCGTAGTCGACTGCGTGCTGCTGCGGCCGCTTGCATATCCGCGACCGGATGAACTGGTAGCGGTGAGACAAATGGCGCCGGGCGCCGCGGGGCTGGCCAGCCTGACCGATGGCCTGCGGCTCTCGGCGTCGATGTACTTCACATATTCCGACCACAATCGCGTGTTCCAGTCGATGGGTGCCTGGACGGACGGTACGGCCAATGTGACCGGCAGCTTCGAGCCGGAGCAGGTGCGCACGATTGCTGTAACCGATGGAGTGCTGCAGGCGCTGGGCGTCCAGCCCGCTGCCGGCCATTGGTTTACGAAGGCGGATTACCGGCCGAACGCCCGCCAGATTGTGATGCTTAGTTGGGGATACTGGCAGCGGCGCTTCGGCGGCGACCGGTCAGCGGTCGGGCGCGACATCATCGTGGACGCGCAGTCGCGCGAAATCGCCGGCGTCATGCCGAGAGGATTTCGCCTGGCCGATACTGATGCCGATGTGATCGTGCCGCTGCCCTTCGACCGCGCCAAAGTCCAGCTGGCCGGCTTCGACCTCCACGGTATCGCGCGCCTCAAGCCTGGCGTCACGATCGCGCAGGCCGACGCCGACCTCGAGCGCATGCTGCCGATCTGGATGAATTCATGGACCAACGGCCCCGGCACTACAGGCAAAATCTACGAGACCTGGAAGATCACGCCCGCCATCCGGCCGCTGAAGCAGGATGTGATTGGAAGCGCGGGCGATCTGCTGTGGGCAGTAATGGGAACGATCGGATTAGTGATGCTTGTCGCCTGCTCGAGCGTGACGAACCTGTTGCTGGTTCGCGCGGAGGCGCGGCAGCAGGAACTCGCGATTCGCGCTTCGCTGGGCG
This sequence comes from Bryobacteraceae bacterium, assembly GCA_035552355.1. GTDB lineage: Bacteria > Acidobacteriota > Terriglobia > Bryobacterales > Bryobacteraceae > BOG-234. The sequence continues at coordinate 898 of DASZLP010000250.1, read as the reverse complement.
CCGGCCGGCGTCGCATCGTGCGAGAGCTCCTCGTTGAGAGTGTAATGCTCGGCGTGCTGGGCGGTATCCTGGGCGCGGCCATCGCGTGGGCCGGCGTTCGCTTTCTGGTGGCTCTCGGCCCCCGGAACCTGCCGCGCCTCGGCGAGATCTTCCTTGGCGGCCGGGGGATCGTATTCGCCGCTCTCCTGTCAATCGCGGCGGGATTTCTGCTTGGTCTTTTCCCCGCACTGAAATATGCAGGATCGCGTGTTTTCGGGGCTCTTCATGGCACGACGCGGACCTCGAGCGCGAGCCGGGAGCGCCACCGCGCGCGCAACGTGCTGGTGATCTCGCAGGTAGCGATGGCTCTGGTGCTGCTGATATGCGCGGGGCTGATGATTCGCACGTTTCGCGCGCTCCAAACCGTGGAGCCGGGTTTCACGGACGCGCGGCATCTTCAGATCCTGCGGGTTGCGATTCCGGATTTGTTGATTCCCGAACCCGAGCGCGTGATCCGTACGCAAAACGCGATTCTCGACAAGCTGAAGGCGATTCCAGGCGTATCCTCGGCGGGGTTCGCCGACGCCATGGCGATGGAAGGGATCGAACCCAGGTGGGACCAGATCCTTGCAGCCGACAAGACTTATCGCGCAGACGAAATTCCGCCGCTGCGGTGGTACAAGTATGTCTCGCCGGATTTCTTCCATACCGCCGGAACGCGCCTCGTCGCCGGCCGCGATCTGACGTGGTCCGAGGTCTACGGCCTCAGACCTGTCGCACTTGTCTCCGAAGGCCTCGCCCGTGAGCTGTGGGGCACGCCGTCGGCGGCCATCGGCAAGCGGATTCGCGAAGCGTCGTCTCTGCCATGGCAGGAAGTAATCGGCGTCGTCCAGGATGTTTATGAAAATGGCGTCAACGA
>DASZLP010000249.1:0-20318 GCA_035552355.1 Bryobacteraceae bacterium | reverse complement strand
CGGCAACTTGCCCTACTACGTCGCGACGCCGATCATTTCGAAGTATCTGCGGGCGCCGGCGGCGTTAAGTCGCGCGGTCTTTCTGATTCAAAAGGAAGTCGCCGCCCGCATTACTGCGAAACCCGGCAGCCGGGATTACGGATACTTCTCCGTCGAATGTCAGCTCCTCGCGGAGACGGAATACCTATTCACGGTCCCGCCGGGCGCGTTCCGTCCTCCGCCGAAAGTGGAATCTGCCGTCATCCGGTTGACGCCGCGCAGTGAGATCGCGGTGGCCGACGTCGAGGGCTTTCTGGCCTTCGCGTCAGCCTGCTTCCGTCAGAAGCGGAAAACCCTTGCGAACAATCTGCGTGCGTTGTACGGAGCGCATCCGGAACTCTCCCGCCGAGCCGAGCAATTGAGCGTGGAAGAGCTGATTGCACTTTATCGGGAGTTGGACCGGCAGGCTCGTTGAGTGCTGTCGGTAGAGCCAAATCGCAGGTTGTAAAACGCCGGCGTGAGCCCTTGGCAGGTGACTCGGCGCCCCACAAAAGACGATGCCCCGCCCTGCGGGGGTTTCCGCATGATATATTTTGCGGCGATGGAACGAAGAACATTCTTAACGAGCCTGGCGGCGGCGCCCTTGATTACGGGAACTGCCGGGAAGCTGTCGGCGCAAACTCCGGCGCCTTCCCGCGGACGCCTCAAGCAAAGTGTAATGGCCTCTGTCTGGACGGGCTCGACGGCCTCGTTCGAGGAGAGGTGCAGGATTCTCGCGCGCATCGGATTCAAGGGCGTGGATCTTCCGACCGAAAAGCAGGTGCCGATCCTGACGCAAAACGGCCTCGCGCCGGCCATGATGACCGGCACGGGAACGAGTTTCCAGAATGGGTTGATCCGCAAGGAAATCCACGACAAGATTGAAGATGCCACGCATGCCGGCATCGACACGTGCGCGCGCGTTGGATGCTCGGTTCTCATTGGGATCCCCGGCGAACTGCGGGGCATGTCTCGCACGGAAGCCGCCGATAACGCGGTCGCGATACTGAGCCGCGTGAAGGGCTATGCCGAGCAAAAGAATGTCAACGTTTGCATGGAAATTACCAACTCCAAAGTCGCCGCGGACCAGCGCACCGATCAGGCCTTCAATCACGTAGCATGGGGGCTGGATGTGTGCCAGCGCGTCAATTCCCCGCGCGTGAAGATTCTCTATGACATCTACCACGTGCAGATCATGGATGGCGACATTGTGCGTACGCTGCGTGAGAACATCGACCGGATCTGCCACTTCCACGTCGCGGGGGTGCCCAGCCGCGAAGAAATCGACGACAAACAGGAACTCAACTTCCGCTTCATCGCCAACGCCATAGCCGACACCGGGTACACCGGATTTGTGGCCCATGAATGGCGGCCGGCCAAGGGGAACGATTCGGTGAAGAGCCTCGAGCGGTGCTTCGAGATTATGAACGTCTGATTCGGCGGTCGCCTATCGAACCGGTAAGACCCCGGAATTCAAAGCCACGGAACTCACTGTCGCGCCGGTCGTTCGAGTCAGGCGCTCACTTCCTGCCTTGGCTCCGTTTACCTGCAGGACATAAGCGGTAATGTCGACGATGCGCTCGTCATCTGTGAGGCCGGCCTCGTCAAACGAGAATTTTGCCTCCTGGAAACGTGCCACAAGCTGGGCCGCGGTCTTCGAACCCCAACGATCGAGGAACGCCGCACCGGCGAGCGGAGGGACGCGGCCGTTGTAGTTGCCGATGAACTTCTGATCCGCCGCGGAGAGGGAAGCGACCGCTGGACGTTCCTCCGGTTTACCCTGCCGCCCCATCAATGTGAGAGTGTGGCATCTGCCGCAGGTTTTCTCGTACACCGCGCGTCCTGTGTCAGCCTGCGCCGAGGTAAAGACTCCGGCTCCATTTGACTGCTGCCCGGACACGACGATCGCCACCGAAAAGAGCATGGCAATGGTCAGGAGTGATTTCGGCTTCATGGCTGGAAACGAGAATACCACCGGCGGGCGGGCAACAACAGCTACAGGCGTGGTTCATGCAGGGCCGTCGTCGCGACCCCGGACCAAATGCGATTCCCGCCCGGCCATTCCAGATGCAGGTCGCGCGAAACTTCATCCAGCATTTCGACGCTCGCGATCCTGCTCTCCATCGCGAATGACGTCAGCAGCAGGTTGTCGCAGACCGAATTGATCAGACGCGGGATGCCCTGCGTGCGACGCTGAATTTCGGCAAGCACATCCGGCGGGAATACCGTCTGTTCGCGCATGCCGGCGCGCGCGAGGCGTGAAGCGATGTATTGCGCCGTCTCCGTCGCGGTGAACGGACGCAGATGGCAGCGCAACGCGATCCGCTGTTTCAGTTGGCGGTATTCGCTCTGCTCCAGTTTGCTGTCGAGCTCCGGCTGGCCCGAAAGGATGATCTGCAGCATCTTGCCGCGGCGCGTTTCGAGATTGCCGAGCAGCCGGATCTCCTCGAGAACATCCCATTCGAGATTCTGGGCTTCGTCCACGATAAGCACGGTCGTCTGGTTCTGATTCACGCGCTGGATCAGCATGTGGTTCATGGCGAACAGCACTTCCGTCTTCGAAGTCCGCGCGCACTGCAGATCGAAATCGTACGCCATCATCTCGAAGAACTGATCCACCGTCAGGCGCGAGTTGAACAGAAATCCAAACGGCGTGTGATGCGCCGTGAGATGATCCCGCAGACACTCGAGCATCGTCGTTTTGCCCGTGCCGACTTCTCCCGTAAGTACGATAAAGCCCTTGCGGCTCTGCACACCGTAGATAAGGCTCGCCAAGGCTTCCTCGTGCTGTGCGCTCCTGTACAAAAACGAGGGATCGGGGCTGAGATTGAACGGGGTGCTGTTTAAACCGAAGAAGGCCTTATACATACCTTTTGGGGATTACAGCATCAAGCGTATCACGCGCTGGAAATGAACCGTCTATCCCCGGTGGGATACTGGTACCAGCACCACACAACATGCGGGAAGTACGTTATCAAACAGCGCATGGGATTTCTGTATCCCGTGTGACCTCGAAGTTGCCGTACCGCCGCGGTTTCGGCCGTTTCCTGCGCGAACTGGACGCGCATCGGGGAATTTACCTGTCGTCCGGCTACGAATATCCAGGGCGCTATTCGCGCTGGGACATCGTTTCGGTGCGGCCGCCACTCGAGCTGGTAAGTTTCCAGCGCGATGTGACGTTCCGTCCGCTCAATGAACGCGGCGCGGCGGTCAACCGGATGCTCGCCGCCGTGCTGCGGGACCATCCTCACTGGGACGACTTTCGCGAGGAAAACGGCACGCTGCACGGCCGTCTGAAGCCGATGCCTAAGCTGTTCGCGGAAGAAGACCGCAGCCGGCAGCCTTCCGTGTTTTCGATTCTGCGCGCGCTCACGCGGGAGTTTCGCAGCGAGCACGACGACAAGCTCGCTTTCGCCGGGGCCTTCGGCTACGACCTCCTGTTTCAGTTCGAGCCCATCCCGCTGCGCCTGCCGCGCGAGAGCCGCAAAGACCTGCAACTGTTTCTCTGCGACGACGCGATCTACATGGATCGCAAGCGGGAGCAGATCGAGCGCTACACCTGGGAATTCGATTTCGAGGGTGTCTCGACGCGCGGAATCGAACGGACCGCCGAAAAGATCCCGCCGCCGCCCAGGCGCGAGCCGGGTCCGATCGCGTCCAATCAGACGCCGGAAGAGTACATGGCGAACGTGGAGATCGTCCGCGAAGGCATGCGGCGCGGCGATTACTACGAAGTCATCCTCTCGCAGGTTTTTAAGACGCCGTATTCGGGGAAAGCCTCGGAGCTCTTCTCACGTATGCAGCGGGCGAATCCGAGCCCGTATGAGTTTCTGATTCAGTTCGGCGACGAGCAGTTGGTGGGCGCGTCGCCGGAGATGTTCGTGCGTGTGGAAGGCGAGCGCGTGGAGACCTGCCCAATCTCCGGAACAGCGAAGCGCACCGGCGATCCGATGCAGGATGAGAAGAACATCCGGGCGCTGCTCGCGTCGGCGAAGGAAGAGTCCGAGCTGACCATGTGCACGGACGTCGACCGCAACGATAAGAGCCGGGTGTGCGAGCCGGGCAGCGTGAAAGTGATCGGGCGGCGGCTGATCGAGGCATATGCGGGCTTGTTCCATACGGTCGATCACGTCGAGGGATTTCTGCGGGAAGGCTTCGATTCGATCGACGCGTTTCTCAGCCACATGTGGGCGGTCACGCTGGTGGGCGCGCCGAAGAAAGCCGCGGCGGTCGCGATCGAAGCGCTGGAAAAGACGGAGCGCCGGTGGTACGGGGGCGCGGTCGGGCTGCTGTCGCTCAACGGCGATATCAACACGGGGATTCTGATTCGGACAACCTATCTGCGCGACGGCTATGCGACGTATCCGGCCGGCGCAACGATTCTCTACGATTCCGTTGCCGCCTCGGAGGAGCAGGAAACGCGCGTGAAGGCGACCGGCTTCTTCCGGCTGCTTGGCCCGCCGGAGAACACGATGGCTGAAGTGCAGGAGACCGAGCCGACGAAGATGAAGCTGCTGCTGGTCGACAACGACGACTGCTTCATCCACACTCTCGCGAATTACGCGCGACAGACGGGCGCGGAAGTAGTGACCTGGCGCGCGGGCACGCCCTTTGAAGTGCTCGACGCGGTGAAGCCGGACATGATTCTGATCTCCCCGGGCCCGGGCCGTCCGGAGGATTTCGGCGTGGCGGAACTCGTGAAGCATGCGACGAAGGCAGGCACTCCCATTTTCGGCGTTTGCCTCGGCCTGCAGGGAATTGTCGAAGCGTTCGGGGGCGAGCTCGGCGTTCTGCCGTATCCGATGCATGGGAAGCCATCGGCCGTGCGGCATCGCGGCCTCGGTGTGTTCGAAGGCCTGCCGGAAGATATCGAAGTGGGGCGCTACCACTCGCTGTATGCGATTCCCGAAAAGCTGCCGGCGTGTCTCGAAGTGACGGCGCGGACCGACGACGGCACGATCATGGGCGTGCGCCACCGGGAGCTGCCGATCGAAGCGGTGCAGTTCCATCCGGAATCGATTCTGACGGCGACCAACGACACGGGCATTAAGATGATGCGGAACGCGCTGCGGCCTGGGAAGGCCAGTCTCGCGCGAACGGTCTGAGTTATCCGCGTCGCGACCGTCGAGCCAATCCGGCGAGGACGCGGCACTGGCGCCACCGGCAGAGCGCGCTTCTCCGGCGCGAAAAAACGATATTCTGGTGGGCATGTGGAAGCCGTTGCTGTTCGCGGCCGGCATCATCACACTCCCAATAGCTGGGTGGGCACAAGCCGGGCCCGACGATCCGGCGGAAATCCTTCTCCGTGTCCGCAGCCGCGTTATGGAGACCATCGGCCGCCTCCCGAGATACATGTGCACTCTGAATACGGAGCGTGCGAAATATCAGTTGACAGGCATGAGAGGTTCGCCATCCTGCGACGATCTGCTCGCTGAAAAAGCGAAAGGGCGCCTGCAACCCCGTCTGGCGGAATCGGATCGCCTTCGCTTCGATGTTGCCATCGGGGACTCCTCCCGCGAGATCTATTCGTGGGTCGGCGAAGATCGTTTCGACGATCGCGGTCTGTTCCAACTCGTCCGTGACGGAGTCGCTTCGACCGGCAGCTATGCGGGGTTCCTCGCCGCGGTCTTCGGCGGCACGGCCGCTGATATTTCGTATAACGGCGATGTCGTCATCGACGGCCGCACTCTGCTGGAGTTCGGTTTCCAGGTTTCGCGCGGGAAGAGCACGTACGTTTTTGGTAACGGACAGTCACGCATCATCACCGCGTACGGAGGAACCTTTCTCGTCGACCCGGTAAAGAGCGACCTCGTACGGCTTGAGGTCCGGACCACGCAACTTCCTGCGGACGTCGGTTCCTGCGAGGCGGCCACCACACTCGACTACAACCGGGTGCATCTCAACGACCTGGATTTTCTGCTGCCTCGGGAAGTCCAATTGGAGATTGTCGACACGAACGGCGACGAATGGCACAATCGCACCGCCTATTCGGCCTGCCACGAGTTCAGGGGGGAATCGAAGCTGTCGTTCGACGAGTCCGACGAGTCGCCAGTGGCAATCGCGGCTGCACCTGGCAAGGCTTCGGCTTCCGCGGCGCTGACGCTGCCGGAGGGGAGTCCGTTTATTGTGACCTTTACCGACGCCGTAGATCTGTCGGCTGCTTCGACGGGGGATCGGGTCAGAGGAAAGCTCAGCAAAGCCATCAGAGACAGCACTAACAGAGTCGTGATCCCGGAGGGCTCCGGGATTCTCGCGCGAATTGTCAAACTGGAACATTTCTACGCCGCGCCGCCCTGGTTTACGGTCGGCTTTAAATTGGAATCGGTAGTCGTAGACGGAACCCCGCATCCGCTTGTCGCGATCTTCAACTCCTCAGTACGGAGGTTCGAGAAACAGGCCGGACTCAGAAGGCGCGTGCCAGTCGGAACCTTCGAATCGCTGGAAGATCCTGCTGTCGCAATCATGGAATTCCGGGACACCGAACAGGATCGTGTCCTGCGGGGCCTCGAAACCACCTGGAAAACGGCCGCTCCGTCACGACATTAGCGAAACCAGGCCGCCGGAAGGCAGGTGGGAGACGGCTCCAGACCGAGCGCCGCTCCTGGTCATGGGGTCTCACGCTGGCGCGATATCCGGACGACCCGATGCGACGACGACCCGGCGCCTGCACGAGTACGCGTCTGCCACATCGATGCCGTTCGGCGACACCGGAGGCGCGCCGCGGGCAATGACCGCCAGCACCCTGGGTTGCACATCCTGGGTTGCACACCCCGGGATTGCGGCTTGACAGCACTGAAAATGGCGCTACACTGTATCAGAACACAAGTACAGTGTCGCCATCATGCTTTTTCGACTTACCGATTCCGCGGGACAACCCCGATACCTGCAGTTAATGCAGCAGATCCGTCACGCCATCGAGAGCGGCGCGCTGAACGATGGCGATCAGCTTCCCAGCATTCGCACGCTGGCCGAGGAACTGGTGGTCAGTCCGGGCACGGTCACCAAAGCGTATACGGAGCTCGAGCATGAAGGGCTGATCGCGATGCATCATGGCGCGGGCGCGTTCGTGTGCGTCAGCCGGCGGGCGCGGCGGCTGGGCGACCGGGTGCAGGCGGCGCGCGAGCGCGTGGATGAGCTGATCGACGAGCTTCGGGACGATGGGCTCCTCGACGACGAGATCCGGCGATTATTCGAAGCGGGGCTGCTGCGGGCCGCCGCTGCAACGAGGAAACGATGAGCGCCGCGGTCATCGAAACGGCGGGACTCAGCAAGCTCTACGGCCGGAGTCATGCCGTCCGGAACCTGAACCTGTCGGTGACACCCGGCCGCATCACCGCGTTCCTCGGTCTCAATGGCGCGGGCAAGAGCACGACGATCCGGATGCTGCTGGGAATGATCCGGCCGACGGAGGGCACCGGCACTGTGCTGGGACGAAGCATCGACGATCCGGCGCAGAGCGTGGCGCTGCGGGCCGACGTCGCCTACGTCAGCGAGGATAAGCGCCTCTACAACTACATGACCGTCGAGCAGATGGTTCGCTTCACCAGTGGATTCTTCCCCGGTTGGCGCGAGGACCTGGCGAGCGCGCTGCTGCGGCGCTATGAATTGCCGGCAAAGCGAAAGGTGCGGCATCTGTCGAAAGGCATGCGCACGAAGCTGGCGCTGCTGCTGGCGATCGCGCGTCGTCCGGCGCTGCTGATTCTCGACGAACCGAGCGAGGGGCTGGACCCCCGCGGCGTCGAGCAGTTGCTCGAAGCGCTGGTGGCGCAGTGCGCCGAGGGCACGAGCGTGTTCTTTTCCTCCCATCAGATTGAGGAAGTGGAACGCATCTCGGATCAGATCTGCATCATTCACCAGGGGCGTCTGGCGATGGATGCCTCGCTCGACGAATTGCGCACATCGTGGCGGCGAGTAGACGCAGTGCTGCCCGGCGGCCCTCAGCCACACGATTTCACCATGCGCGGCGTCGAGCGGCTGCGCACGCGCGGGCAGCAGATGAGCGTGGTGGCGAGCGGCAACGTAGATGCGATCGTGGCGCGGGCGCGCGAGTCCGGCGCGAGCACCATCGACGTGACGCCGGTCGGGCTGCGGGAGATCTTTCTGCAGACAATCGAGCCGGATTCGATTGCGGAGAACTGAATGCTCTGGTACATGCTCTGGTACAAAGTGTGGCTCGAAAGCCGCACGCGATTTCTGATTTCTCTTCTCGGCATCACGGCCTTGTGCGTTCTTCGGGTGTATTACGGGATGCGCGGCGCGCCGGCATGGAGCCTGAGCGGCGTCGCTTACTACTACTTCGTTCTGCGCTCCGGACAACAGCTATTGCAGTTGGCGTGGGTAGTGGCGGTCACCCTGCTGATGATGGGCGGGCTGTTGCAGGAAAAAACCAATGGCTCGGCGCCATTCACACTCGCCCTGCCGGTAAGCCGCGCGCGTCTGATGAGCGTGCGGATCTCGGCCGGGCTGATCGAGGCGGCGCTGCTGATCGCGGTGCCGTGGGCGGCGATGTATGCGACGGCGTATTTCTCGGCGCCGGCTCTCTCCGTCAGCCAGGTGCTGTTTTATGCCGTACTGCTGGCCGGCGGAGGCGCCGTGTATGCGGGTATGTCGCTGCTGATTTCGTCGCTGGTCGAAGGCACGTATACGGCTCCGATGATCAGCGCGGGATTCGTGCTGGTATGCGGGACCGCGCCAAGAGAGCTGGCGTTCATGAATCCGATGGATTTCATGAATGGGCACGACTATATGGGATCGGGAAACATGCTCGCCGGACCGATACCGTGGGCCCACGCCGCGGCGTACATGACGGTCGCGGCGTTGTTGATTGTGGCATCGGTCAAGGTGATTGAAAGGCGGGACTTCTGATGTATTGCATTGCGCACTGCATAAAGATGCTTTCCTTCTCCGGAATTCCTATTGCGGCGTCGCATTCGTAGCCACCGCCGCAGGCGTGGGGTATTGCAGCGACGGAATTGCATAGATACGGCTCTGCCCTGTCGCTGTTTCGAACACCTCCGCGGACGAAGCCGCAAAGCACGGATCCGGCGGCACTGTGTAGAACACCGGCCGCACCGCAACGCGATTGGATGCGAAAAGACCTGGCTGCGCCACTTCATTGAAAGTCACGTCGATCGAAGCTCCTTGCCCCGGACCGAGAGTTGTCGCCACGCTTTTCACGGTCTGGCCGGCCAGGTTGACGAAGCCCATGTTGACGCGGCAAGGATCGGGCGGAGCCCCATTGGTGCCCCCGATATTCACCACATGCAGCCGCACTGTCTCAAACGGATTCATGCCCACCAGCGCATAAAAGCCCGGAGGGTCCGGTTGCGGATTGAAGGCTCTTACCACCAGCGCAGTTGAGCCCAGCAGCAATGCCAGCGCGATTCCCCACACAAAACGGCGGGCGAACCCGCCGGCACTATTCGATTGATTCATGTTTTTGTCTTCCTGTGCGTAAGCGTTCCCGCTTGCTGCAGACATTGTTGTGGAGACCCTCTCGATATTGCCCGCGCGGAAAGATTTGCCCGACAGCTCCGTGCCATTCCGCACGTCATTGTGGTCGGCTTTGAATCGGCCGGCGGAATCAGGTGGAGCGCAGAGGCCGAAGGTCCGTTGTGCGCGATACAAAAACGGAGCAGGCGGTTTCGGCCGCCGTCTCCTGTTAAACGAGCGTGACATCATAGTCGGTTCGCCCGATGCCAACGGAGAAAGAAATCCCGCGGGGCGTACTGCCCTCGCAAATGCTCGAAAAGATGACCGCCGGCGGTCAGATCCGCGCGCGGCAAGCGATCGAGGCCGATCAGATCCAGCCATCGTCGGTCGATCTCCGCCTCGGCTCGGAAGCGTTTCGCGTACGCGCCAGTTTCCTCGCAGGCGGCGGCGCGACCATTACCAGCAAGCTCGATCAATACCGTTTGCACACGATCGATCTGAAGCGGCCGGCGGTGCTCGAGAAGGGTTGCGTCTATATAATCCCGCTGCAGGAAGAGCTGGCGCTGCCGCCGGAGATTTCCGGCAAGGCGAATCCGAAGAGCTCAACCGGGCGGCTGGATATCTTCACGCGCCTGATCACCGATGAAGGCAGTCAGTTCGAGATCGTTCCTTCCGGATACCATGGGCGCCTCTTCGCCGAAGTAGTGCCGCGGACGTTCAGCGTGGTCGTCCGCGAGGGCGACCGGCTGTCACAACTGCGCCTGTTCCAGGGCGACTACGCGCCGTCGGACGCGATGCTCCGGGAGCTCGAGAGCGAGGAGCCGCTGGTTTATCTCGCGGATGAAAAGCGCGGCGAAGCGCACATCCGCAACGGGCTGCGGCTTTCGGTGGACCTCGCCGGCGAGAACTCCGGCGTGATCGGATACCGCGCCCGCAAGCATGCTCCGCTGATCGATCTTGCGCGCATCCAGCATTACGAGCCCGAAGAGTTCTGGGATCCGATCCATGCCACCGCAACCCGCACCCTGATTCTCGACCCGGAAGATTTCTACATTCTGGCGTCGCGGGAGCGCGTGCGCATACCCGCGCAGTACGCTGCCGAGATGGTGCCGTTCGACGCCACGATTGGTGAGTTTCGGATTCACTATGCCGGATTCTTCGACCCAGGCTTCGGCTACGGCACGGGAGACATCAATGGAACGCGCGCGGTGCTCGAGGTTCGATCGCACGAAGTGCCGTTCATCATGGAAGATGGCCAAGTGGTGGCCAGTCTGATTTTCGAAAAGCTTCTGGAGCGCCCGCGAGTGCTTTACGGCGAAGGGATCGGGTCGTCGTATCAGCGGCAGGGCCTCAAGCTCAGCAAGCATTTCAAAACGCTTTAGCCCCCAGGTCATCCGAGGAAACGCGGGGCCATTCTAATTCTGCGGCGCAGGTCCCTTGACGGGCGCCGGGGCTTTTGCCTGGTCGCTGATCGCGCTGCCGTCTGCCGCGTCCGGAAAATGCGTCACCGCATGGACGAAACGCACCTTTCCGTTCTCCACGCGAAACAGGTGAGCATCCGGCGTTCGAATACGGCCGCTGACCGGAGCAACGCCGAACGTGCACAATACCGCCACGGCTCCAATCGTCTCGTCAACCACGAAGTGCCGGTTAGAGATGTTCACAGTGCCCGCTGGCACACCGGCCTGGCACGAACCATCCGCCGCGGTGCGATCGCAGGGGAAGCCCCACGGCATCACGTCCGCCTTTCCTGCCAGCAGCGCATCCAGGTAAGCGTTCGCGGCGGACTCCAGCGTCGCGCGCGTGTCCCGCCCGGCTGCAGGGATGGCGCCCCAATCCTCGGCGGACGAGTTCCTGAGATAACCGTCAATGTCAAACCCTCGGTAACCGGGAGCGCTCCACATCGTTTCCATTTCGGTAACCCGCGCGTTTCCCAGGTGGAGCCGCGTGCCTAACGCATACGGGTCGGCCTTGTCGGAAACCAGCCCTTCTGTGTATGTCTCGCACCGCGCAGTGTCCAGCAGGCTGAGATGCCGGTCGATCTTCAACGGCTTGTCAATCAGGCGGCTGCGGCTGGACGTATCGAAGTTCTCCACGTAACTCATCCGTCGCGATACAGGCAGACCGACAAGGAAGCCGCCTGCCGCGATACCCGATCCGGTTGTGTACTCTTGCGTGAGCCTCTCGTAGCCGTGGGCTTGCGCGGCAATGGAGAGATCGGCCGCGGCCTTCAGTCCTTCGCGCGTGCAGGAGATTTGTGCGTGGCTAACGGCCGGAGCCAGCAGCGCACTGGCTAGGGCCATCGATCCAAACCTGAACCGATTCATGAGAACTCCTCGTTCGGAACCAGATTACCGGAACTTCCGCGGCAAAACCAAGGCCAGACCGGACGGCCAGAACGCTTCGAGCTTAATCCTCCTGAGCCGAGACAGAAGGGGACAAGGATAGCCTGATCTGGTGCTCAGGCATATCGGCCCCGGACAGGCGACCGCCCCGCTGATCTATCAGATTGCCCCCGCCCCTTGTCTTGACGCCAGCAATCCAATATTATGAACAGCGATCTCAATCCTGTCCCGGAGCCGGCTGCCGCATGATCTTGTCGAAAACGTTCCGATTCGCGCTCTCCATCGTGCTCGCGGTGCCGCTCCTCGCCCACCACTCCTTCACGATGTTCGACATGTCGAAGCGCATCACGCTCATCGGCTCCGTCACATCGTTCGAGTGGACCAACCCCCACTCCTACATCGAAATCGACGTGCCGGATGACCAGGGACCCCCCGGCGCGATCAAGCACTGGAGCATCGAGATGGGCAGCCCCAGCATTATCATGCAAAGCGGCTGGAAGTTCCGCAGCCTGAAGAAGGGCGACAAAACCACCCTCATCATCAATCCACTTAAGAACGGCAAAGCAGGAGGCTTTCTTGTCACCGCCACCCTGCCCGACGGCCGCGCTTTGGGCAATGGCCCCGCCCAGAATCCGCAATGATTCCACGCCTGAGCATCCTGTTACTCGCGGCGGTGTCTTTGTCCGCCGCCACGCCGGACTTCACCGGTGTCTGGGCCGTCTATCGCGGCGGACGCGGCGCTGACCCGAAGCTCGCCCCGTCGCCGCCTGGCGCGATCAACCTGAAGCCGGAATACGCAAAGCCGTATGAAGCCCGCCGCGCGGTCGAGGCCGACGCCAGCAAGCGCGGGGAACAACTCGCCACCAAATCCGCGCAGTGCGTTCCCTACGGCGTCCCGACCATGATGTCGGTCGCGATTTATCCCGTTGAGTTCATCCAGACCGCGCAGCAGTTGACGATCATCTCGGAAGCGTTCAGCGAAGTTCGGCGCGTCTATCTCGGCGTCCCGCAGGCCAAAATCGACGATGTCGCGCCGGGCTACTACGGCCGTTCGGTTGGCCGCTGGGATGGCGACACTCTCGTCGTCGACACAATCGGAATCAAGCCTTCGGTCGCAGGTTACCGCGGCATGCCGCACAGCGATCAGATGCACGTCACCGAGCGAATCACCATGCCGGCTCCCGACTATCTGCACGACCAAATCACGATCGATGATCCCGTCGTGCTGGAAAAGCCGGTAACCTATACGCTCGCCTACAAGCGCATGCCCGGCTACGAAATGGTCGAGTTCGTGTGCGACAACAACCGCGAATACATCGATGAGAACGGCGTGGTACGAATGCAGGTGCACGACAAATGAGACATCCATTCTTAATCGCCGCGGCCCTCTTATCCGGCGCCGCGCTCTTTGCCCAAACGGCCGCTGAACCGCCGCAACTCGGCGCCCTCGCGCGCGCCAATCTGACGAAGCCGCGTCCGAAGCCGCCGTTCGATCTGACCGGCACGTGGATGCACGGCGGCGGCCCCAACAACGGCTTCCGCTTCTCGCCCCCGCCCGGCTTCAAACTCACCCCCGCCGCGCAGGTCCAGTACGACGCCGCCCAGAAAGCTGCCAAAGCAGGCAAGGTCTATCATGACGATATCGGCCAGTGCTGGCCCGCCGGACTGCCCGTGATCATGACGCGCGTATGGCCGATTGCGATGGTCCAGGCGCCCACGGCGGTCTTCATGATCAGCGGCTTCATGAACAGCACGCGCATCATCTATCTGGATGGCCGCAAGCACACAGACCCCGATCTGGTCGTCCGCAGCTTTAACGGCGAATCGATCGGGCATTGGGAAGGCGACACGCTCGTGGTCGATACCACCGGTTTCGTCGACGATCATCACTGGATCGACACGGGCATTCCCGCGACCGACGCGCTCCACATCGTCGAGCGCATGCGGCTGATCGATAACGGCAACACGCTCGAGATCGCCTATACGCTGGCCGATCCGAAAAGCTGGGAAGGCGAGTGGAAAATGACCAAACGCTGGCATCGCGTCGAGGACACTGACATCACCGAAGCGTCGTGCCTTCCCGATCTCAACGAGCACATGCCCAGCACCCATTCGAGCGTAAACGTCCGATAAGGAGAGGTAGCACTATATGACTAAATTTTTCGCTTGTTTCGTTTTCCTCGCGGCGCTTGTTGCGATCCCCGCGAGCGCCCATCACTCCATGGCGGGCTTCGATCGGACGAAGACCGTCACGCTCAGCGGCACGGTGAAGCAATTCAAGTGGGCCAACCCGCACTCGTGGATCGAGATGGAAGTTCCGGACGGCAAGGGCGGCGTTATGCCATGGAACGTCGAGATGACGTCCCCGGCCGTTCTGATTCGCGCGGGCTGGAAGTCCTCGTTGCTCAAGCCGGGCGACAAAGTCTCCGTGGCGTTTCATCCGCAGGTCAGCGGTGAGCCGGGCGGAATTTTCGTCTCCGTCACCACTGCCGAGGGGCGCACGCTCACGGATAAACCGGCATCCAGCGCGGCGCCTTCCGATGCGCCGCCGGCGCAGCCGAAATAGCGGACACCATCCGCGGCCGGCTATCGTTCGGCAGCGGCAATTTCCCGCCGCCACAGCTCCCACGCCCGTCTGTAATCGTCGGCCACCGACTGCTTTCCTTCTGCTGGCGTCAGAAAAGTGATCTTGCCTCCGAGCGCCATGGCGCGCTGCTCGACCTGCGCATTCATGTCGAGGTAAATACATCGGCCCACAACTACCGGCAGCGACGCCGCGACCACCGCCGCGCCATGCCCGCGCATCATTGCCACCGGCTTGTTTCCCAGCGCTCGCGCGAGCGCCGCACCGCGTGCGGGATCGCGCACCAGCAGGTCCGTCGCGCCAAACTCTTTGCGGATGTCGAAAACCGGAACGCCGTCGGCGAGAAATCCCGCAAGCCCGAACATCGCGCGTAACGGAACGCCGGTCGTGCCGAACGGAATCAGCGAAGGCGTATGGCAGTGCACGACCGCCTTCACATCCTCACGCGCCTTGTAAATCTCGCCGTGGATGAAGCGCTCGAGAAAGACCGCTGGCGTCGGCGAAGGCCCGCCCACCACCTTGCTGTCGAGATCATATTCGAGAATGTCGGCAGCGGTCACCAACTCGGCCGCCACCGACCTTGCCATGAAATAACGCTGCGGATTCGCTTCGCTGCGCATGCTGACGTGCCCGTATGCATCGAAGATCTGATGCGACGCGAGAATGCGATTGGCGGCGACCAGATCGCCGATCGGATTGGCCGCCGTTTGCCCGCGCAGCACTGCGCCGCCCGCGGCGGCAAGCGCGATCGAGCGGATGAAATCTCTGCGGTCCTGCTGCATGGGGAGTATTCTACAGGTGTTGCGCCGCAGCATCTTCCCGACCGCGCACAACGGACCTTCGGCCTGTGCGCTCACACCGACCGCGCACAACGGACCTTCGGCCTTTGCGCTTACAGCAGCCCTGAGCATTCTCGTGCCGGCTCTCACGATCTGGTCGCAAACGAAGCCCACTTACACCCATGACATCGCGCCGATCCTGCGGGTGAACTGCGCTTCCTGTCATCGTCCCGGTGAGTCCGGTCCATTCCCTCTTCTGACGTATGAAGATGCGAAGAAGCACTCGCGGCAAATCGCCGCCGTCACGAAGAGCCGCTTCATGCCTCCCTGGCTGCCCGAGCCCGGTTACGGCGATTTCGAAGACGCGCATCGTCTCACCGACACCGAGATCAGGACCATTGCGGACTGGGCGAATGCAGGCGCACCCGAAGGCGAACCCGCTCCGGCTGCGAGCACCGCGCCCGGCGCCGGCGATTGGCAACTCGGCAAGCCCGACCTCATCCTCAAAGCTCCGCAGCCTTTTTCGCTCCCGGCCGACGGGCCCGACGTCTTCTGGAATTTCGTTTTCTCGCCGCCGCTTACCGCACCGCGCTACGTTCGCGCGATTGAAATCCGCGCTGGCGGCAAACGCCTCGTGCACCACGCCAACCTGCTCGTCGATCGCGTGAACTCCGCGCGCAAACTCGAACCCAGGCCCGGCGCTGGATTCCCCGGCATGGATCTCAACATTCAATACAGCGTGTTCGATCCGCCCGGCCACTTTCTTTTCTGGAAGCCCGGAAGCCCGCCGTTTCAGGAGCCCGCCGGATTCGCATGGCGCCTGCAGCCGGGCAACGACCTGGTCCTTAACGCGCACCTGCAGCCTTCCGGAAAGCCGGAGATCATCCAGCCCTCGATCGGTCTTTACTTCACGGACAAGCCGCCCACGGAGTTTCCGTTGCTGGTCCAGCTGGAACACGATGGAGCCATCGACATTCCCGCGGGCGCGCGCGATTTCGTCGTCTCGGATGATTTCCGCCTGCCGATGGACGCGGACATCCTCGCTGTCTACCCGCACGCCCACTACCTCGGCAGGCTGCTCGAAGCTTACGCGACGCTGCCCGGCGGCAAGCGCGAATGGCTGATCCGGATTCCCGCCTGGGACCCGAACTGGCAGGCGGTCTACCGTTACCGCAAGCCCGTTTCCCTGCCTGCGGGGACGCTCATTTCCCTGCGGTATCACTACGACAATTCGGCGGCGAATCCACGCAATCCGAACATGCCGCCGAAGCGCGTGCGGGCCGGCAACAATGCGACGGACGAGATGGGGCACCTCTGGTTGCAGGTCCTGCCGCATGGGCGGGGCGATCGCCGCCGCGAACTCGAGCAAGCTGTCCTGCAGCATCGAATCGAAAAATATCCGGACGATTATGCCGCCCACCTCGATCTCGGAGAAATCAAAATGTCGCGGCTCGATCTGCAGGGCGCCGTATCGTCGTTCGAGACGGCCGTTCGCGTTGACCCGAAGCAATCCCAGGGACACAATCTTCTCGGCGCGGCGTTCACGCGAACGGGGCGCGGGCGCGAGGCGATTCAGCAGTTCGAAGAAGCGCTGCGTCTGGATTCCGGCAACGTGAACGCGCGCTATAACCTTGTGTTCGCGCTCATGAAAACCGGTGATCTGACGGACGCGGAAAAGAATCTGGCGCAGGTCGTGGCGGCATATCCGAAGGATGCCTCGCTGCATAATCTCTGGGGTGAGCTCCTGTCGCAGCAGGAAAAATATGCGCAAGCGATCGCGCAGTTCGATGAAGCTCTGAGGCTCGATGCGTCACTCGAAGCCGCACGCGAAAATCGCACGCAGGCGTTGTCCAGACAGCCCACCGGCAAGTAAGCCGGGCCTGCGACCGTGCTGATGCCGAGTCGACGGAGCGCCGGTCGCGGACGTGAAAAGCCCCTACAGCTTCGCGCCATCCAGCACAAAAGTGAGCATCTTCGGCGCGATCGCCGGGCCCGCCGGAGCAGGCGCCGCAGCGGCCGCGTTCGCCAGATCCGGTGAAACATTCGTCCCTGGCGTTGCAGCCGCCGGCGCGGGAGCAGCCGCCGGAGCCCCCGGAATCGGCGGCGCATCCTGGTATCTCGGCACCACCTTCCCGATTCCCCCCGCCACCGTTACATACTGCTTCCCATCGAGCTGCCACGTGATCGGCGGACCCATCCCGCCTCCCAGCCCGGTATTCACGTCGAGCAGCTTCTCGCCCTTGTCGGCGCTGTAAGCCAGCAGGTGTCCATCGGGCGTCACCTGAAACACGAGGTTGCCCGCGGTCGTCACCGTACCCCCGCCAATGCTGCCCCCTTCCCACGCGCGCCAGCGCTCGGTCTGCGTCGCCGGGTCCCACGCCACCAGCGCCCTCCGCTCGCCATTCGGCGGCTTCGGACCAATCATCGGCGGCGGTGGCAATCGCTTCGGCGCATCCGCGCCACTCGCCGCATTCGCGGCATTTGCTGCATTCGCGCCGCCGCCTCCGCCATTGCCCGGCGCAAGACCCGTGTTCGAGCGTCCCGGCTTCACCGTGAAGTTCGGATCGACCGCGAAGTTCGAGCTGCTGTTCGTCGACGCCGGAATGTAAACCAGCCCCGTCTTCGGATTGAACGACATCGGCGCCCAGTTGTGCGCGCCGCCGGGACCCGGCGAAATCGTGATGCTCTGGTTGGCGTAATGCGCTTCCTGATTCACGATCGGGCGCCCTGTGGATTCATCGAGCCCCTTCGCCCACGTCACCTCCGCGAACGGCTGCCCGGAAATGAACTGCCCTGTGATGCGATCGAGCACATAATAGAAGCCGTCTTTATTCGCCTGCATGATCACCTTGCGCGGCTTGCCTTTCACGGTGATGTCGGCCAGCAGCAGTTGCTGCACGCTGTCGAAGTCCCACGAGTCGCCGGGCACCGGCTGGAAATACCACTTCAGCTCGCCCGTCTCCGGCTTCACCGCCAGTATCGACGCGACGTACAAATTGTCCTTGCCCTTCGACTGCCGCAGATCTTCCGGCCACGGACCGCCATTGCCTGTCCCGACATAAAACAAATCGGCCTCGGGATCGTACGCCATACCGTCCCACACCGTGCCGCCGCCGCCCAGCTTCCACCACTCACCCGACCATGTCGCCGCCGCCTTCTTCAATGCGGGATTCTCGAACGGCTTCGACGGATCGCCCGGCACCGTGTAAAAGCGCCACGCGAACTTGCCTGTGTCCGCGTCATACGCGTCGAAGTGCCCGCGCACGAGAAGCTCGGCACCCGCCGTGCCGATGATGACTTTGCCCTTTGCGATGCGCGGCGCCATCGTGAGCGTGTAATTATCCTGCGGATACGCAACGCGCGTTTCCCACGCCGGCTTGCCGGTGAGCGCGTCGAGCGCGACCAGACGCCCGTCGATGATCGGCGCAATGATCCTGCCATTGTAAATCGCCACCCCTCGATGCACCACGCCGCAGCAGATCTTCGCCCGCACCGCTGTCTGATTCACTTCCGGATCCCAGCGCCACTTCTCCTTGCCCGTGCGCGCGTCGAGCGCGAAGACCACGCTCCAGTTGGTGATGCTGTAGATGGTGCCGTTCCAGACGAGCGGCGTGGCTTCCTGATTGCCGCCGCCGATCCCGAGATCCGAAGACCACGCTTTGCCGAGCCGGCCCACATTCGTCGTGTCGATCTGCGTCAGCGGACTATACCGCGTCTCCCCCTGATCGATTCCATAGGTAAGCCACTCTTCACCGGATTTGGCGGCGTTGCGCAGCGCCACATCGTCGATCTTGTGGGGTGTCTGGGCGCAAGCGATTCCGATGGCCAGCAGCATGGCCGGCAGAAAACGAGACGAGGATGACATGCTGAATATCCTATCGGAGTTTGCGCCGGGCCTTCTCGTCCTCTATCCATGCCGCATACGTCCTGGGAATGTCCGTCCGCTTGAGTCTTTCCCAGGCCTTCCTTCCCTGTGCGTGCGTGGCGCCCTCTTCCGCTTTCAAAAAATCGGCAAGGAACTTGATGTAGCGCCCGTGAGGGACGCGCGCGAACGGCACTTCGCTTTGATTCAACTCGACGTATTGGCGGACCAGATCGCGGTAAGTGATTCTGCGTCCGTTCATGAGCTGCTCTTCCCGCCAGCGGTTCAGCCGGTAGCGCGCCCCCTGCCTGCGCCTCAAGCCGGGCGCCATCTCCTGCGCCTCGCGGACGATAAAATCCTTCGTCGTTTTGTTGCTCGTGTAATTGACGATGCGCAAATCGAGAGTTAGCCCCTTGTCGACGTCTTTCACTCCTGACCGGTCGAGGCTGCGCCTGGTCGGCAATGCCGCTTTACCGGTGCGCAGAAATTCCTTGATCGCTTTTTCCAGTTCGTCCTTGCGCAATTTCCCGGCCGCAGGAATGCCGATGCGGTCGCCGAAGACTTTGAGCTCGGTCGCGTACCAATAGGGTTATCGAACTGGGCCAGAGTCATTGAGGGCGAAAGTTTCATTGCGAAGCTCTGCTTACAGAATTGTGTGCGCCCGGACTTGAACGTGGAATTTGCGTGAGAGAATGAAGCGCTCGTTTTGGCGGACGATAGTGCCGCGATCAAACTGTCCAGTCGATCGAAGCGCCGCTGCATTCGTGGTGGCGTTGGTTTGAGTGGGATACGGCCAAAGCGAAATCAAACCATCGCAAACACGGCATCCGCTTCGCTGATGCGATATTCGCCGTCGAAGATGATCGCGCAAGTACTATTCACGATGAGAGTGGCGATGAGGAGCGCTGGGTCACGATGGCCTCGATTGCCTGGCACGCGTCCTGGTGGTCGTATACACGTGGAGAGAGGATACATTCGAGTGATTTCAGCGCGGCTCGCAACCCGGAGTGAGAGCCGCGAGTACGAGGCATCATGAAAAGAGAATATGACTTCAGCAAAGGCAAGCGCGGACCAATTGTGAAAGCGCCGCCCGGCAAAACCCGCGTTACGATCCGGCTGGATGAAGACCTTCTCGATTGGTTTCGCCGGCAAGTCGCTGACGCCGGGGGCGGAAATTACCAGACCCTCATCAACGACGCGCTGCGCGCCTTCGTAAATAACAAACACGAGGCGCTTGAGACCACCCTGCGGCGGGTGATCCGGGACGAATTGCGGCGAGCGATTTAGCGAATCGCGCT
>DASZLP010000248.1:0-18076 GCA_035552355.1 Bryobacteraceae bacterium | reverse complement strand
GGCACCGGCGACGCAAGTCCCGATCGTGTGCATTGCAGTCATCCGCGACGACGTTTTCTCGGAGCTTCGACAGCGCTCGGAGGCTTACATTGCTGAAGGCGTTGCCGAGGTCTGGCTGCTGGACCCCGGCCTGAAGCGCGCCTATACTGTCACAAAAGCCGATGGCCTCCGCGAGTTCAGAGGCGAAATCCTCCGTATCGGAAACCCGCCCCTCGAAATGGATCTCAGGAAGATCTTTTATTAGGGCTGCGCTGGTCCGTCTGAGGGCTCCCCAATCAAGCGTTGAATGCATCACGGCGGCTCGATCCAGACCTCGCGCAGGCGGCACACGCGGCGTTCATGCGATGATTCCGAAGATCTTGTTCGGGCCGAAGCGTTAGCAAGAGCATTGCCCGGCCGGTGTATACTCCACCGCATGGAATTTCTTCGGTTTCTGCCTGCCATGGCTCTCCTTCCGGCCGCCGCGCTCGCCCAGACCACCGGCATCCCCGACATGCAGGAAATCGCCCGGGGACTCGGTGTCAAATGCGAGTACTGCCACGCGGGAATGGGCGGGCGAGCGGCCGAATCCGTCCAGCAGAGCACGCCGTCGCACATTGAAATCGCCAAAGCCATGATCGCGATGACGCGCGATCTCAACGAGAAAATCCAGGCCGCCACCGGCAAGCCGCCCAATCAGACGATACGAGTTGCCTGCATCACCTGCCATCGCGGCGTGGCGGTGCCGGGTCAGCTTTCCGACATCCTCGCGAAGACCGCGCTCGAAAATGGGCCGGAGGCCGCGGTCGCTCAATATCGCGATTTGCGCGCGCAATATTATGGGCATCAAAGCTACGACTTCGGCGAGGAAACGCTGCTGGCGGCCGCCGAACGCGTAGTCCGGGCGAAGCCGCCGGCTTCGATTCCGCTGCTTCATCTGAACCTCGAGTTTTATCCGAAGTCGGTTCGCAGTTATACGCAGATCGCTTTTGCTTACACGCGCACGCTCGACGACGAATCCGCCATCGCGGCCCTCGAAAAGGCTCTCGAAATCGAGCCGGAGAACGGCATGGTGAGGGGGCAGCTCGAACAGTTGAAGAGCTACCGCCGGCGGAAATGAAGATAGTCAAATTCCGCCGGTAATACAATAGGTTTGTAAACCTCGAAGGCTCTAACGCGAAACCCATGGTTCTGGAAGCCGAAGCAGCCCGCGCCCAGGTCGAGCGGATCTTCCAGAGTAAGATTTTCCGCAGCTCCGACGTCCTGCGCCACCTGCTTTCCTACCTTGTCGATGCGTCGCTTGCCGGCACGGCGGACGAGCTCAAAGAGTACACGGTCGCCGTCGACGCGCTGGGGAAGCCCTCGTCTTACGATCCCCGGCAGGAGTCGGCTGTGCGGATGCAGGTCGGCCGTCTGCGTCAAAAACTCGCCGAATATTACAGAACGGAAGGAATCGACGACACAGTAATCGTCGATCTGCCGAAAGGCGGGTTCCGGCTCGTCTTCGAGCCGCGGCAGTCGACTTTTGAGCAGGTGGATAACGCTGCCGAAGAGGTACCGGCACAGCGGTGGCGGTTTCGCGAAATCGCACTCGTGGCGGGGCTTGTGCTTGCGGTTGCGGCCGCCGTGTTTTTCGCGGTGCGATTCCGGCAGACCCGCACCGCGCTCGCTCACCAAACGGCGGCGGAAGCGGTGGCGCCATGGACTCCGGATATCCAGCAGCTTTGGGACCCGATTCTTTCCTCCAATCGGCCGCTCGTGGTTTGCATCGCCACGCCGCTGTCGGTGATGATTCCGGGCTTTGGGTTCGTCCGCGAATTCGCCGTCAACGACTGGGACGAAGTTCCGAAATCGAAAGGCATTGCGGCCCTCAAAGACGCGTTGCACGCCGGTGCGGTGCAGCCGACGTTCGGATATACCGGAGTGGGTACGGCCACCGCCGCTTTGCTTCTGGGACAATTTCTGGGCGCCCGGCAGAAAAGCCTGGTGGTCACTCGCGCCAATCTCCTTTCGCTTCCCGAACTGATGGAGGAAAACGTCGTATTCCTCGGGCCGCTGACCGGCGATCGCGAGATCCGGGCGCTGCGGGTCGATCAGGAGATTCTGCTGGAACCCGATGGTATCCGGAACCTGCACCCGCGGCCAGGGGAACCAGCGTTTGTCCCGGAAGGTCCGGCGCCCGCGAATCCGCCGGGCGGGAGACGCGGCGGCGGTGAAGACTCGCTCGATACGTATTCGCTGATCAGCCGGGTTCCGGGACTGCGTGGCAAGGGCGAGATCCTGAGCCTTTCGGGAAATCAGATTTCGAGCGTCATGGCGGGCGCACAGGCGCTTACCGATCCCTCCGTCGCAAAGATGCTGGTCGCGAAAATGCGCAAGCCGGATGGTTCGATCCCCCGTTATTTCCAGGTGGTGCTGCGAGTTCGCTCCATGGATGGCGTGCCGACCGAGATCACATATATGTTCCATCGCGAGCTCGTCGCTTCGCGACCAGCGGCGCCGCCCGAGAAGTAATTCGCTGAAAACACGGGCTTCTCGTATGTAACATGGCGGTAACACACTGTCACATGACTCATCCACGCGGGAGCACAAGTCCATGCCGTGTTAGCTTCGTGGTCGATACCTCAATGTGAGGATCAGGAGAAAAGACAATTTTATGAAGCGTGCCGCGTTAGCTCTGCTTTTCGCCGGAGCGTTCCTGACAACGGTGCCGGCATTCGCCCACCACTCATTTGCCGCGACTTATTTTGAGGACAAGACCATCACCGTCGAGGGTAAGCTGGTTCAATTCATGTTCCGGAATCCGCACTCATTCGTCCACATCGAGGCGCCGGATGATAAAGGGCAGGTGGAAACCTGGGCAGTCGAGTGGGGCGGCGGCGGCCAGTTGAGCCGGGAAGGCGTGTCGCGCGACACCTTGAAGCCGGGCGATCACGTGATTATCACAGGCAACCCCGGCCGGAATCCGGAAGATCACCGCATCCGCATGCGCAGCATCAAACGGCCGTCCGATGGGTTCGGATGGGCGGGCACGGTTCAGTAAAAGTTCGAACGTCGAAGAAGTTGCGGGCGGCCGAGGATTGGTTCCTCCGCCGCCCATATTTTATTTACTGGTGGAAGCGGCCTACCAGAATTCCCTTGCCGAGAATGTGGCCCTGGGCCGCCGCGATCACCTGGTCCCGCGTTGCGTCGGGTCCCAGTTCGATCTTGGTATCGAGCGCCATCAATTCAAACGTGTAGTGATGATAGGGACCCACCGCCGGCGCGCCCGGTCCCATGAAGCCAACCCGCCGTCCGGTATTGGTGACCTGAATCGTTCCGTCCGGCAGCTTCGGATCGGCCGACTGTCCTTCCGCCAGTTTGGTCGCCGTTCCGGGGATGTTGAACGCCATCCAGTGCGTCACGTCGTCGGTCTTCTTTCCCATTGCCACGTCCGGATCATGCAACAGAAGGACGAAGCTTTGTGTGCCCGCCGGGACGTTCGTCCAGTCGAGTTCCGGGGATACAGGCATGGGAGAGGCCTGCGTGTACTTGTTCGGAATAATGCCGCCGTCTTCAAACGCGGGAGACGTCAGCGTAAGGCCGGGCGTCGCCGGTCCTCTGCCACGGCCCCCACCACCGCCGGCGCCGCGGCCGCCGCCGGGCGGCCCCTGTCCAAATGCCGAGCCGAGTCCGGCCGCCAGCAAAACTGAGCCAATCGCGAGTGTCTGTCTCGTATTCATGAATTTACGTTTCCCCTCCTGCGTTCGACAGCATATCAAAACCGGTGATTATCGCCGTTAGTCGCGGCAAATTCCGCGGCGGCTGGCACGAATAAAACGCACAAGATGAAGCGTATTTTCGTCCGGAATGTCGCTTTCGATCTGCGCGAGGGCATCTTCCAGCTTCAGGGCCGCCCGATAGAGAACCTGATAGGCGTTCTTGAGGTTCGACACCTGCTCCCGTGAGAGACCGGCGCGGCGCAGACCGACGAGATTCAACCCTTTCGCCTCGACATTGAAGCCGGAATAAAGGAAGAAAGGCGGCACGTCGAGATTCACGCGCGTGTTGCCCCCGATCATGGCCAGCCGCCCGATGCGCGAAAATTGGTGGATCACGACGCCGCCCGAAATGAAAGCCTGATCCTCGACTTCGACGTGTCCGGCGACGAGCGCGCAGCTTGCAATCACAGTGTTGTTGCCGATTACGCAATTGTGCGCGATGTGGCCCGACGTCATGATGTAGTTTCCGTCGCCGATCGTGGTCACCGACTCCGGCTGCGTGCCGCGTGAGACCGTGTAGTGCTCGCGGATTGTGTTGCCGTTGCCGATCCGCAGATAGCTGCGCTCGCCTTTGAAGTTCTTGTCGAGCGGATCAGTGCCGAGCACGGTTCCGGCGGAGATCTCGTTGCGGTCGCCGAGCGTGGTCCAGCGCTTTATGAAGACGTAGGGCTCAAGGACGCAATCCGCGCCGATCGTGACATCGGATTCGATGACGCTGAACTCGCCGACGCGCGTCCGGGGGCCGATCGTGGCATTCGGATGCACGCGCGCTGTTTGAGCAACGTTCGCCGAAGAATCAATGGGCACGGATTCCCATGATAGCGACGTCGCTATTTATGGGCGGTTTTCTTCCCGCCGACCTTCTGGTCGACGCTCTCCGCCTCGCTAGCCGTGTCCAACCTCTTTTTGAGTGGCACGAGCGCGCGCATGGTGAGGACGTTCAGGACCGCGAGCACAACCGCGATCTCGAAGCGTCCCATCGCGGCCGCGGCGCCGATGGCTCCCGTATTCCAGATGCTCGCGGCCGTCGCCGTGCCATGCACGCTCATTCCTTCTTTGAGAATCGCCCCGCCGCCAACGAATCCGATACCGGCCACGAGGCCTTGCAGAACACGCGAATTAGCGGCAATCGCATCCGATCCGGAGCCGAGCCCCTGCATAATCAGCAGGTATCCGCAGCTTGCCACGGCGACGATCGGGAAGGTCCGGATGCCGACGCCATGTGCCTGCTGCTCGCGCACCCATCCCGTGGGCATCGCGAGAATGTAAGCGGCGACGATTTTTCCCGCGATCACCCAGAAGAGGGACCACTCGAAGTTGGGCATGCTGTATTGTGAGCTTACCGCTTCCTATGCGTGGAGAAAGCCTGCAGGGCAGACAGTATCGCTATCTCGATCTGCTGATCAATATCTTCGTCGTCGTGCTGATCGTGTCGAATCTCATCGCCCCGAAGCTGGTGCCGCTGGGCAAGCTGCGCTTCAGCGCGGCGCAGCTTTTGTTTCCGATCACTTACATCTTCGGAGACATTTTCACCGAAGTCTATGGCTACAGCGCCTCGCGCAGGGCCATCTGGACGGGCTTCATGGCGAGTATCATCATGACTGCCTTCGGGCTTTTTGCCATCTGGCTTCCGGCCGCGCCCGAGTTTAAGGATCAGCAGGCGTACGCGACAATCTTCGGCGTCGTGCCGCGGAACGTGGCGGCGAGTCTGCTGGCCTATTGTGCCGGCGAGTTCGCCAATTCGCTGACGGTCGCGAAGATGAAGCTCTGGACCGATGGGAAGTATCTGTGGACTCGGACTGTCGGGTCCACGATAGTCGGCCAGGCTGTGGACACGACGATCGTGATCGTGATTATCTTCTGGGGCCAGCCTCTTCCGGTAATTGCGAACCTGATTTTTTCGGGGTATGTGTTCAAGGTAGTTTATGAGGTGCTGGCGACGCCGCTGACTTACGTGGTAGTGAACGCGCTCAAGCGGAAAGAGGGTGTGAACTTCTTCGATCGGAAGACGAACTTCAATCCGTTTGCGGTGCGGGCGGGGGAAGCTTGATCAGTTCTTCGAGCATATAGCGCGTTTTGGCGGGGTACCGCTCCGCTGGGTAATAGCGCTCCAGAATTCGCTCAGCGTCCGCCAGGGATCGGATATTGAGCACACGAATCAGGACGCCGACGTCCTGCGCATCCTGAAACTCCTCGCCCAGGCGCATGGCGAGGCATTTCATGGCAAAAAGGTAATCCGGATTCGGAACGTAGACGCGCAGGTGACTGAATTCCTCGAAGATGTCGAAGCGGCCGCCCTCGCTGAAATAACCCTTAACGGCATCGTTCAGCCATGTTTCCGGCAAATCTTCCGCTCTGGCCACGGCGAGCGCGGCGGCACGCAACTCCGCCGGCGGAACAAGCAGGGCGTCAATGTCCTTCGTCGCGGGTCGCGCGTGGAAGACCAGACACATGACCGCGCCGCCGGCGAGATACAGTTCGCCCCGCACATTCCTGCGCGCGAGTTCCTGATTCAACAATGCAAGTAACTCGCGGATGCGTTCGATGGTGAACATCAGACGCGCGCGCCGATGCTGGAATCGATGAAGATATTCCTTCTACGGAACGGCACGGGGGATTCCAGAAGCAGGTGCGCCCGCATACTGAGCCAGGGAACCGCAAACATTGGCCGCTCGAGCGGCGCGATGGCGCTGGTCCATGCCGGAGGGAACACTCTTTTGAGGTGCGCGGCCAGTTCAACCATCGCCGCCACATAGTTGGCTGAGCGCGGATCGGCCAGCGCAGGCGCCGGAAGGCGCTCGATCTGCTCGCCCGCCGCCGCGGTGAGGAGATCGTTCAGCTCGGCGAAAATAAATGGGCGCTTCACCGTCGCCGAATCCGCCGGCATATCCAGTTGCGAGGTGAGATCGCGAAAAGTCTCGGAGACCGTCATTTGAGACGTTGGAGCGAAGGACGCATCCGATACGATGCTATCCTGGCAACCGCTTCACTGTCCGCCCAACAGAGCTTTGGCTTTCACAACCGGCACATCCCTCCAACAGGCTTCAAACTTCTCCCGCCCCATAAACGAGCGGCTCCACATGCGATCCACGTAAAGCATCCCGTGAAGATGATCGATCTCGTGCTGCAGAATACGCGCATACCAGCCGCGTGCATGAATCGTCACCGGCTGCGCCCGCTCATTCAAACATTCGACCTTGACCGTCAGCGCGCGCGGCACGATCGCCGTGAATCCCGGCAAACTCAGACATCCCTCGAAGAATTCGACGTCGCCAGGTTCGAGTGTCAGCCGCGGGTTGACGATCACGTGCGGCGGCACTGCGGTCCGCAATCGCTCCGCCGCGTGCTCGGGCGAAGCCTTGTCGATGTATTCCTGACGATCCTCGATCACCGCAATTTGCAGCGAGCGCCCGATCTGCGGCGCGGCTAATCCAACGCCCGGCGCTGCCCGCATGGTCGCGAACATCGATTCGATTACATCCTGAATCC
The DNA here is from genome assembly GCA_035552355.1 of Bryobacteraceae bacterium. GTDB lineage: Bacteria > Acidobacteriota > Terriglobia > Bryobacterales > Bryobacteraceae > BOG-234. Next base: position 10,847 of record DASZLP010000248.1, on the reverse strand, counting down.
GGGGCGAAACGATTTCGGCCAGAGTTAATTCCCGGGCGGGCTGCCGCAGGACGGCCTCGCCGGCTTCAAATAATGGTAAAAGTTCCTGCATCGATGCTTTTCCCACTCCGCAATTCCTGCACGGTTGCGCACTCTTTTTCGGCCAGGCGATCGGCCTCAAGCCTTTTAAATCAGTGGCTTTCAATGGCATTATACGTGCTTGATGTCCACGTGGGCCACGATTCGATCGCCCTTACTGGAGTAACCTTAAATGCTTGGATGGACGATAGTTTTCGGTCTGCTCGCAATTCTCGCAGGTGTGCTGACGATGGCGGCAGGGCCTGCCACGGGGTTGCCATCTTCCGGGCTGGCCACAATCATTTTCGGGGTACTGTTCCTGGTTTGCGTCCTTACGAGCGTTGCGCGCGGACGGGCTTGAGGAACCCGCTGGCGGGCACATGAAAGCCAGGCCGGTTCGAATTGTCCTCGCCTTTTATCCTTCCGAAGAAGGTCCATCTGAACGAGTCCGGAGATCGCTCGATCCGATAGCGCACGTTTGCGTCGTGCGCGCGGAGGCGGACAAAGTTCCCCCGTTGTGCCGCAAGTATGCTGCGTTGCGTGTCGAAGGCGAGACGCTGCTTGTCGCCCAGACGCCCGCTCATCGTCTGGAAACCGTCGTCAAGTATCTGCGGGTTTCGGGATCGCCGGCCATTTTCGTGGTGCGTCCGGAGTTCATGACCGGCATGGCACTGGAGACCGCGACCGCGCCAACCGCTGAAATTCCGGAAGACCGGGCCGCCCTCACGCGTGAGACGATACTGGCGCGCCTCGATCGCTTGAAGCACGAGTTGCAAGCCGCGCGGCAGGACCTTGTCGACGCCAGCCGCCTCGAACATGCGCTGTCGCCCGCGGCCGAATGGATCCTCGACAACTCATGGCTCATTCACACGCAGATTACCGAAGTTCAACGGCATCTGCCGCGCGACTACTCGTCCTGGGCGACGGCGCGCAACGGGCATGGGGACATCTCGGCGGCCGCGCGGCAATTGGTTTCGAAAGCCGACTACGTTGTCACGGAATCCAGCATTCGCGAGCACCTGCGGGAAACGCAATCCGCATCGCCGTTCACGATCGCCGAGCTGTGGGCGTTCCCGCTGTTCCTGCGTATGGCGCTGATCGAAGCGCTGGTGCGGCTCGCCGCCGGTGTCAATCGCGGGCAGCAATTGCGGGAATCGGCGTATCTTTGGGCCAATCGCCTGGCGAGCAGTTCGCACGCCGGCGCGGGAGTCTTCGAGAGCATGCTCGCGCGGCTCGAAACGGAGCCTGTCGCCCGACAACCGCATTTCGTCACCGCGCTGGCGGAGCGGCTGCAGGATGAGGAACTCGCCCTCGGCCCGGCGCAACAGTGGATCGAGCAACGCTTCGGGAAACCTCTCATCGAAGTAGTTCGGGCGCAGCACACGAGGGAAGCGGGCGAAACCGTCTCGACATCCAACGCATTCGGCAGCCTGCGTACGCTTTCCCGCATCGACTTCAGGAACGTCTTCGAAGACGTCAGCCTGGTCGAAGCGGAACTGCGCAAAGATCCGGCGGGGACATACCAACGCAGCGACTTTCGCACGCGCGACCGCAGCCGGCGCATGGTGGAACGGGTCGCGCAATTCAGCGGCCTCGACGAGCTCGAAGTAGCGAAGAGGGCCATCCGGCTGGCGGAAGATTCCCAGGAGACAGGGACCGCGCACGTCGCATACTATCTGCTCGCCAGCGGCCTGGAGCAGCTCGAAAGGGATGCCAACGCTCGCATCCCGCCCGGCGCGCGGCTGCTGCGCCTCATCTGCCGGAATGCGACCCGCGTCTATCTGGGAGGCATACTCGGGCTGACCGCCGCCTTCGCCGCGCTGGCCTGGCTGCTGGCGCGTGAGGGCGGTGTGCACCAGATAGCGATTCTGGTGGCGCTCACGGCACTGGCGGTTTTTCCGCTCAGTGAGCTCTGCATTCAGATCGTGAATGCCTTCGTGATGTCGCTGCTGCCGCCCGATCCTTTGCCGAAGCTCGACTTTCGGCACGGCATTCCGCCCGAGCACGCGACGCTCGTGGTCGTCCCGATGATGTTGAACAGCCATGAAGTCATCCGGGCTGAGCTCGAGAAGCTTGAAGTGCGTTTTCTGGGAAACCGCAACGCGAATGTTTTCTACAGCCTGTTCCCCGACTTCATGGATTCGCTCGAATCCTCCACTCCGCAGGATGCCGACCTGCTCCAGACGGCGCGGAACGGAATTGCCGAACTCAACGCGCGCTATCCCTTGAGCGCCGAGCCGGGCTTTCCCGCCGAAACCGCCGGTGACCGCTTCCTGTTATTTCATCGGCCGCGCGTCTGGTCGAACAGTGAACAAATGTGGATCGGGCGCGAGCGCAAGCGCGGCAAGATCGAGGAGTTGAATGCGTACCTCGCGGAGCCGGCGCGCGCCCACACGACCATCCTCGATACAGGCCGCCTGCCTCTGCCTATCGCCTACGTGATTACGCTCGACGCCGACACGCAGTTGCCGGCCGACGCGGCGCGCCGATTAATCGAGACGATCGCGCACCCGCTCAACAAAATCGTGATCGACCCGGAGACGGGCATTCGCCGGCGGGGCTACACGATCATACAGCCGCGCGTCAGCATTACGCTGCCGGGCGCGACAGTGACGCGCTTCACCAGAATCTTCGCAAACGCGACCGGAACCGATCCCTATTCGCAGACCGTCTCCGATGCCCAGCAGGATCTCTTCCTCGAGGCGATTTATCACGGCAAGGCAATTTACGACGTCCGCGCGTTCCACCAGATTCTGGGCGACAGATTTCCCCCCGAATCGTTGTTGAGCCACGATCTGATCGAAGGCGCGCACGTCGGCGTCGGGCTGGCGAGCGACATCGAGCTTTTCGAGCATATCCCCACGGGCTACGGGGCTTTCGCCACGCGGCAGCATCGCTGGACGCGCGGCGACTGGCAGATCGCGCGCTGGGCGATGCGGCACGCGCCGATGTCGTCGGGCAAGCTGGAGCACAATCCCCTGTCGGCGATCAATCGCTGGCGCATTCTGGACAATCTGCGGCGCAGCCTGGTGCCGGTAGCCGCGCTGCTGCTCCTGCTGCTCGGGTGGCTGACGAATGCCGCGCCCGGCATCTGGAGTCTGGTGGTCGGCGTCGCTGTCGCCATTCCGGCCATCACGCCGCTGCTCGAACGCGTGGCGCGCCGGATGCAGGGGTCGGTCCATCGCTGGCAGGGCGCCGCCGATGAGCTGGTCCGCGCGGTGGTCATGATCGCGTTCCTGCCGCACCAGGCGTGGATCTCGATGGATGCGATTGCGCGTGTCATCTATCGCCGCCACATCAGCCGCCGCAAACTTCTCGAATGGCATACGGCCGACCATGTCCGCGAAAATGCGCACCGGCATCGGGACGTGGCCTTCCGGCAGTTGAGCATTATTGCCGGCATTTCGGCGCTCTTGATTCTGACTCTGTTAATTAAAGGCGAATTCGCGCCGACTTCGGTCTTCCTCGTCTTGTGGGTCGCCTCGCCGTTCCTGATGCGGTGGATGAATCACCCATCCCGTTCGCTGGCCCGCAAGACGCTGAGCGGCGCCGAAACCCTGTTCCTGCGCACCATCGCGCGCTCAACCTGGCGCTTCTTCGACGATCTTGTTACCCCGGAATCCAACTGGCTGCCGCCGGACAACTCACAGCTCGCGCTGCGCGTCGAGATCGCCCAGCGCACTTCACCGACCAACATCGGCCTGTGGCTCACCTCGGCCCTTGCGGCGCGCGATTTCGGCTACCTCACCCCGGATGACTTCTGCCTGCGGTCGACGCGCACCCTTGAAACGCTGACGCGCCTCGAGCACTACGAAGGCCACCTGCTGAACTGGTACGACACACGGACGCTCGAGCCGCTGAATCCGCGCTATGTATCGACGGTCGACAGCGGGAATCTGATCGCGGCTCTCTGGGTCATCGAACAGGGCTGCAACGATCTGCTGCGCGCCCCGGTGATCGGTCACGCTGGTCTGCGCGGGCTCTATGACACGTTGTTGCTCCTGCAGGAAAAGTGCGGGGATGATCCCTCCGCCGCCGTGTCTACGCACGCGTTGCGGCGCCTGCTGCGCGGCGCGCGGGAAGGCCATGAACTGATCGGACGCTACAGGATGGCCGTGGCGCCCGCCCAGAAGCTGCGAGAATCGCAGCGGTGGCACGCGTCGGGCACCGACGAGCGAACCTACTGGGCTTCGAAGCTTGCGAGCGAACTGACTGCCTGGACCACGACGGCGGATCGCTATTTGAAATGGATGGAGACACTCGCTTCGCCGCCCGACGCTCTGCTCGCATCGATCGGAAGAGATGCGGTCCGGTTGCGGCGGCGGGCGCTGCACCAGATTCCGTCGCTTCTCGCGCTGGCTGAGAACTCGCTCGTGCTGCTGGATTCCATCCTCGTATGGAGAACGCGTCCGGAGCTTCGTCCGGAAGTCGCCGCGTGGCTCGATCAACTGAACGGGGAATATGAGGCGGCGCGGAAAAACGCGGCGGAGTCGGTGGCCGCGCTGCGCTCCCTGATGGCGAGCGCCTCCCGCATTGCGGACGGCATCAACATGCGGTTCCTCTACGACGCCTCGCGGCGGCTCTTTGGCGTCGGATATGCCGTGGGCGGCCCCAGGGAATTCGCGAGCCACTATGACCTGCTCGCGAGCGAATGCCGCCTCGCGAGCATGATCGCTATTGCCAAGGGGGATATCGGGGCCGAGCACTGGTTCGCCATGAGCCGGCCCTGGGTCTACTCACACGGGGGCCAGACGCTGCTCTCGTGGAGCGGCACGATGTTCGAATATCTGATGCCGCTCCTGTTCACCCGCACGTACAGCAATTCCCTGCTCGATTACGCCTGCCGTGACGCGGTACGGCGTCAGATCGATTACGGCAACGAGAACGGCATCCCGTGGGGCATTTCGGAATCCGCGTGGAGCGCGCTTGATCAGCATCAGATTTATCAGTACCGCGCGTTCGGGGTTCCGACGCTTGCCCTGAATCCGGGCACGGAAGAAGAGCCGGTCGTCTCGCCCTATTCGAGCGTGCTGGCGATGATGATCGACCCCTCGGCCGCCACTGACAACCTCGAGCGGCTGCAAGGTCTCGGCCTGGCGGGGCCGATGGGCTTTTACGAAGCCATCGATTTTTCGCGCGAAAACCGCGAGAACGGCGAGCGCGGCGTTGTCATCTACTGCTACATGGCCCACCACCAGGGGATGAGCCTGAACGCGCTCGATAACATTCTGCATCGCGACGTGATGCAGCGGCGCTTCCACGGCGATCTGCGGGTGCGCGCCGTCGAGACTCTGCTGTTCGAGGGCGTTCCGATCACGCGCCATCCGATCGAAGAGACCAGACGCGGCACGCCGACAGTCCACATGGCGGCACCCGACGATGCCGCCGACCGCGTGTGGACCGAGGAGACCGCGGCGCCGCGCGTCCACCTGCACGGCAACGGGCGCTACGCGCTGATGCTCACCAACTCGGGCGGCGGATACAGCCGCTGGGGCGATTTCGATATCACGCGCTGGCGATCAGACGCCACTCTCGATCCATGGGGATCTTTCGTCTATATCCGGGATTTAAAGTCGGACGAAGCCTGGGCCACGACACACAAGCCATTCCAGACGCGCGTCGGCGAGCTCAGCGTCCGCTTCGCATCGGACCGCGCGGAGATCCATCGGCGGGTGTCGGGTATCGAGACAGTCCTCGACATCACGGTGGCTTCCGAGGACGATGTCGAGTTGCGCCGCCTGCGCGTCACCAATCGTTCCCTGCGCGCACGTCAGATCGAGCTGACCAGCTACGTCGAGCTGGCGATGACGTGGCATGGCGCGGATAAAGCCCACCCGGCGTTCGTGAAGATGTTCATCGAGACGGAGAGCCCGGAGCCGGGCGTCCTGATCGCTCACAGGCGCCCGCGCGCGCCCACCGATCCTCCGATCTGGACGGCGCACGTTCTCGTTCCCGCACCTGCGCAGACAGGCAGCATCCAGCATGAGACGGATCGCGGGGGCTTCCTCGGACGCGGTAATTCGACCGACGACCCCGCCGCGCTGCGGACGCGCCTGACCGGTTCGCTTGGCACGGTGATCGATCCGATATTCAGCCTGCGCTGCCGGATGAATCTCGATCCGCGCGAACGCCAGGAGATCGCGTTTCTGACCATCGCCGCCTCCACGCGCGAAGCTCTCCTCGAAATCGTGGCTAAATACCAGGTCGCGGGCGCCGTCTCGCGTGCGTTCGAAATGGCGTGGACGCGCGCGCAGCTCGAATTCCGCTTCCTGCGCATCGGCCCGGGCTCGGCGCACCGGTTCCAGGAGCTCGCCAGCCAGATGATCTATCCGAATCCGCGTCTCCGCCCTCCGGCGGATCGGATCACCCGCAATCGTCTCGGGCAGGAGAGTCTCTGGGCGTATGGCATATCGGGCGACCTGCCGATACTCGTGTTGACGGTCGCGGAAGCTCGCAGCCTCTCGCTGGTCCGCGAAGTACTGCTCGCGCACGCCTACTGGAGAATTCGCGGATTCAAAGCCGATATCGTCATTCTCAATCAGGAAGCGCCGGACTACGAACAACCTCTGAAAGTCGCGATCCAGCGGCAGATTCAGGCGCATGCGTCGGCGGCCGGAACGGATCGTCCCGGGGGCGTTTTCCTGCGCGACTGGCATGCGATTCCCGAAGAACACCGAACGCTTATCATCGCGTCCGCATGTATTCTGCTCAGCGGCAACAGAGGCTCTCTGCAGCAACAACTCGTTCCCGCCGCGGAAGGTCCGGGGGCGCCGCCGTTCGTGCCCGCGAGCGGAGCGCCGGAAGAGCCCTCGCAGCCATTGCCCTTCCTTGAACTGCCTTACTTCAACGGGCTCGGTGGATTCACGTCCGACGGGCGCGAGTATGCGGTCTATCTCAAGCCCGGCGCCACGACTCCGGCGCCATGGATCAACGTCATGGCGAACGAGCACTTCGGCGCGCTGGTTGGGGAGAGCGGGCTCGGATTCACATGGGCTCAGAACAGCCAGGCGAATCGCCTCACGCCATGGCACAACGATCCGGTGAGCGATCCGCAATCGGAAATCGTTTACCTGCGCGACGACGAGAGCGGCGCGATCTGGACGCCGACCGCTCTGCCGCGCCGCGAAAAGGACGCCTATCGCGCGCGCCACGGTCAGGGCTACACAGTTTACGAACACAACAGCCACGCCATCGGGCAGGAGATGACGGTGTTTGTTCCCGTCAGCGAGAAGGGCGACGGACAACCGGTAAAGGTCTGCCGGCTGCGCCTGAGGAACGATTCCTCGCGCAGGCGGCGGCTGACGGTGACATGGTTTGCGGAATGGACCCTTGGCCCCGACCGCGAAGACCAGCAGATCCACATCCAGCCGTCGCGCGACGAGGAGTCGGGAGCACTGATCGCGCGCCAGTACTGGAGTGGCGCGGCGCGCGGTCATGCCGCGTTCGCCGCCTGCCATCCGAAGTCCTCGTCATGGACTTGCGACCGAGGCCAGTTTCTTGGCCGCGACAGTTCGCGATCCAATCCCGCTGGTCTCGACCGCGCGCGCCTCGATAATCGCGCGGGGGCCGGCGCCGATCCCTGCGCGGCACATCAGGTGAAAATCACGCTCGATCGGGGCCAGCAGACGGAACTGGTATTCCTCCTCGGGCAGGCGGAAGAGATGGGGACGGTGCGCGCAATCGTCAAACGGTTCGCGACGCCCGAAGCTGTTGAAGAAGCGCTCCAGGCGACCCGTGCGTGGTGGGATTCGGTGCTCGGTTCACTGCAGGTGCATACGCCGGTTCTGTCGGTTGACCTTCTGCTGAACCGCTGGCTGCTCTATCAATCGCTGAGCTGCCGGTTCTGGGGGCGCTCGGCGCTATACCAGTCCGGCGGGGCGTTTGGTTTCCGCGATCAGTTGCAGGATTCGATGGCGTTCGTCTACAGCGCGCCGGAACTGACAAGGAAGCACATCCTCGTGGCCGCGGCGCGGCAATTTATCGAAGGAGATGTGCAGCACTGGTGGCATCCGGACACAGGCATGGGCGTGCGCTCGCTTTGCTCGGACGATCTGCTGTGGCTTCCGTTCACCGTGGCGCAATACGTCAAGGTCACGGGCGATACGGGCATCCTCGACGAAGTCGTTCCGTTCCTTGAAGGACCGGTGCTGGGCGCGCATGAACATGAGCACATGATGACGCCCGCGGTTTCGGCGGAGACAGCGCCCCTGTGGGAGCATTGCCGCCGCGCTCTCGAACACGGCCCCGGCGAGGACGGGCGCAAGATCGGTCCACACGGCTTGCCGCTGATCGGAAACGGCGACTGGAACGACGGCATGAATCTGGTGGGGCCGGAGGGACGCGGCGAAAGCGTGTGGCTCGGCTGGTTCTTGTGCGCGGTGCTCGAGTCATTCGCGGAGCTCATCGAGACCCGGCCTTCCGAAGCTCATCTGGCCGGAAATTGGCGGCAGCGCGCGGAAGGGCTGAAGAAAGCGCTCGAGCAATCGGCCTGGGATGGCGAATGGTATTTGCGCGCTTATTTTGATGACGGCTCGCCCCTCGGCTCGCATCGCAATCAGGAGGCGCGAATCGATTCATTGCCGCAGTCGTGGTCGGTGATTTCGGCAGCGGGCGATCCGGCCCGGGCGCGGCGCGCCATGAATGCCGCCGAGACGCATCTCGTGCGGGAGCGCGACAACCTGGTTCTGCTGTTCACGCCGCCCTTCGACCATTCGCAGCCCAATCCCGGCTACATCATGGGATATCCGCCCGGCCTGCGCGAAAATGGCGGCCAGTATACGCATGGATCTCTGTGGATGGCGATGGCGTGGGCGCGCCTCGGCGAGGGCGAAAAGGCCGTGCGTCTGCTGCAGATGATGAATCCAATCGAGCTCAACCGCGGGCCGGGCGACCTCGACCGTTATCGTGGGGAACCTTACGTGGTGGCGGCGGACGTCAGCTGCGCCCCGAGCCATGTGGGGCAGGCCGGCTGGACCTGGTATACGGGCTCTGCCGCCTGGATGTATCGAATCTGGATCGAAGAAGTGCTCGGCTTCCAGCTTCGCGGCGACCGCTTCACTCTGAAACCCAGTTTGCCGGCCGACTGGCCGGGCTTCGAGATGACGTTTCGGCGCGGGGCGACCGTATGGGCAATCAGCGTGACGCAGCGGACGGACGAATCGGCTGCGTTGCTCGAACTCGACGGCGAAGCGGTGAGCACCGGCTTCATCCCGATCGAGGAGACGGGGCGGACGCATCAGGTCACAGTTCGCGTCCCGGCGCCGGCGCGGTCCGATCGGTTCGCGCCGCAACGTGAGTTGTTACCGGCGGGGGCTTAACCCACGTGGGTCAACTGGCATTGAGAGATTCAGCCTGATTTTCTCAGAGGGTCTGGTGTAACAAGCGCTGGCAAGAATGCCGGCGCGGCGGACAAAAGTGTCCGCGCCACAGGCAGCAACTGCATACCGTCAGGTTTACATCGTGGCGTGGGCGATCCCGCCCACCGCGCTGGCATTCTTGCCGGTGCTTGTTTTTCTCAATGCTGTGAGAGCCGGGTCAGTTTCGGCCCCGGCATATAATCTGAGACGTTGATGAAGTGTTTGATCTGGATACTGGCCGCGCTGCCTCTCGCCGCCCAGGTGACAAGCAGAGCGATCGAACTCCCCGGGCGCGATATCGTGCCCGCCGGCCGCGGCGCGCCACAGCCCGGTCCGCCCGGGCCGGTTCCGCGCTTGTCCGACGGCAAACCCGATCTCAGCGGCATCTGGAACGGACAACGGACGATCAGTCAGGACGGTCCGGCAATGCTTCCGTGGGCCGCGGAACTCGTGGCGAAGCGCGCGACCACATCCTACGCCGACGATTTTGAAGCCCGATGCCTGCCGGGGGGCCCGCCGCGCGCAGCTCCTTATCACACCTCGCTGTTCTCGACGCCGAAGCTCGTCCTGATGCTGTTTGAAGGCAACACCCACATGTACCGGCAATTCTTCGTCGACGGCAGCGATCATCCCAAAGACTTGAAGCCGACCTGGTACGGCGACTCGCGCGCGCACTGGGACGGTGACACGCTGGTGGTCGACACGATTGGGCTGAAGGACATCTCGTGGATCGACATGCCAGGGCATCCGCATACAAAACAGATGCACCTGACTGAGCGCTTCCACCGCCGCGATTACGGCAATCTTGAAATTCAGGTTACGATCGACGATCCCGGCGCCTATTCGAAGCCGTGGATTCAGAACCGCGTTGCAACGCTCGAAACCGCCATGGATATGACGGAATACGTTTGCAACGAGAACAATCAGGACCCCACGCATCTGGATGGGGCGCACAAATGAGGGATATATGAACCGTCTGACAGCAGTTACTTTACTTGCCGCGGGATTCGCTTACGGACAGACCAAAGACATTCCGCGCATGCCCGACGGCAAGCCGAATTTCAACGGAATCTACGAGCATCCATACGTGCCTGACGTCAGTCGAGATGGCAAGGACCAGAAAGGCGCGGGTCCGCTGCCGTTTACGGCCTGGGGCGCGGACAATTTCAAAAATTACGATGTGTCGAAATTCGACTACACCGGACACTGCCTGCCGTTCGGGTTAATGCGGTCGGTGAACGTGGGCGGGTATCCGATTCAGTTTGTGCAATATGGAAACTACATTGCCGAGCTGTTCGAGCAGAATACCTGGTTCCACGTGATCGCGATGAATCGCGAGCATCCGAAGAATCTGGAACCCACCTGGTTCGGCGATTCCATCGGCAAGTGGGATGGCGACACTCTGGTGATCGACACAATCGGATTCAACGGCAA
>DASZLP010000247.1:0-14051 GCA_035552355.1 Bryobacteraceae bacterium | reverse complement strand
CGTCTTCTCGTCCGGATAAAGTGTCGTAGTCAGGGGATTGATCACCGTCTCGACAAGCCCCCACCCAATGCCCGTGACCACCGCCCCAGCCCAGATCACGGAATAGACCCCTGCGCCGGTCGCCAGCGACCCCGCGAACAGAATGATCAGGGTTCCGGCAATAAACAGCACCCCCGACATCGGGAGCAGCACGCCCATGCCGATCGCATCCAGCAGCGGACTTCCAATCGCAATCGTGAATGCGTATCCGAGAAAAGGTACGCCCAGCACCGAGCCGATCATCTCGGCGGAATGCGCCTTGTCGATCGGATCGAAGTATATCCGCTGCAGATCGCTCGCGATATTCGAGCGCAGCGAAGCGCCCACGCCGGCCGTAAACAGCGCCAGCAAGCTGACAAGGAAAAGCCGCGTCTTGTTATAAGTCATCGTGGCGCGGGCAGGCTTTGCTTCAGGCAAGCCGGCCGCCGCGCCGGCATTCGTGCCGGCGCTCTTAACCGCTCATCGACGCGAGGAACTCACTGTTCGTCCGCGTCTTACCCAGCTTATCCAGCAACAACTCCATCGTTTCCACCGGCGACAACGGGCTCAGCACCCGCCGAAGAATGTAAACCCGATTCAGCTCGTCCCGCGGCATGAGCAGCTCTTCCTTGCGCGTGCCGCTCTTGTTGATATCGATTGCCGGGAACACACGCTTCTCGATCAGCTTCCGGTCGAGATGGATCTCCATATTGCCGGTGCCCTTGAATTCTTCAAAAATCACATCGTCCATGCGGCTGCCCGTATCCACGAGCGCCGTCGCGATGATCGTCAGCGACCCGCCCTCTTCGATATTCCGCGCCGCGCCGAAAAACCGCTTTGGACGCTGCAGGGCATTCGAATCCACGCCGCCCGAAAGCACCTTGCCGGAAGGCGGCACGATCGTGTTGTAAGCGCGCGCCAGACGCGTGATCGAATCGAGCAGGATGACAACGTCCTTCTTGTGCTCGACCAGCCGCTTGGCTTTCTCGATCACCATCTCGGCAACCTGCACGTGCCGCGTAGCCGGCTCGTCGAACGTCGAGCTGATCACCTCGCCTCGCACCGATCGCTGCATGTCCGTGACTTCTTCCGGGCGCTCGTCGATCAACAATACGATCAGCGTCACTTCGGGATGATTCGTAGTCACCGAGTTGGCGATGTTCTGCAGCAGCATCGTCTTGCCGGTGCGCGGCGGCGCCACGATCAGGCCGCGCTGCCCCTTCCCGATCGGCGTCACGAGATCCATTACGCGGCCGGAGAAGTTGTCCTTCACTGTCTCGAGCTTCAACCGCCCGTCGGGATAAAGCGGCGTCAGATTGTCGAAGAAAATCTTGTTGCGCGCTTCTTCCGGCGGCTCGAAATTGATTGCATCGACTTTGATCAGCGCGAAATAACGCTCGCCTTCCTTCGGCGGACGAATCTGGCCGGACACCGTGTCGCCCGTCCTTAAATCGAAACGCCGGATTTGTGACGGCGAGACGTACACATCATCCGGCCCCGGAAGGTAGTTGTACTCCGGTGCGCGGAGGAATCCGAACCCATCCGGCAGGCATTCCAGCACGCCTTCCGAGAAGATCAGACCACTCTTCTCCGCCTGCGTCTGCAGGATCTTGAAGATCAGTTCCTGCTTTCGAAGCCCCGCGGCATTGAGCACCCCCATGTCCTTCGCGACATTGTTGAGGTTCTGGATGCTCATATCCTTCAGCTCGACAAGGTCCAGAGTCGGCGCCGAGCCGGGTTTGCCCTGCTGTTGCTTCCGCCTCTGCTGGCCGGGATGTCCCTGCGGACCCTGATGATGCTGGCCGCCTTGCTGCGGCGCCTGTTCTTGCTGGGGTGCCTGTCCCTGCTGTGGCGCGCGGATCTGCTGGCCGTTGTCGGGTGATCGCTCCACCGGCGGGGGCGGTACCGGGGGCGCTTCCGCGGATACCGCAGGTGCCTGATTCACAGGCGCGGCCGGAATCACGGGCGTCTGTGCAACGGGCGCTGCCGCCGGAGCTGTGACGTCACTCACCGGAGCGGCATCGGCGGTCTTCGGGACATCGTTCTTTTCAGCCTGCCGGTGCAACTGCCTGTCGCCTCGCGGCGCGCGTCCCGCAGGCCTCGCAGGCGCTTCGTCAGCCTTTTCCGCTGTTTTCTCGGGCATCTTCTCGGTGGCCCCGTCCCGGGCGGAACGGTCCACCGTCTTCTCCTGAGCTCCCGGCTCCTGAGGCGGCGTGTTTTCTATGGTTGGTGTGTTTTCGTTATCGCTTGCCAAATTTCCCTCACTCCCCGGCCGTTCAGGGCCGAGAACGGCAGCGGCTCGGCGTGTTGCCTGATGGCCTTCAATCCGCGCTGCTGCTCTGCTTGATTCAGTTTGTCGATCTTGGACGCTACGACGATGTAAGAATGCCGATTGGCCTCGAGCCATTCCTTGAGCTCGAGATCCTTCTCCATCCAGCCGCGCCGGGCGTCAAGGATCAGGAATGAAAATCTTAGAGTACTTCTCTCCTGTAAATAGCTGTCAATGAGCTTTGCCCACGCATTTTTTGCTTCGATCGGCACTCGCGCGTACCCGTAACCCGGCAAATCGACAAAATAGAGGGCTTCGTCGACCCGATAGAAGTTGATCGCCTGCGTGCGGCCCGGTGTATTGCTGGTGAACGCCAGCCCGCGTTTTCCTGTAAGTGCATTGATAAGGCTGGATTTGCCGACGTTGCTGCGACCCAGAAAAGCTATCTCCGGCAACCCGTCGGCTGGGAATTGCTCGGAACTACTGGCACTCTTGATAAATTCTGCTGTCAAGTTTACTACACCGGAAGGACGGGCGGGCGCAAGTGGGAAGTAAACACCATTATACCCGATCCCGGCAGGTGGCGCAGACTCGCTCTCGCCCGCCGGCTCGGCTTCAGCCGGCGTCATCCGCCTCACGAAAATGTCGGTAACTGAACTACATCGTCCTCCGGCACGCGCTCCACCGGCAGTCCAGCCTTTCGCCACGCCCGCAGTCCACCGTCGATTACCGAGACCCTGTACCCTTGCCCGGCAAGCACGCGCGCCACCCGAACGCTTGTCGCCTCGCGAACGCACGTGCAATAAAGGACGACCTCTTTCTCCCTCGACGGCATACTGACGCCCGCCTGCTCAATCGAGTTCGGTTCGAGACGCTCGGACCCTTGAATGCGCGTCGCTTTCCTTTCGTAATAGCCGTGACTGCGCACGTCATATACGGCGACTCGACCCAGCCTGGCCGCCAGTTCGGATGCGCGGATTTTCGAGACCGGCGGACTGTTGCGCTCGCGCCAGACGTTCGCCGCGCGGTAGATAAGGTAACCCGCGACGAACACGGCAATCGACCACCCCACATATCTGCCGAATTGCGAATAGCCCTTTGTGATCGCCCCGAGAAATCCGCTGAACAGAAATCCCACGCCCCAGTAAACAAGGATGTAGACCGACGCCCCCACCAGATCGAACCCCACGAACTGCGGCATCCGCATTTTCATGCTGCCCGCCAGCGGCGCGGCCAGGGCGTTAATGCCGGGAACGAATTTCGCGAAGACCAGAACCGCCCGACCACGCTTGTAAAAAGCATCCGCGGACCGCAGAATGCACGACTCCGGACTGATCGAAAGCCGGCAAAGCACCCCCAGCAGCCACCAGCCGGTATAGCGTCCCAGCAGATACATCAGCAGGTCGCCGCTGAGCATCGCGGTGAGTGCGGTCAACAATGACGCGGCGGGTTGCATCGGGCCGTTGGCGCTGGCCCCACCGGCCACGATCAAGGCGGGCGCCGCCGGCAACGGCAGGCCGATCACCTCAACAAATACGAAAGCGAAAAGAATAGCGTAACGGTGTTGCGCAACCGCGGAAACGAGCGTGTCCATTCACGATTCGCCTTCTTCAGTTCCGCAACCCGCGCTGCCGCTAATGCGCCCGATCGATCTCCTGCGGTGCTGTAAGTTCCACGCCCGCCGGCGCCAGCGGCAACGCCACCAGCTCCCGTTCAAGCGCGATTCGCAACACTTCGTCCATGTGATCGACAAAGTGCAGCTTCATCAGAGTACGGATGTACTCCGGAATGTCTGGCAGATCCTTCTGGTTGTCCTTCGGAATGATGACTTCGTTGATCCCGTGCCGGTGCGCCGCCAGAAGCTTCTCCTTCAATCCGCCGATTGGCAGCACTTTGCCGCGCAGCGTGATCTCCCCGGTCATCGCCACATCGCCGCGCACAGGAATCTTCGTCAGCGCGCTGCAGATCGTCGTCGCGATCGTAATGCCCGCCGATGGACCATCCTTCGGAATCGCTCCCTCCGGGATGTGCAGGTGCACATCGAGATTCCGATAAAAATCACGTGTCAGCCCCAGCGTGAGCGCGCGTGACCGCACGTAGCTGAACGCCGCCTGCGCCGACTCCTGCATCACATCGCCAAGCTTGCCGGTCACCATAAGCTTGCCCTTGCCTTCCATCAGGATGCATTCCGTCGTCAGGATCTGGCCGCCAACTTCGGTCCAGGCAAGGCCGGTGGTCGCGCCGATTTCGCTCTGATGATCGGTCGTTGTATCGCGGTATTTCGCAGGCCCGAGCATATCGGCGATCTTGTCGCCGTTCACGATGACTTTCGCTTTGTCGCCGCCCACAATCTTTCGCGCGACTTTGCGGCTGACGTTTCCCACTTCCCGCTCGAGGTTCCGCACGCCGGATTCCCGCGTGTAGTACTGGATCAGGGCCGAGAGCCCTTCATCCTTAAACTCGATCTGCTCGCCATTCAGACCGGCGGCCTCGGTCTGCTTCTTCACGAGGAAGCGCTTGGCGATTTCGAGCTTCTCCAGTTCCGTGTATCCCGAAAGCCGGATCACTTCCATCCGGTCCTGCAGTGCCGGCGGAATCGTGTGCAGAACGTTCGCAGTCGCGATGAAGAAAACCTGCGACAGGTCGTACTCCACGTCGAGATAGTGATCGACGAACATGTAATTCTGCTCCGGATCGAGCACTTCGAGCAGCGCCGACGAAGGATCGCCCCGGAAATCCGTCGACATCTTGTCGATTTCATCCAGCATGAAAACCGGATTGCGCGTGCCGGCCTTCTTCATCATTTGGATCACCTGCCCCGGCAGCGCGCCGATGTACGTGCGCCGATGCCCGCGAATCTCCGCTTCATCGCGCACGCCGCCAAGCGACATCCGGACAAACTTTCGTCCCGTCGCCTTGGCAATGGACATTCCCAGCGACGTCTTGCCCACGCCTGGAGGCCCGACGAATAACAGAATCGAACCTCTCGGATTCTTCACCATCCGCCGCACGGCCAGAAATTCGAGAATGCGCTCCTTAATTTTTTCGAGCCCGTAATGATCGGCTTCGAGCACGTCCTCGGCATGCTTCAGTTCGCGGATTTCCTTCGACTTCTTCTTCCACGGCACCGCGAGCAGCCAGTCGAGATAGTTACGGGACACCGTCGATTCCGCCGACATCGGCGGCATGTTCTCGAGCCGTTTCAGCTCGGCGAGCGCCTTTTCGAGACCGTCTTTCGCCATCCCCGACATCTCGATGCGCTTCTTCAGCTCATCGATCTCGCTCTTCTCCCCGCGGCCCAGCTCTTTCTGGATGGCCTTGATCTTTTCGTTCAGGTAATACTCTTTTTGCGCCTTCTCCATCTGGCGCTTCACGCGACCCTGGATCGTCCGGTCGACGTTGAGTTTTTCGATCTCGATGTCGAGCATCTCGGCCACGCGCGTCAGCCGGTCGATGGGATCGAAGATCTCGAGCAGCTCCTGCTTTTCTTCGATCGTGAGCTGCAGATTCGCGCCGACCGTATCCGCCAGTTTGCCGGCGTCGTCGACGCGGATCGCCGCCACCATCGTCTCGTAGTTCAGGTTCTGGCTGAGCTTCACGTACTGCTCGAACAGCGACGTCACCCGCGTCGTCAGCGCTTCGAGCTGCGCGCCGGCCTCGACTTTGAAATGGAACGTCCGCACCACCGCGCGGAAAAATCCCTCGTCGTCCGTTACCGAGACGACTTTCGCGCGTTCGACGCCCTCCACCAGCACCTTTATATTTCCGTCCGGCAGCTTGAGGCTCTGAACGATATTCACCACACAGCCGACGCTGAAAATTTCGTTGGGGCTCGGCTCGTCGGTCGAGGCCTCATGTTGCGTGGCAAGGAATATCTTCTTGTCACCGGCCATCGCGTCTTCAAGCGCTCGCACGCTCGATTCGCGGCCGACCACGAACGGGGTCATCATATACGGAAAGATGACGACGTCCCGAATCGGCATCATCGGGAGGCGTTTGGTATCGGATTTCTCTCTGGATGTAAGCATCGTAGTGTTTTGGCGGCTTATGAAAGAGGCCGCACCCGCGCCGCCGCGCGGAGGGCCATTAGAATCCCCTGCTATCGGTTCAATCCTATTGTACTGGTAATGTGGCGCGGCCACTCCTGGCCGCAGCGCCGGCTTCAGCCGGCGGTACTGTTACCCGGCTTTTTCAAGCAGCGTCAGGCTGATCTTCTGCGAGAGCACCATCTCGCGCGTGACCTGAAATTCCTTGACCTTCTTGTACGACGGCAGGAAGTACATCAGGTCCAGCATCAGGTCTTCGAGGATCATCCGCAATCCGCGCGCCCCTACCTTGCGCTCCAGCGCGAGACTAGCGATCGCGTCCAGCGCGTCGTCGGAAAATCGCAGGCGCACGTTCTCGTATTCGAACAGCCGCTGGTACTGCTTGATGATCGCGTTCTTCGGCTTCGTCAGAATCTGAATCAGCGCCGATTTGTCGAGATCTTCGAGCGTCGCCACAACGGGCATGCGGCCGATGAACTCGGGAATGAACCCGTACTTGATCAGATCGTGCGGCTGCAGCATGCGGAGCAGGTCGATTTCGCGCCGGTCGCTGATCCCGACAGTCTTGACCGATTCGGTGCTCTTCCCATCTCCGGACCGGACGGCATCGCGATTCTCGTCCGTCAGAAATCCGATCGACTTCTTTCCCACCCGGCGGCTGATGATCCGCTCCAGACCGACAAACGCGCCGCCGCAGATGAAAAGAATGTTCGTCGTATCGATCGGCGTGAACTCCTGATGCGGATGCTTGCGGCCCCCCTGCGGAGGAACATTGGCGACCGTTCCCTCGAGAATCTTGAGCAACGCCTGTTGCACGCCCTCGCCTGAAACATCGCGGGTAATCGAAGGATTCTCGTCCTTGCGGCAAATCTTGTCGATTTCGTCGATGTAGATAATGCCCTGTTGGCATTTCTGCACATCCCCATCGGCTGCCTGCAGCAGTTTCAGGATGATATTCTCGACGTCCTCGCCGACGTAACCCGCTTCGGTCAATGTCGTCGCATCCACGATCGCGAACGGCACGTCGAGAACCTTCGCCAGCGTCTGCGCCATCAGGGTCTTGCCGGTCCCGGTCGGTCCAATCAGCAGGATATTCGACTTCGCCAGCTCGATTTCCGAATTGCGCATCCGGTTCATGTGGATGCGCTTGGAGTGGTTGTAAACCGCCACCGCCAGCTTTCGCTTGGTGGATTCCTGCCCGATCACATACTGATCGAGAAAATCTTTGATCTCGAGTGGTTTGGGGATTTTCTGAGGGCCGGTGGAAGTAGCCTCCGGCTTGTCATCCTCGAGAATCGAGTTGCAAACCGCGATGCACTCATCGCAGATATAGGCGCGCGGATAGTCGCTCGGCGATGAAATCAGCTTACCGACAACATCCTGGCTTTTATGGCAGAAGGAACATCGAAGTGTGTCGTCCGATCCAGCGCGCTTCAAAGCGGTCTCCTTCTCCTGGGCGATCTCATGCCGGCGGACGGTCTTTCTCTACGGTATAGACAGCTTTCAAAGCCGTGCTGCGCCGAACTCACCAGAATCCTCATTATCCCCTGACAAAGGGCCGGGCGCAATGAGGGGAGACGGGATGGGCCCGTAGCACTTGAAATACAGCTGCGACAAATATCGCGTCACTTGAATATTTTCCGGGGACCGGCGGAGCTGGCTTCGGGTTTGTCATCCTCGAGAATCGAGTAGCAAACCGCAATGCACTCGTCGCAGATATAGGCGCGCGGATAATCACTCGGCGATGAAATCAGCTTGCCGACTACATCCTGGCTTTTATGGCAGAAGGAACATCGAAGTGTGTCGTCCGATGCCGCGCGCTTCAATTGCGGTCTCCTTCTCCCGGGCGATCTCAGTCGTTGGAGGGCTCGGAATCCTCATTATCCCCTTTGGAAGGGTCGTGCGCAAATGAAGGAGATTGGATGGGCGGAAACAATTCGCCACAAATGTCGAATCGGCGGAACTCCGGGGATCAGCTAAACGGCAACACCAACGCTTTGCAACTCCTCCGGACGGACGAATTGGTAGCGATCCATTGTTACAGCCACTTCGTAATGGGGTGTTTCGGGTCTGGACGGCATGCTCCGCAGCACTTTTCCAAGGCATCGGATCCGCACCGGCGGATTGCTGCCTGAAAGCGTAATCAGATACTCGATCCGCCCTCCAACCTCAACGTCGGTTGGCGAAAAGAAACAGACGCCGCCCGAGCTGATGTCGCGCGTCTGTTCAATCCGGTTCACTCGTTCGTTGCCAAGCTGGACTATCTGGAGTGGTAACTGAAGACGATACCGTTGAGTGCGTCGCTGTTCCAATGAAACTACTTTATAGAGATTTTCCTGCCAGATCAATCGGTAATGGTACTTCAGCCGGGCTGCGGCAACCCCGTATCAACCGTACTCTGGTACTACAACGAACCCCAAAAACAAAGCGGCGCGAAGACTTCGAAGCCTCCACGCCGCCAAAAATCCGCGATTTCGCAAATACGCGCACGTTTTGTAGCGAACGAGGAGCCGGACTGAAAAGGGCTTCTCGTTGCCGCTGACGCGTGCGGTTCAAATTACTGGACTTTCACGAAAATAATAACGATCACATACAGCGCGAGCGATTCCATGAACACCAGACCCAGAATCATCGCGGTCTGAATCACTCCCGCCGCGCCCGGATTCCGCGCCATACCCTCAACCGCGCCCGCAACCGCTTTACCCATGCCCAGCGCTCCCAGGCCGGACGCGATCGCCATGGCGAACCCGGCCGTTACCGGAACCCACATGTTGCCACCGCCGCCGGCAGCAGCTCCCCCGCCCTGCGCGAACATCGGAACCGCGCACAGCAGCAGCGCAATCATCAACAGAAAAAACTTCGTCTTCATTTTTGTTGCTCCTTCGTTTGAAATTGTTTTCCGGAGGTGGTTGCGTTCCTGACCTGGGGGCCGGAGGCCTCACACGGAAAACAGCATAAAGCCCTAACGATTATTAATGAGCTTCCGCGGGTAATTCGGGGGTATGCTGCCCGCCGTCGTGACCGTGCGCTTCGGCCACTGCCGCGCCCACGTACATCATCGTCAGCACCGTGAAAACATATGCCTGCAGCAGGCCGACAAACACGTGCAGGCCCATAAATAAAGCCGGCACCACGAGGTAAGTCAGGCTGATGAACACCAGCGTGACCTTCTCGCCCGCGAACATATTTGCGAAAAGCCGGATCGAAAGCGACAGCGGCCGCGCCAGCGTACTGATGATCTCGATCAGAAACATCAACGGCGCCATCCACCAGATCGGGCCGGCGAAGTGAGCCAGATACTTCCCGACGCCGTGCTTCTTAACGCCCACCAGATTGAAATAAAGGAATGAAATGATCGCGCAGCCGGCGGGAACGTAAATGACCTGCGTGGGGCTCATAAAGCCGGGAATTGTCCCGATCAGATTGGAAACCAGAATGAACACGAACAACGTTTCGAACAAAACGATATGCTTCCGGCTCTCATGGC
Organism: Bryobacteraceae bacterium; assembly: GCA_035552355.1. Taxonomy (GTDB): domain Bacteria; phylum Acidobacteriota; class Terriglobia; order Bryobacterales; family Bryobacteraceae; genus BOG-234. The sequence goes on along the minus strand of DASZLP010000247.1, from coordinate 4,231 downwards.
CGACGCTCTTGTGTGCTTCATCCGCAACGAAGTTGTGAATTAATTCGAAGACCTGCTGAAAAACGCCCGGCTTATCCATCGACAACCGCGATCGCAGCAGCAGGAAGAGAATCACGAGAAGCACCGCGACGGCGATCTGCATGACCATGTAATCCGGCCAGGGCTCCGCAGGATTCGCGGCCTGCATGTGGAACAGCGCCAGAAACCAATTCGCGAAACCGGCCAGATAAGCGTTGAAGAGTTTCGTCAACCAGGCTTCATGAGTGATGACCATATGTGATTAGCAGGTAATAGATCGATTCCAGCAGGACCGCGGCCGGACACACGAGAAACCCCAGAAGCGCCGCCGTCAGATTGAACTGGTAAAAACGAAGTATAACAAACAGCCCGGCGAAGAATAACGCAAGCTGCGCGAAAAGCCTGAAACCATGCAGCTTAGGGCGTTTCAAATTCTTCCCGATCATCACCTGTACGAGCGTTTTCACCAGCCGCTCGATCAGCCGGAAATTGAAATACGCTCCGGCCGCTCCGACCAGAAAAGCGATGGACCAGGGCAGCCCGCCATATCCGGCGGCTGCGATCGTGCCGGCCAGAGCCAGAACGATGATCACGCGCGGGACACGCTCGACGATCTGACTGAGATCCGTCAACGCCAGATCACCGGCTACTGATCCTCGGTCAGGACGCGATACGTTTCCACAAATCCGGCCACCAGGCCGAGCACCAGAAAAACGTATCGTATCCATGCCGTATGGAACAAATGATCGAGTCCGTACCCGATCAGATACCCCACAAACGTGCTGATCGGCAGCAGCAGCGCGAGATTCATGTACTTCCCGATGCTGCGCGAATCGGTAGGGCCCCCCGGTCCCTCAGATTTCGGCATTCGAAGGCCCCGCCAAACCGAGGCGATGGGGATCGTTCTCCCCGATTCTCGCCCCGCGAATCACTTTGTCCAGTTCCAGAAATTCGTGGATAATCGGCTCCTCCGACTTGTACAAATCTCCCGGCGGACCAAAGAACGCCACGCGGCCCTTATGAAGGAACACGACCTTGTCCGCCACCCGATTGAGCAGGTCCAGATCGTGGGTCACGACCACCGAAGTCAACTGAAGCTCCTTTTTCAAACGCAGCATAAGGAGCGTGAGGTGATCGCTCATAATCGGATCGACCATCGTCGTCGGCTCGTCATAGAGGACGCACTGCGGTTGCGCCGCCAGTGCCCGCGCAATCGCGACCGCCCGCCGGTACCCGGTAGAAAGATCGCCGGGATAGGAATCGCGTGCATTCCAAAGATCCACCATCTTCAACAATCCGGCGACCACATCTTCTTTGTTTTGAAGATCGTAGTCGTCCCGTAGTTCAAGCGAGAACAGCACGTTCTCGGCCACGGTGAGCGAGTCGAACAGCGCCCCCGATTGGAAAACCATCGTGACCTTCCGCCGAATCCGGTTCAGCTCGGCCTCGGAGAAATTCGTGATATCTTCATTCGCCACAATGACCTGGCCCCGATCAGGCTTGAGGAATCCCATGATGTGGGCCAGCGTCACCGACTTCCCCACCCCGGACCGGCCGATGATCGCCACCGTCTGCCCCGGATCGACGTAAAAATTAGAATCGTCTAAAACCGGCTTGTCGAACGTCTTGTAAACGTGCCGGAACTCGATGTAATGCGGAAACTGTTCACTCATACCCGCCCAAGCTGGCTTGTCTTCCGGATGTTACCATCTTGATTAGGGTTCAAAGCGGCTTGCGGAACAATTCCTCGCAGTCTTGTTTTATACTGATGCTGGTGCTGTCTGCTTTCGCCGTCTTTCCGGCGGCAGCGCAGCAGAGACATATGACAGCAGTAGTAAACGCTGATGCAAGGACCGGACGGCTCGTCCGCAACATCGTGATGGAACCGAAGTTCGTTCGCTCGCAGCCGCCGGCTCCCGCGTCGGATATCCATACGATGGTCGACCGGATCGCCAGCGAAAACGGCGTAGAGAACAACCTGGTCCATTCGGTAATCCGCGCGGAGAGCAACTATGACCCGAACGCGGTCTCGCCGAAAGGCGCCCAGGGGCTGATGCAGCTGATCCCCTCCACCGCGAAGCGCTTCGGCGTTTCGAACACCTTCGATCCGGCTGAAAACATACTCGGCGGAGTCCGCTATCTGCGGTTCCTTCTCGATTACTACCAGGGCGATTACGCGAAAACAATCGCCGCCTACAACGCCGGCGAGGGCGCGGTCGACAAGTACAAAGGAATCCCGCCTTACATCGAAACCCGGAATTACGTTTACCAGGTCGCGAAAAACCTGAAGACGGCGCGCGAATCGCCGACGGCGGCGCCCGCAATTGTGAGTCCGGCGCCAGTCGCGTCCACAACCGACGAAACACCCCGGCCGATTGAAACGTCCATCGGCTCTGACGGCCGCGTTTATTACAGAACTTTAGATGAATCGCGCAAAACGGAGTGCGGTGTGGGCCGCACCCTTTGCGCTCCCTGAGGCACTATGTTGTTGTGGCGTAAAGCGTGGACCGCGGCGATTTTCCTTATCCCGCCCGCTCTCGCCGCAACGATGCCCGGCATAATTCAGGTAACCGGCGTCCGCTCCTGGACGCACCCTGATTCCACAAGGGTTATTATCGACGTTTCCGGCCGCTTTGAATTCCACGCAGATCGCGCCCTCCACCCGGATCGTATCTTCATCGATATTTTTCACGCCCGGCCGTCGATCGCCGGCCGCCGCTCGGCCATCCATGAGATGATCGGCGACAAACTCGTCCAGCGTGTCCGAGTGGCTGAAACCGCACCAGGCACCACCCGCATCGTCTTCGACCTGCAGAGTTCGGTCGATTTTCAAATTACAACCCTCGACGAGCCGGACCGCCTCGTGATAGAGCTCAAACCGCCGCGCGGGTCGTATGCGCCCGCGGAATCGGTAATCTCCTCGAACACGACACCCGTACGTCAGTTCGTGTCACCGGTGCTGGCGCCCGTGCGGAGGCCCCAGGTAACCATACCGTCCGGCCCCGCGCTTTCCGATCCGAATGCGCTTTACGCGCCCGACCCACTCGCGCCCGCAATTGTGTCGCTGGACCGGATCAAACCCCCAGTGGTCCTCCGCGCCTCAGTCTCAAGCCATGTGGTTCCTCTGCCGCGCCCGGCGGCGCCTCCACCTCTGGCTCCTTCGGCGCCGGCTCCTTCGCCCGCCGCGGCAATGGCGTCCGAGAATCCTTCCCGCTCTCTCACTCGCGCGCTCGGACTCAAGGTAAACCGCATCGTGATCGATGCCGGCCACGGCGGCCATGACGACGGAACGATAGGGCCGCACGGCGTTCTGGAAAAAGATGTCGTCCTCGATGTCGCGCTGCGCTTATCGAAGCTGGTCGAGGAACGCCTCGGCGCGGAAGTTGTGCTCACCCGTTCCGACGATACTTTCATTCCCCTTCATGAGCGCACCGCGATTGCGAATCAGCGCCACGCGGACCTTTTTCTTTCCATTCACGCCAACTCCTCGCCCGCGCGCGAAGTCGGCGGAACCGAAACGTTCTTTCTTAACTTCACGAACGCGCCGGACGCTCTGAATGTCGCCGCGCGCGAAAACGCCGGCTCCGACAAGACGGTCGGCGAGTTGAAGGACCTCATCCAGACCATTACCCTCAACGACAAGATCGAGGAGTCCCACACCTTCGCGCAGGACATTCAGAATTCCATTCAGGCGCAGGCCGCCCGCTCCAATCCCGCGGCCCACAATCGGGGAGTCAAGCGGGCGCCATTCGTCGTACTGATCGGCGCGTCGATGCCGTCAGTGCTGGCGGAAATCGGCTTTCTGAGCAACAGCCGCGATGAGTCCAACCTTGGCAAACCGGAGTATCGCCAGAAGGTCGCCGAAGCGCTGTATAAAGGCCTCTCGCAATATTCGCAATCGCTCAGCCATTTCGATGCGGCGCATGAGCTCGCCAGATCGGATTCGAAAACGACGGAAAAGCCCGTCCCTTCAGGCCTGAACTAACCTGTAGCGCGGACACTCGTGTCCGCCTTGAGGTTTCTACATTTTCGTCCTTCCGACGGCGGACACGCGGATTGTGATCCGCGTTGCGCCGGTTTCGGCCGGCGCTTGTTCTCCGCGCAATCAGAACCCGCCGAAGCTCCTGCGCTCCTGCAATTCCCGCTTCCAGCTACCCCACAACGGCGCTCGCAAAGCCCGCCCCAGGAGTTCCTCGCTTGACTCATCACCCCG
>DASZLP010000246.1:0-19631 GCA_035552355.1 Bryobacteraceae bacterium | reverse complement strand
CTGAAGGCCGACGACATGGAGTATGACGAAAACACGAAGATCTTCAAAGCCACCGGCAATGTCTCTTACCGCAATTACCTGCACGACGAGATCATCTACTGCGACCGCGCCGAGTATAACCGCGGCACCGAGCGCGGTACTTTCCATCACGTCCGAGGCTATACGAAGACCAAGGTGGTCGCGCGCCCGGGCGTGCTGACCACCCAGGAGCCTTTCTACTTCGAAGGCGCCTATGCGGAAAAGATCGAAGACAAGTATCTGCTGCACGACGGCATCATCACGGACTGCCACATCCCCCACCCCTGGTGGACGCTGCACAGCAATCTGTTCGACATCATTCCGGACGATCGCGCGGTCACCCACAGCGGCGTGTTCCGCGTAAAGAGCGTGCCGGTTTTCTATTTCCCCTACTTCTATCACGCACTTAAAAAAGAGCCGCGCAAGAGCGGGTTCATTCCGCCGGAAGCCGGACACAGCACGCTGTTTGGGTATTTCGTCGGAGCGGGTTACTACTGGGCCATCAACCGCAGCTATGACGCGGAGTACCTGATAACGGACTACACATCCCGCGGGCTCGCCCATCATCTCGATATCCGCGGCAAGCCGACGCAGACGACGGACTTCGACATCATCGCCTACGGCGTCGACGACCACGGCATCACGTCGAACGGCGTCACGACGAAAGCGCCGGGGGTAAGCGTAACCGGTGTTCTCAAAACTCAGTTCAGCGATGGATGGATCGCGCGCGCCAACGTCGATTACCTGAGCTCGTATCTGTTCCGTCAGACCTTCTCGGCGTCTTTCAATGAGGCCGTTTACTCCTCGACGCTCTCAACCGCTTTCGTGTCGAAGAACTTCGGTTACTATACGTTCAACACCGACGTCTCTCGCGTCCAGAATTTTCAGAGCACGATCACGGGCGACAACATCATCATCCGCAAACTACCGGAGTTCGAACTGACGGGGCGCGACCAGCAGATCACACAGGGCCCGGTGCCGCTATGGTTTTCGTTCGATACGTCGGCCGGACTGTTCCATCGCGTGGAGCCCACATCCGAACCGAATTTCTATCAGACCGACCAGTTCACGCCGCGTGTCGATTTCGAGCCCACGCTCTCGTCGGCTTTTCACTGGCAGGGGCTCGGGATCGTGCCCAGCTTCACGATGCATGAGACCGTCTACGGACAGAGCTTCGTGGCGGGCGCGGTCAGTTCGAACCAGTTGAATCGCTTCGCGCCCGATTTCAACCTCGATTTCTCATTGCCGCCGATCGAGCGAGTCTTCGACCGCAAGACATTCCTCGGCGACAAGCTCAAGCACGTGATCGAACCGCGCCTCACTTATCGATATGTGACCGGCATCAACGATTTCCTCAACACGTTGCGCTTTGACCAGCTCGATCTCCTGACCGATACAAACGAACTGGAGATCGGCATCACCAACCGGATTTACGCTAAGAAAGGGAACACGGTCAACGAGGTCTTCACCTGGGAGCTTTATCAGAAGCGCTACTTCGATCCCACCTTTGGCGGGGCGCTCGTCGCAGGCGACCGTAACGTCGCGATTACCAGCCTCGATCTGACGGGCTATAGTTTCCTGAATGGTCCGCGCAACTATTCGCCGATTGTTTCAGTGCTGCGGACTTCGCCGCGCCCGGGGGTGGGCATTCAATGGCAGGCGGATTACGATCCTCTGTTGAAGCGGCTGGTCGACAGCACGTTTGCCGCCGACATTCGATATAAGCGCTACTTCGTTTCGGCGGGAAACAACTTCGTGCGGCCCGACCCCGCGGTCTCGCCGCCGGCCAATCAGTTCCGCGCGCAGTTCGGTTATGGCGATCCGAATCGCAAAGGATGGAATGGGGCGTTCTCGACGATTTACGATTACCGGCTGGGCCGGCAGGAATTCGCCATCGCGCAGATCACGTATAACACCGACTGTTGCGGCTTCAGCATCGAGTGGCGCCGGTTCAACTTCGGCACTCGGGATGACACGACCTATCGGTTTGCGTTCTCGATCGCGAATATCGGGACGTTCGGGAATTTGAAAAAGCAGGAACGATTGTTTTGATGGTGGCACAGGCTTCAGCCTGTGTGTTCAAAACCCAGGCAGCAGGCTGAAGCCTGTTCCGCCATCGTACACATTGGACACGAGTGTCCGCGCCGCAAATTACTTCTTTGGACCGCCGTCGTCGGCGTTCCCCGCGAAAACCTTCCGCCCGTCCGGCAACGTGACGAGACGCGCATCGATCATCTTCGACCCGTCTTTCGCCCGGTAGCCGTCAACCGTGACCTGATCGCCTGCCTTTAGCGAGTCGCGCTTCCAGCCGGCGCGGATGAGTCCATTGGGCCCGTTGGTCTCGCACGCCCAGTTGACGACCGCGCCGCCTGAGTCTTTCACATCGACGTAGAAAAACGTGTGGGGATTGGCCCACTCCACTTTCGTCACCATGCCCTTGAGCTCTATGCGTTTCGATCCGTCGAACTCGGCGGAAAAAGAATGATGTGCGAGCGCGGGCAGGGCGGCGAGAACCAGCGCCCCGGCGACCATGGCTGGCAGGGTTTTCATAACACTATTATGGATGCAGGAGAGTCCACGTGAGACACCGCCTCGCCGCTGTTTTCGCTCTGTCCGCGCTCGCCGCCTTTGCACAATCAAAAGTCCCCCGCATGATGGACGGCAAGCCGGATCTTTCCGGATTCTGGAAGGGCCCCCTACTGCGCAACATGGATAAGAATGTTCCCGGAGGCTTCAGCGCCATCCTCACGCCCGCCGGTAAAGCCGCTTATGAGTACAACAAGACGAAGTCGGTGAATCCCGAAGGGCTGTGCCTGTTCGCGGGAATTCCGCGCGCCAGCATCAGCGGAGTGCCGTTCGAGATTGTGCAGAGTCCCAAACGCATCGCGATTCTCTATGAGTTGATGAACACGTTCCGCTCGATCCCGGTGGACGGGCACGCGCATCCGAAGGACATCGAGCCCTCGTTCTTTGGCAACGGCATCGGCCGCTGGGACGGCGATACGTTCGTGATCGACTCGATCGGCTTCAAAGACAAGCTGAGCTGGATCGACGACGATGCGCATCCCCACAGCGATGCCATGCATGTCGTGGAGCGCTGGACGCGGACGGATACGACGCATCTGGCGCACCAGGTGACCGTCGAGGATTCGAAATTTTACACGAAGCCGTTCACGTTCGACCGCGTGTTCACGTCAATGCCGGCAGGCGAGGAGTTGATGGAGTTCGCCTGTGACGAGAACAACATCGATCGCAACGGCGGGCATTTAGGATTCGGGCCGCACGATCCGACGACTTACAAGGAACAGATCAAGTAACAGGTTCGCCGTGGCGCGGGCGCTCATGCCCGTCGCGCCGGTAATCGTGCCGGCGCTTGTTCATCTGGCTACTGGTAGAGTCGAGGCCGGACGCGAGTAGTGACGCAGAGCGGTGTGCCCCCGATTACTGCTTTCCGCCGCCCAACCAGTAGCCGGGCCTTGTTTTCGCGACATACGACGGGTTGTCCACCCGCACCGCGATCGAGTGAAAGCCAGGTTCGCCTTCGTTGTTCGGTTTGTAGCTGACCAGATATTGGCTGCGGATCTCCTGACTGATCCGCTGGATCGCGTCCTCGAGCCCGCGCTGTTTATAGAACGTGAACTCGGCGCCGCCTGTCGCTTTGGTCAACACCTCCGACGGGCTGTCGACGAAGATGCGCTTCGTATCCTTGTAGATCTCCATCAACAGCGGCGCGAACTGCACTTCATTCTGTACACCGTAATTTTGTGCGGCAGTCGTCGGCGTGCTGGGATTGCCCAGAACGCCCGGGCGCGCAGTGACGTCGATGGGGTCCGGCCGCGGCGGTGTCGGTTTTTCCGTCAAACGGACGGCGAGCTGCGTGACATCAACCGTATATACGAAAACATTCGAGAGTTGTGCGTCGAGCAGCGTCTCCCGCAGCTTGCCCTCGCTCGCCTGATCGCGCGTCTCGCTGATCAGCAGCACGATCTTGCGGTTGTCGCTCGGGCGCTTGCGCAGCATGAAAACGGCCTTGTCGACAGCGTCGATCATGCGGCTGCTGGAATTCCCCGCGTTGATCTTGTCGATGGCAGCTTTCAGTTTGTCGGAATCGCTGGTGAAATCCTGCATCACGCGCAGCCGCGAGTCGAATGCCATCACGGCGGCTTCGCCATGGTCGCCTGTCACGAGCGGCAAGAGCGTTCCGAGGTGCTTCACCTGCGACAGAATCGCATCCATCCGCACCGAGGCCTCAATGGCCACGACAAGAGAGATCGGCTGGAACGCGACATCCACCTGGATGTTCTGCTCTTTATTGTTGTCGTAAAGATGAAACTGGTGCGGCTCGATCCCATCGATGATGTTGCCGGAGCGATCCGTGACCAGCACCGGGGCGATGATGTTGTTCACCTGGACGCGCGAAATGATGTCGCCAATGTCCGGAGCGTCAGCGCTGGGCGCCTGTGCCGGGGCTTCTGCTACGGCCGCCATCAAAAACAAAATCGGGAGCGCAATCGGAACGGACATTCTCAGGATCAGGCTTCTCAGGGCCATACAGTGCCTCCCTGTCTATGGATTACCACCGCGCCCTTTACGACGCAGAAGTGTTGTGCTCCGTGCGGCCACCCAGCAAATCAAGCACGTGCGGGACCAATTCCAAAATAGCATCCAACGACTCAACCGCCCCGCGCGGCGAGCCGGGGAGATTCACAATAAGGATGCTCCCACGCGTGCCGGCCAACGCTCGCGAGAGCGGCGCAAACCTCGTCTTTTCAAGACCGCGCGCCCGCATCACTTCGCCGAACCCTGGCAGTTCGCGGTCAATGACGTCGCGCGTCGCCTCCGGCGTTACATCGCGCAGTGCGATCCCGGTCCCGCCGGTTGTGAAGATCACGCGCGCGATTCCGCGCTCGGCCATAACGCGCAGCACCGAGGCGATCTGCAGACGCTCGTCCGGGACAATCTTCCGCTCGACCACCGTGAACCCCGCTGCTTCGAGACGCGCGGCGACGGCAGGGCCCGAGGCGTCGGTGCGCGTTCCCTGGCTCGCTCCATCGCTGACGGTCACGACCGCGGCCGCCATCATTTGGTTGAGTCTCGCCTGTAGTCCCCGCTCTTGCCGCCCGTTTTCTCCAGAAGAAAAACGTCCTGAATCTCGATGCTTTTATCGAGCGCTTTCGTCATGTCGTAAATGGTCAGCGCAGCGACAGAGGCCGCCGTCAGTGCTTCCATTTCGACTCCGGTTTGAGCGGTCGTCGCGGCCGACGCGACTATCCGGATGCCCTCCGACTCGACCACGATCTCGACATCCGCGTGCGAAAGCGGAAGCGAGTGACAGAGTGGGATCAGATCCGAAGTCCGCTTCGCCGCCAGCACACCCGCGATGCGCGCCACCGCGAGCGGATCGCCTTTCGGATTATTCGGCAGCGCCTCGATCACGGCGCGGTTCATGCGGACGAAGGCATGCGCGCGGGCAGTGCGGCGTGTGGCGCCCTTGCCGCCCACATCGACCATGCGCGGCTGGCCCGCGGAATCGTAGTGAGAGAGTTCGCTCATTTCAGAAGCACCGGTATCAGATCGCTCGCCGCGTACTCGGCCTGGTTGGGATCGGCCACCAGAAACGCATTCGCCCGGCACAACGACGGGACGTCCCCCGACCCCTGCCAGTCTACAGGTGTGACTTCCCCGCAACTGATATTCGCCGGCAGAAAACGCGTAAGCCCCGGCTTGTGCCGAAACGGACGCGTCAGGCGCGCCAGTGTCAGGGGCAGAGGCGCGTCCTTTGCGCCAGCCAGCAGTTCCAGCGCGGCGCGGCCGAACAACTCGAAGGTGACCATCGTCGACGCCGGATTTCCCGGCAATCCGAAGAAGAATCTCCCGCGGGCTTTCCCGAACACGACCGGTTGTCCCGGCTGAATCAGCACGCGGTCGAAGCAGAATTCGGCGCCGCAGTCCGCCAGCGCCGCTTCCACAAAGTCGTACTTCCCGGCTGAGACGCCGCCGGAGAGCAGCAGCAGGTCGGATTCGAGCCCGCGCGCGATCAGGGTCGCGGTGGCGTTTCTTTCATCGCGCGCAACCGGCAGAATGACGGGCTCACCGCCCGCCCGGCGCACCTGCGCGGCCAGCGAATAGCTGTTGGAATTACGGATCTGATGCGGCGCGGGCGTTTCGTCGATCGTAACGATCTCATCTCCCGTGGCAAGAATAGCCACGCGCGGACGCCGGTAAACACTTACGCGGGCACATCCGATAGTCGCCAGCCAACCGATTGCGGCATGATCGATGCGGCTCCCTCGCGGCAGCACGGCCGATCCGGCCCGGGCCTCGCACGCGGTGTGCGCAATGTTCGATCCCGGCCGCGCTTCCTGCGTTGTCTCGATTGAACCGTCGTCGTGCCGGACGCAATGCTCCACCATCACCACGGCATCGGCACCCTCGGGCACCGGCGCTCCGGTCATGATCTCGACCGCTTCACCCGGTTGCACCGTCTGTTCGATGCGCTGCCCTGCCCTGACTTCCCCGATAACCCGAAGACGCCCCGGAATATCGGAAGCACGGACCGCGAATCCATCGCGGACAGAACGATTGAACTGAGGGTAATCGCGATCGGCGGTGGCATCCAGCGCGAGGATTCTTCCGAACGAATCGTCGAGCGAAACTTTCTCGATCGCCGGCTCGGTTACGTGAGCGCTGACTTCCCGCAGGACGAGAGTTCGCGCGTCGGGAAACGTCAAAGCAGGCACGAATACAAGTGTAGCCGTGTGTCCCGATCTCACACCATAAAACTACAAATGGAGTGGTTCGCGACGATCGCTTTGTCTACTGAATGAATCCTACCGGTCGCAGGAAGAAATGAGAGTCGCCGCGAATCTCGATCAGACGCGCAGTCTTCTCGATAGCTTCCCCGAGCGCCAGATTCCGCATCGGCACTCCAAGGAGCTCGCCACTAACCTTGTCGAACTCCATCACCAGAAACATCAAATTCACGGGATCCAGGGCGCCAGCCTGTACGGCTTCCTCCCGGATCGATTGGAGGTCCGGCAGCGGCAGGGGTTGTACCGGCGACCGGGATTCGAAGTGTTCCATCTACCTGTTTAGTGCATCCCAACGGCCAAAGGTTGCACAAAAGTTTTGGATGGAGTCTATTCGGCAATTCGCGCGGTCTTAATGTAATCCAGATGCGGAAATTCCTTCTCCAGATAAGCGTTGCCTTCGGCTTCGATTCGCCCCTGATCGGGGTTCTCCCGGTCCTCTGAATAGATCTGATCAATGTTCTCCATGCCGCTCACGACTTTGCCGAAAGGCGCAAAGCGCGACGCATCGAGCCTCGAGTTATCGCCGAAGTTGATAAACAACTGCGTGGACCGCGAATTGGGCGAGCCTGTCGCGGCGAACGTTATCGTGCCACGAACGTTGCTCTCTTTCACAGGGTCGTCCTGAATCGGCACATCCCAGGTCTTGCTGACCGCCGGATCGGCCGCCAGCCCGAACTGCGCCATGAAGCCGGGGAGGACGCGGAAGAAACGTGCACCGTCGAAATACTTCGCCTTGACGAGATTGTAGAAGCGGTCTGCCCCGAGGGGCGCGTCGGCCCGCGTCACCTCGATTACGACGGGACCCTTCGATGTGTCCATATTCACCCGGAATGTGGCGGGAGCGGTCTCATTGGTGATCTTCTGGCCGCCCGCGGAACAGGCGCCAAGAAGCAGCACTACAGAAGTAATCAGCGGAAGTTTTTGCATGTTTATACGTTGTGCTCTTTGAAGAATTGCAGCATTTTGGACCACGCATCTCTGGCTGCTTCCGGATCGTACGCGGGCCGGTAATCCGCATTGAAGCCGTGCTGCGCTTCCGGATAAACGTCGAGCCGGGAGGGCTTGTGCGCCGCCTCGATCGCGAGGCGCATCTGTTCGACTGTGTCGAGCGGGATGCCGGCGTCTTTGCCGCCGTAGAATCCACGCACCGGAACCTTCAGAACTTTCGCGATGTCGACCGGATTCTTCGCCTGCAACTCCGTCCTGGGACCCGCCAGCCTGCCATACCATGCGGCGCCGGCTTTGAAGCGGTTGGTATGGGCCGAATACAGCCACACGATACGGCCGCCCCAGCAGAATCCAGTAACGGCGAGGCGGTTCGTATCGCCGCCATCCTTCGCCGCCCAGTCTGCTGTCGCGTCCAGGTCGCGCATTACCTGCGCGTCCGGAACCTTCCCGACCACTTTGCGGATTTCCTCGATCTCGGTGAGATGCGCGACCTCGCCCTCACGTTCATAGAGATAAGGCGCGACCGCCAGGTAACCCTCTTTCGCGAGACGCCGGCAGAGATCTTTGATGTGTTCGTGGATGCCGAAGATCTCCTGCACCACGATCACTGTCGGAAACGACGCGCCGCTTTCGGGTTTCGCCCGGTAGGCGGGCATGCGGATGTCGCCCGACGGGATTTCGACCTCGCCGGCGGTCAGCCCGTTGATGTTGGTGGTGATGGCGCTGGCGGTTACCGGCATTACGGCGGCGGCAAACCCCTGCGGCAGTCTGGAAACAGATGGATTCGGCGTCATGTTCGGATCAGGGGCTATTCTAACAGAGCCCCGAGCCGCTCCAGACAGGCTTCCGGACTCAGCGCGTCGGCGTCGATAACGGTGACTTTTCCCGATCCCGCGGGCTTCCAGCGCTCGCGAAAGCGTTCCGAAGGCGCGCCTTTGAAGAGCGTAATCAGCGGTACGCCCGATGCCGCCGCGGCGTGCTGGCCGGCCGAATCGTAACCGGCGTAGAGCGCGCATTGCGAGATCAGCGAGGCGAATCCGGCGAACGATCCTTCCCAGAAGCGCACCTGGTCCAGGCAGCCGGACTCCCGCGCCGCGGAGGTGACACGGCGCGCCTCTTCGCCCCCGGCCCCGCGATCGATCCAAATCGTCTGGAACGTCCTGGCGATCGCGCGGATCACCCGCGCTTCGAAATCGCCCGCGATGCGTTTCGACTCGTTCTCCCCGACGCCAAAGCTGATGGCCGCGCCGCCATTTCCCGAAACGCGATCGGGCGCGATATACGCTTCACCCGTTCGGCCGAAGGTGTCCCGCACCCAATCGCGGGTGAGGGTGGTGAGATTCGCCTCGGAATCGGACGTGCGGCTGTTGAAATGAAAATACCGCTCCGGCTCGCAGACAGGGAACAGGCCCAGTTGCGTCATCCGCGAATCGGGATCGACGACGATGCGGTTGCGTCCTTCGAGCTTTCTCCGCAACTCGCGCGCAAATTCGATTCGTTGACTTACCGGCCCCGCGCGCGGATACTCCGCCTCAATATGCGAAATGCGCGCATCGGATGCATAGAGCTCCGCGCACTTGCGATTCGCCACGAAGACAATGTTCGCCTGTGGAAAGCGTACTTTCAGTGCGTCGAAAATCAGGCTGGTGATTTTGATGTCGGCTCCAAGCGTCACGCGCGAAAGAACGTAGACAGTTTCGACGACGCTGGGGATCATCGGCGCGACGCGCGGCGCGGGCGGGATCCACGCCGTCATCAGCTCTTCGTAGGCCGCGGCCTCGCGCGGATCGAACGAATCGCCGAGCCCTTCGATGATGATCCGGAAAAAATCCGCCGGTTGCCCTTCGCCGAGTTGCCGCACCAGCGCAACCGGCAGCTTTTCCCCGCGGCGGATTGCGGCCAGCGCTTCGCGTTGCTTATCGCGCACAACGGACCTTCGGCCTGTGCGCGTAGTTATACGAAATACTTGCCGACAATCGGTTCCAGCTTCTGGATGACGGTCTGGGGCACAACCGCGCGGTCGGTAATCAGCGCGTGTTGCAGTGCCGAGCCGCACTTGCAGTTCCGCCCCTCGGGCATTTTCTTCACCGCCTGCGCCACGACCTCGCAGGCATTCGCCGCATTTTGCTGCAGCACGCGAATGATATCGGTTACTTCGACCGCATCGTGATCCTGGTGCCAGCAATCGTAATCGGTCACCATCGCGATCGTGACGTAACAGATCTCCGCCTCGCGCGCCAGCTTCGCTTCCTGCAGGTTAGTCATCCCGATTACATCCATGCCCCAGGAGCGGTAGATGTTCGACTCCGCCTTTGTCGAGAACGCCGGACCTTCCATGCAGATATACGTCCCGCCGCGCTTCACGTTGACGGACGCGGCGCGGCAGGCCGTTTCGGCGACGCCCGAGAGCTGCGGGCAAACCGGATCGGCGAAGCTTACGTGCGCGACGAGTCCATTACCGAAAAACGTCGAGATACGGCCGCGCGTGCGATCGAAGAACTGATCGGGAATCACGAAATCGAGAGGCTTATGCTCCTCCTTGAGCGAGCCGACGGCGCTCAGGGAGATGATGCGCTCGACGCCGAGAGTCTTCATCCCATAGATGTTGGCGCGGAAGTTCAGCTCGGATGGCGAGAGCCTGTGGCCGCGCCCGTGACGCGAGAGAAACGCCACCTCACGGCCTTCGAGCTCGCCCGTGATGTAGTTGTCCGACGGCGCGCCGAACGGCGTGTTGATGGCGACTTCCTTTTCCGCGTGAAATCCCGGCATGGAGTAGAGTCCGCTGCCGCCGATGATGCCGATTCTGCTCAATGAATCTCCTGAATAAGCTCCCATAGTACGCCACCGGTGCTTGACGGATGCACGAACAAATAAAGGTGTCCGCCGGCCCCGCGGCGCGGTGTTCCCAGTAACCGAATGCCAGCGCTTTCGAGCCGCCGCGCCGTGGCGTGCAGATCGGGTACGAGCATCGCGACGTGGTGCAGGCCGGGTCCGCGCTTCTCGAGAAACTTCGCGATCGTGGATTCGGAATTGAGCGGCTCGAGTAGTTCGATGCGCGCCGTGTCACCATGCGAAGCCCCCGCCGGCAGCATGGCGACGTTCACTTTCTCGTGATCGACTGTTTCACGTGAGAGCACGGGCAGCCCCAGATGCGTCGAATAGAACAACAGCGCCTCGTCAATCGACCGGACCGCGATTCCCAGGTGGTCGACCTTCCACTCAAACGGCGCGGGCTCACGCTGTTTCCGGCGGCGGCTTTCGAGATCCGACAGCAACTCGACGACGCCCCTTCCCTCGATCGCAATCGTCCGGAAGATCGCCGGCATCGACGCGACGTGCCCCAGCGCCAGCATCGCTTCGATCTCGCGCTGAGTCTGCTCGGCGCCCGGACGATCGGCTTTGTTGATGACGAAAACGTCGGCGATTTCCATCAGGCCCGCTTTGATCGCCTGAATATCGTCGCCCATGCCTGGCACAAGCACGACGACGGTGACATCCGCCAGCGCCGCGACATCCACTTCGTCCTGTCCGACGCCGACGGTCTCCACCATAACGAAATCGAAGCCGGCCGAGCGGAACAGCCGCGAGAGCATCGCGCTGGTGCGGGCAAGTCCGCCGGTCGCGCCGCGCGTCGCCATGGAGCGGATGAAGACGCCGGGGTCCGCGTGGTGGCGCTGCATGCGGACGCGATCGCCGAGGATCGCGCCGCCCGATGCGCGGCTCGACGGGTCGACCGCGATAATGGCGACAGTCTTCTCGCGACGGCGGATTTCCGCGGCAAGCGCGTCGACAAGCGAGCTCTTGCCGGCGCCGGGCGGTCCGGTGATGCCGACGATGAGCCCTTCACCTTCGGGTGCGGATGCGAGAAATTCCAGCGCGTCGGGCGCGCCGTTTTCAATCTGGGTTGCGAGGTGCGCGAGTTCGCGGGGCGATCTCATCATTCGCCAAGCAGTTGCCGCGCAATCACCAGCCGCTGAATCTCGCTCGTGCCTTCGCCAATCGTGCACAGCTTCACATCGCGATAGAACTTCTCGACCGGATAATCCTTGATGAATCCATACCCGCCGTGAATCTGCACCGCCTCATTCGCGATCCACACCGCCGCTTCCGACGAGAACAGCTTCGCCATCGCCGATTCGCGGGTGACACGCTTACCGGCATCGATCATCCGCGCCGCCCGGTAAGTCAGCAGCCGTGAGGCGTCGATCTTCATCGCCATGTCAACGAGCTTGTGCTGGATCGCCTGGAACTCCGAGATCGGCCGCCCGAACTGCTTGCGCAGCTTCGCGTATTTCAACGCCGCGTCATAAGCGCCCTGCGCCATGCCGATCGAAAGCGCGGCGATCGAGACACGCCCGCCATCCAGAATCCGCAGGCTGTCGACGAACCCTTCGCCCTGTTTGCCCAGCATCTGCGACTGCGGCAGCCGGCAATTGGAAAAGATCACTTCGCCGGTCGCGCTGGCACGCAGGCCAAGCTTGTTTTCTTTCTTTCCCGGACGAAAGCCCGGCGTGTCTTTCTCCAGAATGAACGCTGAGATGCCGTGGCGCGCCGCGGCGCGATCGGTCATCGCCATCCCGACACAGACATCGGCGTAGTGCGCGTTTGTCGTGAAGGTCTTCGAGCCGTTGATCACCCAGCAATCGCCGTCGCGAACGGCTGTTGTGCGCGTGCCCGCGGCGTCCGACCCGGCCTCGGGCTCGGTGAGAGACCAGCAGCCGATCCATTCCCCGGCGGCGAGCTTCGTCAGATATTTCTGCTTCTGTTCTTCTGTGCCCGCTTTATAAATATGGTTCGAACAAAGCGACGTGTGTGCCGCCACGATGATCCCGACCGAGCCATCGACCCGCGAAAGCTCCTCGATGATGATGGCGTATTCGACATAGCCGAGCCCCGCGCCGCCGTACTCCTCGGGGAAGATCGCGCCCATATATCCGAGCTGGCCCAGTTTCTTGATGACTTCGAGCGGAAATATCTGATTTTCATCCCACTCCATGACATGCGGAGCGATCTCGGCCGTTGCGAATTCCCGCACTTCCCGGCGCAGTTGAATTTGCTCGGGAGTGTAATCGAAGTCCACGTTCCGATTATTGCCTATGTGGCGCGGGCACTCGCAACCAACGGGATTCAGCGGATTTACACTTTTCAACACTGACGACTTCAAAGTGTTTCCCGAGCCAGCGGTTTTGACCCCGCCCCCCGTCTCTGTTTCTACGCATCCGAAGAGCCGCAGGAAAGTTTAAAAAAACCGCTTCCTTGAATCCGCTTTCCTGCCCCATTGATCCGCGCGTGGGGACGCCCGAGTCCAGTCTCCGGGCCTGCCCGGCGATCCGTTCAGGCGGATTTCCGGCGCTTTCGTCTCCGGTGTTGCCAAGTTTTCGCGTACCTTGAATGGCATGGAAGTACATTTCACGCCCGAACAGCAGGCGCAGTTAGCGCAGATCGCCGCCAAAGCCGGGACCGCCCCCGAACGGTTGTGACGAATGTTATGGCCCGGTATCTCGACGAACAAGCCCGATTTCTTGCCGCCGT
This sequence comes from Bryobacteraceae bacterium, assembly GCA_035552355.1. Lineage (GTDB taxonomy): Bacteria > Acidobacteriota > Terriglobia > Bryobacterales > Bryobacteraceae > BOG-234. Next base: position 6,321 of record DASZLP010000246.1, on the reverse strand, counting down.
GGAAAAAGGAATAGCGGCAGCCGAACGGGTGACTTTATCGAAAAGGAAGAGATGGGCGCCCGGCTTGAAGCGATGTTCAAAGCCTGATGCGAATTCGTTGGACTATATTCCCGCCGCCGACGATCCAGCGAGCATCAAAAAGCTATCTCCAACAAAACTACCCGCATTTTGCAGAGCCGACCCTGCGAACTATTTACCATCGTATCCGTTCGCTCAAAACAGCGCTGCACAAGGGCAGCCCGGACACCGTCACGGCACACGAGAATTGCCGCTTACGCCCCTTCCCTACGTCGTCGTGTATTCAGTGAAACATGAAGCTGTCGAAAATCCTGCACATCCATCATGGGGCGCAAGACTGGGCGGACGTATAGCTGTCATATTCCACGGTTCGGCCCGGTTTGTAGAGGCTTGCGAGAAGAAACCATACAGAGGACCCAGCGCTGAGAGCGACTCCTTCCACTTTTCGCCGGCATTTACGCCACGCGAGCTCCATCCAGATACACAGCTTCAATCCGCAGCGGCGACCCACGAAGAACCACCACGTCCCCGCGCTCGCCACTCTTGAGCCCCTGCATTCTCCCCGCGAGCCCGATCACCCGCGCCGGATTCACTGTTGCCGTCTGGATCGCATCCCGCAGGCTCACACCGCCGATGCGCACCAAATTGTCTATGGCCCGGTTCATCCGCAGCGACGAGCCCGCCAGTTTCGGCGTTCCTGTCATCACGACGCGGTCGTCCGCCGTCAGTTCCACATCGATTTCGCCAAGCCGATACGGCCCCGGTTCCCCACCGGCAGGCGCCGCCGCGTCCGTAACCAGCACCGTTCGGTCGATCGACTTGGCCCTCAGCGCGACCCGCAGAAATGCCGGATCGAGGTGCAATCCGTCGACGATGAAACTCGCACACAGCCGGTCCTCGGCCAGTTGATCCCACAGCGGATTCGGAAACTTCGGGACCATCCTGTAAGTCGCGTTGCCAAGATGCGTCGACAATACGGCGCCCGCATCCGCCGCCGCGGCAATCTGGCCGGCATTCGCGCCGGTGTGGCCGATGCTCACCGCGACACCGGCTTTCGTGAGGGCCGCAATGTACGCAGGCGTTTCGGGCCAGTGCGGCGATAAGGTCACCAGCCGGATGCCGCCATCCGTCGCTTCCTGCCAGCGCGCGAACTCATTGAGATCCGGCGGACGTATCCAGTGCGCCGGATGCGCGCCGCGCGGCCCATCCTCCGCACCGATATGCGGACCCTCCACATGAAACCCTGCCATCGCGCGCCCAAGCGGCAATTCCTTCTGCGCCCGCCGCAGATTCCGCAGACACGCGACCATCGCCTCAGGGGCTCCGGTGATCACAGTAGGAAGGCATCGCGTGACACCGGTGGCGAACATCGCATCCAGCGCGCGGCCGATATCGCTCGCCGAAACAGCCGGATCGTTGAAGTCCACCTCCGCGAACCCGTTGACCTGAATGTCGACAAATCCCGGCGCAATGAAGAGGGATTCCGCTACCTCCGCCGTCTCACGCACCGAAACGATCGTCTCTGCGAACTCGACCGCGACCGATTCGCCGGTTGCCACGTCGACGCCCGAACAGATCATCGCGGCTCCGGTTTATTCACAAACTTCCCACAGCCGAGTGTCGCAACCTGAACATTCGCAACGAGAACAAAGCTGTTGAAATGGCGAAATTTCGCTGGAAACAGCAGACTCCCTCACGATACAACAGAGTACGGATTGGCTGGCGCGTGACTCCGGCGGCGGATCTCGGGGGAGATGGCCGTTGCGGGGTTGCGCGCAGTCGACCTGGTTTCAACGCAAGTACCGACGGCTACCTGATCGACCCGACTTTAAACGGCTGGGGCGATGAAGTCTTCATCGGACCCATCCCGATAATCATCAATTCGCAATCGCCGTCTTTCGCGCCATCGTAGTGCAGCTCGTTCGGAATGTCCGTGACATACGAGCCCGCCGGAATCGGCTTCGTGCTGGCTGGGTCGAATTTCGCGCCGGTCCCCACCCACCACGTGCCGGAGACGACGTAAACGTAGCGCGGCATGTCATGGCTGTGCGGGCGGCTCATGTTATTCGAATGCCAGCGCAGCAACTGGATGTAAATGCCGGGTTTCGTATCGTCGCCCTGCAGCATCACCGAATCGGTGACCGGGCCCTTCTTCCAGTTGATCTTGTCCGGCAGTGTGTAAAGAATGGCCTTTGCATCAGGCTCGGCGGCGCGGATCGGCTCGGCGTGAATCAGACCGCCGGCAAGCGTCGCGGCCGCAACGAGACAAGCGGGAAGAATACGGAGGCTCATACCCCCATTGTGTTCCGTCAGTTTGTGTACCGCGCTCAGTTTTCGCCCGGGGCCTTCTCCATCCGATCCACGACCAGCACTTCCATCGGAAACTTCTTCGACTCGAGCTTGAGACCCAACTGCTCCTGCAGCGCCGGGATGGCGATGCCGACAAGATCGAGCCCGCCGCCCGGCTGCGGCTGCAATTGTGCGAGGTACGGACGCAAGTCCAGCTTGAAGTCGTAGTTGCCTTCGAGCATCGTCATGTCCCGCACCGGCGTCTTCAGCGCCGATGCAAGGATGTCGCAGAGGCGTGACAACGGCATCTTATGACCTTCGAAGACCAGCCCCGCACCGGTCATCGCGCCCTCGCCGCCGCCGATGTCTTCGACCTTCACCACCTTCGGCGTGCCTTTGCCCTGCACGAGCGCGTAGCCGGAAATATCTTTCGTCTGGCGATGCGCTTCCAGCTTGAACCGCTCCTTCAACAGCGCCTGCAGCATGGCGCGAAGCTGGTCTTCCGGCACCGGCATGCTGGATTTTGCGGTGAAGTCGAAGCGCTCACCGGTCATCCAATCGGGCGCGGTGATTTCGTAGACGCCAAGCTTATACGCCCAACGCACGGCGGTGTTGAGATTGACGTTCACCATCGTGAGCCGGTCGGGACCGGTCGTGATGTCCTCACGCAGGCTGCGCAGCCCCTGGCTTTGCGGGGTGACGCTCGGTTTGATCGATGCGACCTCGAACGTCTGCGCCGTGAGGGAGCCGGCAAGCAGAAAGACCGGGACGGCCGCGGTCCGGAAGAGTATTTTTCCTCTCATTTGCCGGACTATAACACGGCTTGCGTCCGGAATCCGCGCATTGACTTGGGGCATCAAACTCCATATTCTCTATCTGAATCGAGGGATTCCAATGAAGATCCTGATCGCCGCCGTCTCCGTCGCTCTGCTCACGTCCGCTGCCTGGGGGCAGCAGAAGCAGCCATCGATTGCCGGACTCTGGGACGCCACCATCACGTGGAATGACGCCGAGATTCCGTTCAAACTCGAAATCTCCGGCAGCGGTTCCAACGTGAAGGGCTGGTTCTTCAACGGCGACGATCGCGAGATCTCAAACAGCGGGACGTTCGAAAACGGCTCGCTCATCCTGAACTTCGACAGCTATCTCGCGAAGCTCACCGCCACAGTGAAAGACGGCGCGCTCGACGGTGAGTACGGCCCGATGCTGAAGAAGATGTCGCACATCCATGCCGTGCGCGCGACAGCCAAATCGAAGGCCGATCCCAATCCGCCCTCCATCGCCGGCCAGTGGGACCTCAACGGCATCAACAGCTCGAAGGGCGAGAAAGCGTGGAGGCTGATCCTGCGGCAAAATGGCGGCGACATTCAGGGCGCGATCCTGCGTGTGGATGGCGACACCGGCACGCTGACCGGTTCTTATAAGGACGGCAAGTTCGTTCTCAGCCACTTCTCCGGCGCGCGCCCGGCGCTGATGATTATCCAGCCGGAGCGCGACGGAACGATGCAGGTGAAACTCAGCGCCCTGCACGGCTTCAGCGACATGAAGGCCGTGCGTCCGGAAGAGGCGCGCGCGAAGGGCCTGCCTGAGCCGACCGACGCCGACGAGCACACGTCGGTGAAGGATCCGAATCAGCCCTTCCCGTTCAGTTTCCCCGATCTCAACGGAAAGATCGTATCGAACACCGACGGGCGCTTCCGTGGCAAGGTGGTCCTGATCAACATCACCGGAAGCTGGTGCCCGAACTGCCACGACGAAGCGCCGTTCCTCGCCGCGATGTATGACAAGTACCACGCACAGGGCCTTGAGGTCGTCGCGTTGTCGTTCGAGGAAGCCGACCAGTTGAAGAACCCGACTCGCCTGCGCGCGTTCATCAAGGAGTACGGCATCAAATACACCGTACTGCTGGGCGGCGAAACCGAGACCGCGAAGGAGAAGCTCACCCAGGCTGTGAACTGGGATGCGTGGCCGACCACCTTCTTCGTGGGACGCGACGGTCTGGTGCGTGGCGTCCACGCGGGATTCCCCGGGCCCGCCAGCGGTGTGTTGTACAAGAAGGAGACCGAGGAGTTCACCGCGAAGGTTGAGAAGCTCCTGGCGGAGAACCAGACGTCATCGCGTTAACAGCGTAACCGCTTCTTCGCGGTCGCGGTCCGTCAGGAACTAAACTGGTAGCTTGAGAATTAGTGGTGGTCTGAGGCGGGGAGAGGGCCGCGCGCATCCAAACGCCGCAGTGACTAACGCCGCCCCAACTCCCAAAAAGCCCGCTTCCGAACGCCTGCGGACGCTTTGGCCGGATATCCGCGATATCATCCGCCCGCGCCGCGGGTCTCTGCTCTTTGGCTTTGTTCTGATCATCATCAACAGGCTCTCCGGATTCGTACTCCCCTCCTCGACCCGTTATCTGATCGACAACGTCATCGCGAAACACGAGGCATCGCTGCTCGTCCCGCTCACACTTGCCGTCGTCGGCGCCACCGCGATTCAGGGCGTTACGTCGTTCGCGCTCACGCAACTGCTCTCGATCGCCGGCCAGCGCGTCATCGCTGAGCTGCGCAGCAAAGTGCAGGCGCATATCGGCCGCCTCCCGGTCAGTTACTACGACGCGAACAAAACCGGGCAGCTTGTCTCCCGCATCATGTCTGATGTCGAGGGCATGCGCAATCTCGTCGGGACCGGCGTAATCGAATTCGTCGGCGGCTTATTGACAGCGGTGATCTCGCTGGCGCTGCTCGTCCGCATCAGCCCGATGATGACCGGGGTATCGCTCGCGATCGTGCTCGCGTTCGGGTTCGCCCTCAGCAAAGCCTTCAAAACGGTCCGGCCCATCTTCCGCGAGCGCGGTAAGATCAATGCCGAAGTCACCGGACGCCTCACCGAATCGCTGGCGGGCGTGCGCGTGATCAAGGGGTATCACGCCGAGGAGCGCGAAGCGCGCGTATTCGCGGCAGGCGTGCAGCGCATCCTCGCGAACGTGATGCGCAGCCTCACCACCATGTCGCTGATGTCGCTCTCAGCAACCGTGCTGATGGGGATGGTCGGCGCCCTGGTCATGTATCTCGGGACGCACCAGATCTACGCGGGCAAAATGACGATGGGCCAGCTAATCATGTTCAACGCCTATCTCATCTTCATGATTGCCCCGATCGTCGGAGTCGTGAATATCGGGACGCAGATGAGCGAAGCCATGGCCGGTCTCGAGAGGACGCGCGAAGTCCTGCGCGAGCGCCCCGAGGATCTGGATCCTGAGCGCACCAAAAATATCGGCTCGATCGTCGGCGAAGTCCTGTTCGAAGATGTCGAGTTCGCCTACGATCCGAGCCGCACCGTTCTGCATGAGATCTCCTTCGAAGCGCGGCCCGGTACGGTGACCGCATTCGTCGGCCCTTCGGGCTCCGGCAAATCCACCACAATCGGGCTCGTTTCGGCGTTCCACAAACCGGTCAAAGGCAGGATTCTGGTGGATGGCGTCGATCTCAGCCAGATCCGCCTGCCGAGCTATCGGTCTCAACTGGGCGTCGTGCTGCAGGAGACGTTCCTTTTCGACGGCACGATCCGCGAGAATGTGATGTTTTCGCGTCCGCATGCTACCGAAGCCGAGGTGCTCAACGCGTGCCGCATCGCGCGCGTCGACGAGTTCGCCGAAGCGCTGGACCAGGGCTACGACACTATCGTCGGCGAGCGCGGCGTCAAGCTCTCCGGAGGCCAGCGGCAGAGGCTTTCGATCGCGCGCGCCATATTGGCCGATCCGCGCATTTTGATTCTGGATGAAGCCACATCCAGTCTCGATTCGGAGTCCGAAGCCATGATCCAGCAGGGTCTGGCGCATCTGATGAGAGGGCGGACGACCTTCGTGATCGCGCACCGGCTTTCCACCATCCGGCGCGCCGATCAGATCCTGGTGATCGAAGGCGGCCGTATTGTCGAGCGCGGCACGCACAGCGAGCTTTACGCGCTGCGCGGCCGCTACTGGGACATGTATACCCGGCAGCATGCGCTCGACGAGAATCTGTT